>NZ_CP019701.2:2725000-3003350 GCF_002005205.3 Rhizobium rhizogenes | reverse complement strand
AACGTCAAAGGCTACTACTCGTTTGCGAGCCGGTTATCCCATTTCCCTCCCCTTCATGGAGAGGCCTGCGACACGCTAAAAACGCTCCTTTCGTTACAACCTTAAGGCGCATTCTTGAGGACAAAAAACCCCTGCCCGTTCCGAGACCGAAACGGCACAAAAAGCTCCATGACCTGAGAAAACGGATCTCGAAAGACCCGCCAGCAAGAAGGTGAATATCGTCGATACGATCATCGAGATAATCTGTGGACTGAGATCCGCACCCCTTGTTGGAATGCATTTAGGCAGGATCGTGGTGAGAGATCAATGGCGTTTTTTCTGCAAAAACTCAGATCGGCCATTGACTCACAAAGGCCGTTTTGCATCACCGACGAGGTGCGAAGCAGAATCGCTTATGAATCAATGAGATTCAATTTTGGCAATTTTTGAGAGCCGCTTTTGGCAAAAAAATAAAAATCTTCTTGACTCAAAACTTGTCCCGACTTCCGTAGAGAAAGCTTCTCATTTTCCGGAAGACCTCCGGCAAGTATTTGTTTTTACTTCATTTTTCCTGTCGTCCATCTGACACGCGTTTGTCACGTTACGGTAGGAAAGATTAACATGCGGTTAGAATCAGAAAAAGCCCGGTCAAAAGACCAGGCTTTTTGAATAATTATTTGTGATTAGCCGGATTAGGCGGAAAGAGCCTTCACGCGCTGTGCGAGACGCGACACCTTGCGGGATGCCGTGTTGCCGTGCAGAACGCCCTTGGTCGCGGCGCGCTGGATCTCCGGCTGAGCAGCCTTCAGAGCTTCGGTAGCGACTGCGAGATCACCGGTAGCGATTGCTTCCTCGACCTTGCGGATGAAGCCACGAACGCGCGAACGGCGAGCCTTGTTGACTGCGGTACGGCGAGCGATCTTGCGGGTCGCCTTTTTCGCCGAAGTTGTATTGGCCATGTATGCCTCTCTTCGAATTCAAACCAAATTCCGCAACCAGAGGATCGGGTCGTTCGAAGACCTCACGTAACCCAAGAATGCGGGAGTAATTTCGGACAAGCCGGATGGCTTTCCTTAACCGTGGGCGGGCATATACCGCTAAAGCGCGCACCCGTCAACGCGCAAAACGCTAAAAGCGCCGATATTCCGAATCCTTAGCGATTCCGGAAAACGGGTTTGCGCTTTTCGACGAAGGCGGCCATGCCCTCCTTCTGATCCGCCGTGGCGAAAAGCGACTGGAAGGATCGCCTTTCATATCGCAGCCCTTCCGCAAGCGGGACCTCGAAGGAGCGATTGACGCTTTCCTTGGCCATGAGAACCGAGGCGCGTGACAGCGAGGCAATGCGGGTGGCGGCCTCCACGGCCTCCTCCATCAGTTTTTCCGCGGGCACGATGCGCGAGACGAGCCCGGCGCGCTCGGCCTCGGCCGCATCCATCATGCGCCCGGTCAAAACCAGATCCATCGCCTTTGCCTTGCCCACCGCCCGCGTGAGGCGCTGTGAGCCGCCCATGCCGGGAATGACGCCCAGCGTGATCTCCGGCTGACCGAACTTTGCCGTATCAGACGCGATGATGAAATCGCACATCATCGCCAGTTCGCAGCCACCGCCGAGCGCAAAACCGGAAACGGCGGCGATGACCGGCTTCCTCGTCGCCGCGACCTCGTCCCAGCCGCCGAGAAAATCACCGACATAGGCATCGACGAAATCCAGCCCCTGCATCTCCTTGATGTCGGCGCCTGCGGCAAATGCCTTTTCCGAGCCGGTGATGATGATGGCACCGATGGAATCATCGGCGGAAAATGAAGAGAGAATGTGCCGAAGTTCCTTCAGAAGCACCGAATTGAGAGCGTTGAGCGCTTTCGGGCGGTTGAGCGTGATGACGCCCACCTCATCGCGTTTCTCGACCAGTATCGTTTCATAATCCACGGCAGTCTCCCTTCTCCGCTATTTCCGGCCCGTTGTTTTCCGGCTCAGTCACTTCTGGCAGGCGGCGCAATAAAAGGTCGAACGACCGGCCTGCACCACTCTTTCAACCGTACCCCCGCAGCCGGGTGTCCGGCAAGGCTGGCCCTCCTGATCGTAGACCGAAAAGGAATGCTGAAAATAACCAAGCGTTCCGTCCGTCTGGATATGGTCGCGCAGGGAAGAGCCGCCAGCGGCGATCGCATCCGCGATGACATCGCGGATCTTCTCCGTCAGTTCAACTAGCTGCGCTTTGGGTTTGCCGGTTTTCGTGACCAGTGTTCCCGCCGCCCGCAGGGGTGAAAGATGGGCGCGCCACAGTGCCTCGCAGACATAGATGTTGCCGAGACCGGCAATCACCTTCTGGTCCAGCAGCGTACTTTTCAACGGCTGGCTTTTGCCATCGAACCGGCTCGCCAGATAATCGGCGCTCAGCGCATTGCCTGTTGGTTCCGGCCCCAGCTCCGCAAAGGCCGGGTAAAGATCAAGCCTGTTGCGCTCCACCAGATGCATGAAGCCGAAGCGACGCGGATCATTATAGACGACACAGGCACGCTCTCCGCCCCTTTCCAGATGAAAGACGACATGGTCGTGCTTGCCGTCCTTCGAGCGGGCATAATGAAAAGCGCCGGACGTATTGCCGGCTTCATCCACTTCCGCCTCGATGCGGAACGAACCGGACATGCCGAGATGGGCAACGATGGTCAGCCCGTCCTCCAGCTCGATCAGGAGGTATTTCGCCCGGCGGCCGAGAGACAGGATCGCCTTGCCTTCAATAAGCGCCGCGAAATCTTCCGGAAACGGAAAACGCAGATCCGGGCGGCCAAGATGGAGCTTGCGGACCCTTGCGCCTTCCATGGCTGGGGCGAGGCCGCGCCTGACGGTTTCGACTTCTGGCAATTCTGGCATCTGGCTTATCCGGCAGTTTATCGTTAGGACCATGTGGTCTATACAATGCACGCGAAATGTCGCGCTTAAGCTATGCGGCAACAGATAGCGCCGCCGTGGCGTTTCCGCTATGGTCCGCCACGCAATAAATATGGAGACAGACGATGACCGACGCCCGTACGACCGCAGAAGGTGGCATGGAAACGTCCTATGGCTTCCACAAGGTGGACGAAGGCAAAAAGCAGGGGCTGGTCAACGAAGTCTTCCACAAGGTGGCCAAACGCTACGATATCATGAATGACGTGATGTCGGCGGGCCTGCACCGGCTGTGGAAGGACGCCATGGTCTCCTCGCTTTCGCCGCGCAAGGACGCCTCCTACAAGGTGCTGGACGTGGCGGGCGGCACCGGCGATATCGCCTTCCGCATCGTTGAAGCCTCCAATCGCCTGGCGCACGCCACCGTTCTCGACATTAACGGCTCGATGCTGGCTGTGGGCGAAGAGCGCGCGGCAAAAAAGAAACTCTCCGACAATCTGACCTTCGTTGAGGCCAATGCCGAGGAACTGCCCTTCGAGGCGAATAGCTTCGATGCCTATACCGTCGCCTTCGGCATTCGCAACGTGCCGCGCATCGACGCCGCGCTGAAGGAGGCCCACCGCGTGCTGAAGCGTGGCGGGCGGTTGCTGGTGCTGGAATTCTCCGAAGTCGAAATGCCGCTTCTCGATCGCGTCTATGACGCCTGGTCGTTCAATGCCATTCCACAATTCGGCAAGATGATCACCGGTGACGCCGAACCCTATCAATATCTGGTCGAGTCGATTCGCAAATTCCCCAATCAGGAAGATTTTGCATCGATGATCCGCACCGCCGGCTTCTCCCGCGTGACCTACACCAATTACACCGGCGGCATCGCCGCCCTGCATTCCGGCTGGAAGCTTTAAGGCGCATGGCTGGCAGAAGCAGGAGACAAGCATAAGCATGAGCACTTTGGGCGCATATTTCCGCCTCGCAAGGGTGGGCTGGGTTCTCGTGCGCGAAGGCGTCGTGCTGGCCTTGCCATCCGATGATCTTCCTGCTCCCGCACAATTGCTGAAAACGCTGCTGAAGCCGTTCGCCCGCAGCAAGGCGAAACGGGCCCAGCGCAGCGACCGGCTGGCCGTGGCCGTCGAACGGCTTGGACCTTCTTATGTGAAGATGGGTCAGTTTCTCGCCACCCGGCCGGATGTGGTGGGTGCTGACTTCGCCGATGATCTTGCAAGTCTTCAGGACCGCATGGCCTTTTTCCCGGCCGCCGCCGCGAAGGCCAATATCGAAGGTTCGCTCGGACGATCGGTTTCTGATCTCTACAGGGAATTCGGCGATCCGATCGCCGCCGCCTCCATCGCCCAGGTGCATCCGGCAATGGTGGATACACCCAAGGGGCCGCGCAAGGTCGCCGTCAAGGTTATCCGCCCCGGCGTGCGCCAGCGTTTCCAGAACGATCTCGAGGCGATGTATTTGATCGCCGACCTGCAGCAGCGCTTCGTCCGCTCCGCCCGCCGCCTGCGACCGGTCGAGGTCACCCGCACGCTGGAGCAGACGACCAAGATCGAGATGGATCTGCGGCTTGAGGCCGCAGCCCTTTCCGAACTGGCGGAAAACACCAAGGACGACCCCGGATTCCGCGTTCCCGAGGTCGACTGGGAACGCACCGGGCGCGATGTCGTCACCATGGAGTGGATCGACGGCGTCAAGATGTCCGATATCGAGGGGCTAAAGGCTGCCGGTCACGACCTGAACCAGCTCGCCGACACCCTGATCCAGTCTTTCCTGCGGCACACGCTGCGCGACGGTTTTTTCCATGCCGACATGCACCCCGGCAATCTCTTCGTCGATGCCCAGGGCATGATTGTTGCCGTGGACATGGGCATTGCCGGACGCCTTGGCAAAAAGGAACGCCGCTTCCTCGCCGAAATCCTCTATGGCTTCATTACCCGCGATTACATGCGGGTGGCGGAAGTGCATTTCGAGGCGGGCTATGTGCCTGGCCACCACGATAAAGCGAGCTTCGCGCAGGCGATCCGCGCCATTGGCGAACCGATTCACGGCCAGCCGGCCGAGACAATCTCCATGGGCAAGCTTCTGACGCTGCTGTTTGAAGTGACCGAGCTTTTCGACATGGAAACACGGCCGGAACTGGTGATGCTGCAGAAGACCATGGTGGTGGTGGAAGGCGTGTCGCGCATGCTCAATCCGCGTTTCAACATGTGGAAGGCGGCCGATCCGGTGGTCGGCGGCTGGATCCGCGACAATCTCGGTCCGAAGCGCATTGCCACCGATCTGAAGGATGGCGTGAAGGCGGCCCTCAAACTTGCCGAGGCAGCACCGGAAATCGCCGCCAAGACGGAGAAACTGCATTCTGATCTGATGTATATGAGCGAGAATGGCCTGCGTTTCGACGCGCAGACTGCGGAAGCCATCGGCAAGGCGGAGGCGCGCCACACAAAATGGGGCCGGATAGCGCTGTGGGTGATTGCGCTGACGCTTCTCTATATTGCTGTCAGGGTCAGCTGAGCATCTGAAGACGAACGAGTGCCATGCTGGTGTAATCTATTGGAGGAATAAGGGCCTGATCTTGAAACAAGACAGGTGATCCATGCGGATAAAGGCGTTCTCGCCGCTTGCTTTGATGCTCATATCCATTCAACTGGCTTTGGTGCCGGATGCGATGGCCGAGCATCGGGTCCATGATCCATGCACCGACGGGCGCGCAAGTGACGGGAAACCACGCAGCTGTGGCGAATTGCGGCGCGCGCTACGCCATTCGGACAGGCCCGACCGCAGGGATTTGAACGATGAGAGGCCAACGCGGCGGTTCGGGATTGACCCCTGCAGCGATGGCCGTTTCAGTGACGCAACGCCGCGATCCTGCGCGGAATTGCGTCGATGGTTGAGAGACAGGTAATGCCGGACGGGATTTGAAATTCATGGCAAAATCGCAAGCATTGAAAGTGGCCCTTTCTTATTCTTCGTGGCCGCTGGTGTTCGTGGGCGGCCTTGCGGGCTCCTATTTCGCGTTTACGAGCAGCCATCCGATCGCGGCTTTTCTGGCCGTTTATGCGGGCGCAGTTCTCAGCCTGTTTCTTCTCGAGCGCTATATTCCCTATGAAGTGCAATGGCTTGAGGGTGACGGCGAGACCGTGAACAGCATCGGCCATACGCTTTTGACAAAAGGGCTTGTCCAGCTCGCGGCAGCGGCAGCCGCGATTTTCCCGATGCTGACAGCCAATGTGCTGCAGCCCCTGGCCGCCATGCGCTTCGACCTGTGGCCGTCGCAACTGCCTATGATCGTTCAGGTGGCGCTTGCGGTAACGATTGCCGAATTCGGTCTTTACTGGGCCCACCGCATTGCCCATGAAACCGTGTTCTTCTGGCGCTTCCATGCCCTGCACCACAGCGTCGTGCGGCTCTGGGTCGTTAATACGGGACGGTTCCATGTGGCCGATTCCCTGTTCAAGATCGCGCTCAGCCAGATTCCGCTTTATTTCATGGGCGCGCCGCTGCAGGTTTTCTGGTGGCTGGGCGCCGTGACCGCCTTCATCGGCATTTTGACCCATTGCAATGTCGATATGAAAACGGGGCTGCTCGACTACGTCTTCAGCACGCCGCGCCTGCACCGCTGGCACCATTCAAAGCAGCTTCCGGAAGGAAATACCAATTACGGCGAAAACCTCGTCATCTTCGATCTGATCTTCGGCTCCTACCACAATCCCGACCGGCCCTCCTCCACCGATATCGGCATCAAAGGGGAAATCGCGAAGGGGTTTCTGCCGCAACTCGTGCAGCCATTCACCAGGGAAGGCGTGCGTCAGATCATCGGCAAGGACAAGAAGATCAACTGACGGAAGATTACAGGCTGGCGCATTTCCAGTAAAAGTGCGTAGCGGTTTTACGCCCGGAAAATGCGGAACAACAAAGAACAGAACACGTCCGACGCTTCCGCTTAGACCGGGCGCACGCGAGATGCGGTGTCGATCACGATGCCCAGTTCGCCCCGCAGTTTTTTTGTCAGGCCGGCGGCGACAAGCTCATAGGAACGGCGCACATAGTGCTCCAGTTCTTCCTGTTCGAGTGGAGAATGATCGGCGATCGAAACCCACTTCCGCTTGGCGAAATAGGGCGCCTGAGCGATGCCTTCGAGCGAGGTGAGGATTTCAAAACTCTCCTCCGAGCATTTCACCACCAGCCGCCAGTCCTCCCGCTCACCCAGAACGGCAAAGACCTTGTCGCCCACCTTGGCGACGTGGGAATCCCATTGATCGACGAAACGCACGCCCGGCCACCCGCCTAGCACCCTGTCGAATGTCTTGCGATCAAACAGGGTCATGCGAGCTTCTCCGCAACAAGGGCTGCCAGACGTTTTGCGACTTCCGCTTTATCGAGATCCGGCCAGACCTCGATGCCATCAGCCGAGATGATCTTCACGCTGTTGCGGTCTCCGCCCATGATGCCGGTCTCGGCGGAGACATCATTGGCGACGATATAATCCGCTCCCTTGCGTTCCAGCTTGGCTCGGCCGTTCTTTTCGACATCCTGCGTTTCAGCTGCAAAACCAACCACCAGCTTCGGGCGCTTTTCATGATGACCGACGGTTTTGAGAATATCCGGATTTTCCGTCAGTTGCAGCGCCGGCGGCGCGTCCCCCGGCTGCTTCTTGATCTTCTGCCCCGACGAGCCGGCCACCCGCCAGTCGGCGACGGCGGCAACCATGACGGCGATATCCGCCGGAAGCCTTGAGATCACCGCGTCGCGCATTTCTTCAGCGCGCTCGACATGGATCGTTTTGACCCCGGCGGGATCGGCGATGGCGACCGGGCCGGAGACCAGCGTGACCTCCGCCCCCAGTTCCGCCAGAGCCGCCGCAATGGCATGGCCCTGCTTGCCCGAGGAACGATTGGCGATATAACGCACCGGATCGATCGGCTCATGGGTGGGACCGGAGGTGACGATTGCCGTTCTGCCGCGCAAAGGCTTCGGGCCGCTTTCCAGCAGCGCCTCGACGGCTTCAACGATCTGCAGCGGCTCCGCCATACGACCGGGACCGGCTTCGCCCTTCTCCGCCATTTCACCCGCCATCGGGCCAATGAAAAACACGCCGTCTTTCTCCAGCGTTTCAACATTGCGGACAGTCGGCTTCGCCATCCACATTTTCGGGTTCATCGCGGGCGCGACCAGCACCCTGCGATCCGTCGCGAGAAGGACCGTGGAGGCGAGATCGTCGGCCAGTCCATGCGCCATCTTCGCCATCAGATCGGCAGTGGCGGGTGCGACCAGCACGAGATCGCAGTCGCGCGCCAGCCTGATATGACCGACATCCTGCTCATCCTGCCTTGAAAAAAGCTCGGTAAAGACATGGGTGGCGGAGAGCGCGCCGACGGCTAGCGGGGTGACGAATTCCTGCGCCCCCTTCGTCATCACCGGCGTCACCTTTGCACCGCGCTCCTTCAGGCGGCGGATGAGATCGAGGCTCTTATAGGCCGCGATGCCGCCGGAGATGATAAGAAGAATATGTTTGCCTGAGAGCGTCATGATGCCGGACCAGTTTCCCGTTTACGGGGAAACTAAGCCCTTGGCATTCAAAGTGCAATCACGCCGCCTTGGCGACGTGATATTCCTTGATCGCGACCATCTTGATCGCGGGGAAACGCTCGGATTCATACCGCAGCGAAAACGCGTCCTGCGCCAGAAACACCGGATCACCATCGAGATCGCGGGCAATATCGCCGCGCTTGACGTTGAGGAACTTGTCCATTTCCGCCGGCTGATCGGAGGAAATCCAGCGGCAGACGGAGAAGCGCGACATTTCAAAGGAGACCGGCAGGCCGTATTCGCCCATCAGCCGTTCCTTCAGCACATCGAGCTGCAGCGCGCCGACGACACCGACGATGGCCGGCGAGCCGTCTTCCGGCGAAAAGAGCTGAACGACGCCCTCTTCCGCCATCTGCTGCAGGGCTTCCTTCAGCTTCTTCGCCTTCATGGCATCCTCAAGCCGCACGCGGCGCAGGATTTCCGGCGAGAAGTTCGGCACACCCTGGAAAACGAGGTTTTCCCCCTCGGTCAGCGTATCGCCGATGCGCAAGGTGCCATGGTTCGGGATGCCCACCACGTCACCCGCAAAGGCCGTATCGGCCAGCTGGCGCTGCGAGGCGAAGAAGAACTGCGGCGCGGTGAGGCCCATCTGCTTGCCGGTGCGGGCAAGCCGTGCCTTCATTCCGCGCTCCAGCTTGCCGGAGCAGATGCGGGCGAAAGCGATGCGGTCACGATGGTTCGGGTCCATATTGGCCTGAATCTTGAAGACGAAGGCCGTCATTTTTTCTTCAGCCGCGTGGACGGTGCGGGTATCCGCCACCTGATCGCGCGGCGGCGGCGCGAAGTCGCCGAGCGCATTGATGAGGTCACGCACACCGAAATTGCGCAGCGCCGAACCGAAGAACACCGGCGTCATATGGCCCTCAAGAAAGGCTTCGCGGTCGAAGGGGCGGCAGGCTTCCAGCGCCAGTTCCGTTTCCTCGACAAAAAGCTTGCGTTCATTTTCCGGCAGGCGATCGGCAACCGCCTGCGGGCCATTGACGGGCATGGCCTCCACCTGCGTATCGACGCCACGGAAGGTGTTGTCGGCAAGATTATAGGCACCGCAGAAGGTTTTCGCACGCCCGACCGGCCAGGTGATCGGTGCGGTATCGAGTGCCAGCTTCTCCTCGACCTCATCCAGAATCTCGAAGGGGTCGCGGCTTTCGCGGTCCATCTTGTTGATGAAGGTGATGATCGGAATATCGCGCATGCGGCAGACTTCGAAGAGCTTCAGCGTGCGCGGCTCGATACCCTTGGCGGCGTCGATAACCATGATCGCCGCATCCACCGCCGTCAGCGTGCGGTAGGTATCATCAGCAAAGTCCTCGTGGCCGGGCGTATCGAGAATATTGAAGACCCGATCATTATATTCGAAGGTCATGACCGAGGTAACGACCGAAATGCCGCGCTCGCGCTCGATCTTCATCCAGTCCGAACGCGTCTGGATGCGGTCCTTCTTCGCCTTCACCTCACCGGCAAGCTGGATCGCTCCGCCGAACAGCAGCAGTTTTTCGGTAAGCGTCGTCTTACCCGCGTCCGGGTGCGCGATAATAGCAAAGGTGCGGCGGCGGGAGACCGCCTCGGCAAGTGTTTCGGCCATCTGACAAATCCTGTGGAATTGCGGGCTATCTAGCGTTTCAGGCCCGCATTTGCAATTGACCTTGCCGCGATCTCGGCAAACTAATGCCGCATGACCGTTCAAAACGACAATCGCCCCCCTCTCCGTCTCGTCCGCCTTGCCCATGGCGCGGGCCTCGACTTGCCCTCTTATGAAACCGGCGGCGCTGCCGGCATGGACCTGCGTGCAGCGGTGCCCGCGGATGCGCCGCTGACCCTGAAACCCGGCGAACGCACGCTTGTGCCGACCGGTTTCGTTTTCGAGGTTCCGGCCGGTTACGAGGCGCAAATCCGCCCCCGCTCCGGGCTTGCCATCAAGAACGGCATTACCTGCCTCAACTCCCCCGGCACCGTGGACAGCGATTATCGCGGCGAGGTGAAGGTCATTCTCGCCAATCTCGGTGACAGCGATTTCGTTGTCGAGCGCGGCATGCGTATCGCGCAGATGGTGATCGCACCGGTGACGCAGGTTGTCGTAAGCGAAGTGACGGAAACCTCCGCAACGGTGCGCGGCACCGGCGGTTTCGGCTCCACCGGAGTCTAACCATACCCGCCTGCCCGTCAGAACCCTCAGTCCGCTTTTACGTGAGGCCAGGTTTCTGCCCGTCCGCCCGGACGGGTGGGAGAGCCGATTGTTTTTGCCCGGCAATTTCGCTATGGATCTGGCAGCTTTTCCGGGAAACACGATCATGACACTGACGACCCTTTTTGCCTATGCCACCGCCCTCTTCATCGCCGCCGCCATTCCCGGCCCCGGCATGACGGCGATCGTGGCGCGGGCGCTGGGTTCGGGCTTTCGGGAAACCTTCTTCATGGGCCTCGGACTGGTCCTGGGCGACATGATCTACCTGACCGGCGTGATATTGGGGCTGGCCTTCGTCGCACAGACCTTTCAGGAGGCCTTCATGGTCCTGAAATTCGCCGGCGCGGCCTATCTCCTTTATATCGCCTGGAAGCTGTGGACCGCCGGCCTGCTACCGCAGGACCTGAAGGCAAAAAAGAGCACCAGCATGCCCATGTCCTTCCTGTCAGGCCTGCTGATCACCCTCGGCAATCCGAAAACCATGCTGTTTTATGTGGCGCTGGTGCCAACGCTGATCGATATCCGCATGATCGGGCCATCTGAATATGCGACCCTTCTCGCGCTTACTTTCGTCGTGCTGATGGCCGTTCTCCTGCCTTACATCCTGCTTGCGGCCAAGGCACGCAACCTGCTGAAACGGCCGAGCGCCTTGACAATCCTCAACCGCACGGCGGCAGGCATTCTGGCCGGAACGGCGACCATGATCGCCATCCGCAGCACCTAAAATAATTTCGTGCATTTATCTGGTTTATCGGGAAATTTTTCCGGTGAACCCGCCATATAAGGATGAACGTTCGCTAGCCTGACAGGGCGATTGCTCCTATTCTGCCGCTCAAATATTGCGGTCACTATTCTGTGGCCTTCATACGGGAGAACATCATGCCTGAAGCCAGAAAGCCCGGACGCGGACGCGTCTATTCCTCGATTACGGAAACTATCGGCGATACGCCGATCGTGCGGCTGGACAAGCTGGCGAAAGAAAAGGGCGTGAAGGCCAACCTGCTTGCCAAGCTGGAGTTTTTCAACCCCATCGCTTCCGTGAAGGACCGCATCGGCGTCGCCATGATCGAAGCGCTGGAAGCGCAGGGCAAGATCACCCCCGGCAAAACGACGCTGGTGGAACCGACATCAGGAAATACCGGCATTGCGCTTGCCTTCGCTGCCGCCGCCAAGGGTTACAAGCTGATCCTGACCATGCCTGAAACCATGTCGGTCGAGCGCCGGAAGATGCTGGCCCTGCTCGGCGCGGAACTGGTGCTGACCGAAGGCCCGAAGGGCATGAAGGGCGCAATCGCCAAGGCGCAGGAACTGGCCGAGACCCTGCCTGACGCGATCATTCCGCAGCAATTCGAAAACCCCGCCAATCCGGAAATTCACCGCAAGACGACCGCGGAAGAAATCTGGAACGATACCGACGGCACGGTCGATATTCTCGTTTCCGGCATCGGTACGGGTGGGACGATCACCGGCACGGGCCAGGTGCTTAAATCCCGCAAACCGGATGTGAAGGTCATTGCGGTCGAGCCCGCAGACAGCCCGGTTCTTTCCGGCGGCAACCCCGGCCCGCACAAGATTCAGGGCATCGGCGCCGGTTTTGCGCCTGCGATCCTCGACACGGGCATTTATGACGAGATCGTCACCGTGACCAATGACGAGGCTTTCGAAATCGCACGTCTGGCGGCAAGACTCGAAGGTGTGCCGGTCGGCATCTCCTCGGGCGCGGCACTGGCGGCGGCGATCAAGGTCGGCGCGCGCGAAGAAAATGCCGGCAAGAATATCGTTGTCATCGTTCCTTCCTTTGCGGAACGTTACCTTTCGACCGCGCTTTTCGAGGGCCTTGGGCTCTAACCACTCCAGTCGGTACGCGCAATCGCGAACCAAAGGAACCAATACTTCAATATGCCGCCGGCACCGCTGGCGGCATATCAATTTTAAGGCCGCCTCGCATTCGGCCGAATTCGCGCGATGCCCTTCAAACCCTGCTTTCGCATCTGCTTATCGCAAAAAAGGGAGAGCTTTCGGGAGCATGCCTCCAAACTCTTCCAGCAGAGCGTGTAAGCATCACGGCTCTAAGCCGCTGTCCGCAGCCTCTCACCCGCGATACGGTACGAGACAGCTTCCGCTACGTGGATGCGGCCGACCGTCTGTTTTCCATCCAGATCGGCCAATGTGCGCGCGACCTTGAGAATACGGTGATAACCGCGTGCGGAAAATTTCAGCCGTTCGGCGGCATCGCGCAGCAATTGCAGCCCGGATGCATCCGGTTCGGCGTATTTTTCGATCAAAGTCGTTGTACAGCGGGCATTGGTGCGGATGGCAGGAAATCCCGCCGACGCATAACGCTCCTGCTGGGCAAGGCGCGCCCGGGCCACACGGGCCGCAACCGCCGCACTCGGCTCAGATGCAACGGGACGGATAAGATCGGTAGCGGAAACGGCGGGAACGTCGATGCGGATATCGATACGATCCAGCAGCGGACCGGAAATACGGGCCTGATAGTCGGTCACACAGCGCGGCCCTCTGGCGCAGGTGAAACCCGGCTCTCCGGCCATGCCGCAGCGGCAGGGGTTCATGGCTGCCACGAGCTGGATTTCTGCCGGATAGCTGACGCGGTGATTGGCGCGTGCGATGATGCATTCTCCGGTTTCCAGCGGCTGACGCAGCGCATCCAGCACCTGCGGTGAGAATTCCGGGAATTCATCGAGAAAAAGAACACCGTGATGGGCAAGCGAGGCCTCGCCCGGCTTGGCGCGCAACCCACCGCCGATCAGTGCCGCCATGGTGGCGGAATGGTGCGGTGTGCGAAACGGCCTGCGGTCCGAAAGCTTGCCACCCGATAATTGGCCGGCGATGGAATGAACCATCGACACTTCCAGCAGTTCCGCCGCCTCAAGTGGCGGCAGGATGGAGGGCAGACGGGCGGCGAGCATGGATTTGCCAGAACCGGGCGGACCGACCATCAGCAGATTGTGACCGCCGGCCGCCGCCACCTCCAGCGCGCGGCGAGCGCTCTCCTGTCCTTTGATATCCGCCAGATCCGGCAAATTGACCGGATTGGCGCGGATGGCGGGTGTCGGGCGCGACAGGAGCTGGGTGCCGCGAAAATGATTGGCAAGCGCTATGAGGCTGCGCGGAGCGAGAATATCGATACCGGCACCGGCCCAAGCCGCCTCCGGCCCGCTTTCAGCCGGGCAGATCAGGCCCTTGCCGAGAGCATTGGCACCCATGGCGGCCGGCAGAACGCCTGAAACCATGCCGATGGTGCCATCGAGATTGAGTTCGCCGAGAACCACATATTGGCCAAGCGCTTCCGCCGGTATGGCGCCCAGCGCGGCCATGAGGCCCAGAGCAATGGGAAGATCGAAATGCGATCCTTCCTTTGGCAGATCGGCGGGTGCGAGATTGACGGTGACTTTTTTCGCCGGCAAGGCCAGTCCCGAGGCGTGCAGGGCGGCCTGCACCCGCTCCCGGCTTTCAGCCACCGCCTTGTCCGGCAGACCGACAATCTGGATGCCGACCTTTCCGGGCGCGACCATGACCTGCACCTCGACGAGCACACCCTCCATGCCCTGAAATGCAACCGTATTGACCCGTACCACCATGGCCTGCCCCCGCAAACCGGCCGCACCATCAAAGCTTCATGCCCCGGCGGCCACCCACAAGCAACGTGCCACAAGACAAAGAATAAAACAAGAACATCCAGCGAACAATTTCTCGCTGGCGATGTATTTTAGTTGTATCTAGTTGTACTCGCGGAACAAAACTGGATCGGCAAGGGGCGCGTCAGAGATCCTGAGCTTCGCGCTTTTTCTCGATCGCGTCCCACAACAGGCTTGCGACATCGGCACCACCGAATTTCCGCACTTCGCGAATGCCAGTGGGCGAGGTGACGTTGATTTCCGTCATGTAGTCGCCGATCACATCGATGCCGACAAAGAGGAACCCACGCTCGCGCAAGGCCGGACCGATGCGGCGGCAGATTTCCTTTTCGCGCGCCGTCAGTTCCGTCGGTTCCGGCCGGCCGCCGGCATGCATGTTGGAACGGGCGTCATTTTCCGCCGGCACGCGGTTGATCGCGCCCACCGGCTCGCCATCCACCAGGAGAATGCGCTTGTCGCCCTTGCGGACGTCAGGCAGATATTGCTGGGCGATGTAAGGCTCGCGGAACATCTGGCCGAACATCTCCAGCAGCGAGGAGAAATTGCGGTCGTCGCGCGCCGAATGGAAGACGCCTGCGCCGCCATTGCCATAAAGCGGCTTGAGGATGATATCACCCATTTCATTGCGGAAGCGAGCGATTTCCGCCACATCCTTGGTGATCAACGTCTGCGGCATCAGGTCGGCGAATTCGGTGACGAAGATCTTTTCCGGCGAGTTGCGCACCCAGGCTGGGTCGTTGACGACAAGCGTTTTGGGATGAATGCGTTCCAGCAGATGGGTCGAGGTGATGTAAGCCATGTCGAAGGGCGGATCCTGACGCAGATGGATGACATCCATGGTCGAGAGATCGACACGTTCCGGCTCAGACAGCGAAAAATGATCGCCCTTGATGTCGCGCAGTTCCATCTGCTCGACGGTGGCGTAGATCTTGCCGTCACGCATGGAAAGACGCTCTGGCGTATAGTGGAACAGCCGGTATCCGCGCGCCTGCGCCTCAAGGCTCATGGCGAAGGTTGAGTCACCGGCGATATTGATGCCGGAGACATGATCCATCTGGATCGCGACGTTCTTGATCTTCGCCATGCGCATGTTCCTCTTGCAGCATACGGACGCTTCGCCGGCCCGCCGTGCCCATTGCCTCGTCTTTTCAAGCTTCCCGGCAGGACCGGGCGAGACCCGGAAATGCTTCAGAAAACCCTGAAGATGTAGGGCAGCGGCCATTCAAAGGCAACTGCTGCAAGTGGTGCTGTGTGTGAGTTTTATTGAACCTTCACAATTCTGCCGAGGGAGCCACGCGGGCTCTCATCGGCAGCAAAATCGTCACCGGCTCAGGCCGCCAGCTTGTAGGAACTACCGGAAAACAGCTTGTTCTTGACACGATAGGCCAGGGCGAGCGCCTTGGGGAAGGGACGGCGCATGAAGGCAACCTTGCGGACATAGTCATCGACCCGCCATGTGGCCCATGTTCCAGCCCGGAAATAGGCGACATCACCAACCCGCAGGATGCTGACCGAACCGTCTTCCGCCGTCACATGTACTTCGCCTTCCAGAATATAGACGGTTTCGTCCCAGCCGAAGAACCAGCGGAATTCGCCCGCGGTGCAATCCCACATGGCGGTGCTGGAAGCACGGTCGCCGCTTCGGGAGTGATCCGCCGCGCGCGCCTCAGGGTTGCCGGAAATGATCCAGTCCGGATTGATGGGGGCCGGCTGAAGCCGCAGATCGGTGCAAGATGCGCTGACGACAGCTTCGTCTTTTTGTCTGCGCAGATAGGCCGGCAATATCGGCACTGTGCGGATTGCCATGGTTGCAGCCGCCGCGAACATCATTTTGAACGACATATGAGAAAACCCCCGTGAAATATTGGAGGTCTTCTATCATCGGGATCGTAACAAAGCGGTTTTGACAATCGGCGCAATTTTAGCCATCGCGCCGATTTCCTGCGATACGTTCAGGCCGTAGCCAGTTGAGCGGGCTGCGCGCCAACCTGTTCCGCCTTGCCGGCGATACGCTTGCCGGTTTCGCTGGAAAAGAAGTGCAGCTTCTCCGGCGCGATCGTGACCGACAGAGCGGCGGGAACATCGACATCCGGCGGGAAAGCCACCGTCAGGCTCTGGTCGCCGATCGCGCCGTGCACCAGGCGCTGTGAACCCAGCTCCTCGATATAATCGACGCGGAGTGCGAAGCCCTGCTCACCCGCCGCGGCGAGGCGGAAATCCTCCGCGCGCATGCCTACCGTCACCGGCCCGGAGGCAGGCGCAAAACCATTCAGCGCAAACAGCGAAGGACCGATAGCGAGGCTGTCACCATGCAATTCGCCATCCAGCAGGTTCATGGCGGGAGAGCCGATGAAGCTGGCAACGAAGGTGGAGGCGGGCGTGTGATAGACATCGAGCGGCGCGCCGATCTGTTCGATACGGCCGCCATTCAGTACAACAAGACGATCGGCCAGCGTCATCGCTTCCAGCTGATCGTGGGTGACGTAGATCGAGGTGGTGCCGAGGCGTTTTTGCAGGCGCTTGATCTCGCCGCGCATCGAGACGCGTAGCTTGGCATCGAGGTTGGACAAAGGCTCATCGAACAGGAAGGCGGCCGGTTTGCGCACGATGGCGCGGCCCATGGCGACACGCTGCCGCTGACCGCCGGAAAGGGCGCGCGGCTTGCGATCCAGATAGGGTTCGAGCTGCAGCATACGCGCGGCTTCAGCCACACGCGCATCGATCTCCGCCTTTGGCGTCTTGCGGTTCTTCAGCCCATATTCCAGGTTCTGGCGTACCGACATATGCGGGTAAAGCGCGTAATTCTGGAACACCATGGCGATATCGCGGTCGGCGGGATCGGCCTGATTGACCACCCGGTCGCCGATCTTCACCGTGCCTTCGGAAATGTCCTCAAGGCCGGCGACCATACGCAGAAGCGTGGATTTGCCGCAGCCGGACGGACCGACGAGAACGATGAACTCGCCATCCCGGATATCGATATCGACGTGATGCACGGCGCGCACGCCGCCATGATAATCCTTGCAGACCTGACTGATTTCGATCGCGGCCATTTCGGTCTCCTTATTTATCGCTCTCGGTGAGGCCCTTGATGAACCAGCGCTGGAAAATCACGACGATCAGCACCGGCGGCAGCATGGCCAGAACGGCAAGTGCGAAAGCTTCGTTGTAATCGGGAATTTGCGAACCGACCCAGACCTGCAGGATCGACTTGATGCCACGCATCAGGGTGAAGAAACTCTCATCCGTCGTCATCAGCATGGGCCAGAGATACTGGTTCCAGCCATAAACGAACATGATGATGAAGATCGCCGCCATCATGGTGCGCGACAGCGGGATAATCACGTCGATGAAGAACTTGAACGGCCCTGCCCCGTCGATACGGGCGGCCTCCAGCAATTCTTCCGGAATGGATTTGAAGAACTGCCGGAAATAGAAGGTGCCCGTCGCCGAGGCGAGAAGCGGCACGATCAAGCCGGTATAGGAGTTCAACAGACCGAGTTTGCTCATCACCTCGTAGGACGGCATGATGCGCACTTCAAGCGGCAACAGCAGCGTCGTGAAAATGATCCAGAAGGCAAGCGTCGCAAAGCGGAAGCGGAAATAGACGATCGCATAGGCCGCCGTCATCGACAGGACGATCTTGCCGACGGCAAAACCAATGCCGAGGATCAGCGAGTTGATCACCATGTTGAGGCCGGTGATCTGCCCGGTAAAGCCGCCCTTCTGGGTCAGGACCTTTTCATAGGTTTCGACGAAATTGTCGCCGGGAACAATCGCCAGACCGCTGCGGTGAATTTCCGCCGCCGTATGCGTGGAAGTCATGAAAGCCACAACAACCGGCAATATCAGGAAAAGCGCGCCTGTTATCAGCACCAGATGATCAAGGGGTTTTGTCTTGTACATCGTCTTTTCCCTCAATTGTAATGGATGCGCTTCTCGATGAAGCGGAACTGGATGATGGTGAGGACGAAGACGACCAGCATCAAAATGACGGACTGGGCCGAAGAGCCACCGATGTCATTGCCGCGGAAACCGTCGAGAAACACCTTGTAGACCAGTGTGATCGGGTTGTTGGCCGCCTTGTCCTTCACCATCACGTCGATGACACCGAAGGTGTCGAACAGCGCATAGGTGATGTTGATGATCAGCAGGAAGAAGGCCGTAGGCGCCAGAAGCGGCATGATGACCGTCCAGAACCGGCGGAAGCCCGAGCGGCAGTCGATGGCGGCAGCCTCCCGGACGGAAACGGGCACGCCCTGCAGACCGGAGAGGAAGAAGATGAAATTATACGGAATCTGCTTCCAGACCGCGACCACGACCATGGCAAAGGCCGTATCGAAATAATTGAGGCCGACCTTCATGTCCCAGCCAAGGAATGCGGCCATCTTGACGAAGGGGCCGATGTGCTGATCGAAAAACATCATGCCGATGAGGCCCGCGACCGGCGGCGCGATGGCGTAGACGGAAATCAGCAATGTCTTGTATGCCGAGCTGCCGCGAATGACCGCATCGGCCTTGACCGCCAGCAAAAGGCCGAGAGCCAGCGAAAAGAAGGTCACCAGCACGGTGAAAACAACAGTGAATTTGGCGATGTTGAGATATTCCGGATTGAATATCGCATCCGAATAATTGGCCAGGCCCACGAACGAGGCCCCGAACCCGAAAGGGTCTTCCAGATAGAACGAAGACTGGATGGCCTGAACGGAGGGCCAGTAAAAGAAGATGAAAATCACCGCAAGCTGCGGCGCCAGAAACAGATAGGGTACGAAGGACGAGGAGAACTGCACACGCTTCATGCCGGCTTCAGCGGGCTTGGCGGGCTTTCCAGCCTTTGCGGACCAGCCGGATAAAAACCGGCGCGGTTGAGACGATGTATAGGCCACGCTTGCGCCTCCTTATCCAGAAGCGAGCCTCCCTTCCATCGGAAAGGAGGCTCGACAACGATCATTGGTTTCGAAAAGATCGATCAGCCGGCCGTCTTGGCGAAACGGGCCAGAAGGTCGTTGCCTTCCTTCTCGATGATGTCGAAGGCGTCCTTCGGCGTGACTTCGCCGGAGAAGATGCGGTTATATTCGCGTTCCATGACGGCGCGGATCTGCGGGTAGAAGCCGAGGCGGTAACCCTTGGACCATTCGCCACCCGGCAGCGACAGCTGCTGGATGCCAACTTCGGCGACCGGCTTTTCCTTGTAGAAGCCTTCAGCCTTGGCCTTTTCGTAAGCAGCCTTGGTGATGGCGACGTAGCCGGTTGCCTTGTGGTAGAAGACCTGGATTTCCGGCGAGGTCAGGAACTGGAAGAAGTCAGCCACGCACTTGTTTTCAGCTTCGGACTTGCCCGACATTGCAAAGAGAGCGGCGCCACCGATGAAGGAGTTGGTGCCTGCGCCCTTGATGGAGCCCCAGTAGGGAAGGAAGGTTGCCGAGAACGGCATGGTCGCCGTCTTCTGCAGGCCACCGAACGAACCCGAAGAGCCGATCCAGAGAGCAACCTTGCCTTCTTCGAAAGGCTTCTGGTTGTCGTTCCAGCCAGCGCCGTAATAGGCGAACAGGCCCTTGTCCTTCCAGTCCTTCAGCTTGTCGAACATCATGACGAGGTTCGGGTCGGTGACCTTCAGCTTGGTGTCGCTGACGCTGTCGTAGCCATTGTTGTTGGTGGCAAACTGGATGTTGTTGCGGGAGAAGAAGTTCTCCGTGAACTGCCAGGTAAGCTGCGACTGGACGAGCGGGATGTAACCGGCTTCCTTCAGCTTCGGCGCGACCTGCTCGAACTCTTCCCAGGTCTTCGGCGCCTCGACGCCGGCCTTCTTCAGCGCTTCGTCATTGATATACATGATCGGAGCGGAGGAGTTGAACGGCATGCCGACGAACTTGCCGTCAGCGGCAGCGTAGAAATAACGCACGCCGTTGATGAAGGCTTCGCGGTCGAACTTGTAACCGGCCTTGTTGATGAGGTCTTCCGCAGGAATGACCGCGCCCTTGGCATTGATGATGGTGGCGGCGCCGGCATCGAAAACCTGGAGGATGTTCGGCTGTTCGCCGGAGCGGAACGCGGCGATGCCGCTGGCCAGGGCTTCTTCGTAGGAGCCCTTGGAAACCGGCGTCAGTGCGCATTCCTTCTGGGCTTCGTTGAACTTCTGGGAAACTTCGTTGATGACTTCGCCGTTACGGCCACCCATGCCGTGCCACCAGGTGATGTTGGTCGCAGCCATGGAAGACGTCGCGGAAATGCTGACGGCCACCGCGGCCATGGAAATCTTCTTCAACATTACTAATTCCTCTCCACCATTTATTGGGATGAGGATGCGAATAGAGACGTTCCGTGACGCCTCTTTAACAGTTTCATGTCAGATTTGTTACAGCACCTGCTAATAGACTGCGTTGCCTCAAAAACGCATATCTCAGACGCCGCCGCGTTTTATCGGACGGGCCGGGTTTCCAACCACCGTCGCACCCGGCGGCACATCGCGTGTCACCACCGAACCCGCGCCGACAATCGCGCCATCGCCCACGGTCACGCCCGCCAGCAGGATCGCCCCACCGCCGATCCAAACATCCCGGCCAATCGTCACCGGCTTTGCGATTTCAATACCTTGTGCGCGCGGAACGGGGTCGAGATGGTGTTCCGCACAATAGATCTGCACGGCAGGACCGAGCATTGCGCCGTCCCCTATCATTACCTTCGCGGAATCGAGAATGACGCAGCCGGTATTGAGATAAACATTGGTGCCCAGCGTGATGTTGAAACCATAGGCGCAATGAAACGGCGCTTCGATAAATGTGCCTTCTCCGACGGAAGAGAAGAGCCCCCGCAGCAGCGGGGCGATAGTTCCGCGCTCATCCGGCGGCGCGGTATTGTGCTGGTGAACCGCCCGGCGCGCGCGCCAGCGCAGCACATCCAGCTCGGCATCCATGCAGCTGTACCATTCGCCCGCAGCCATTTTTTCCCGCTCGGTGGACATTGCCTTCCTCTTCCCCTCAAAACGCGTCGATGAAATGCTGCGGCAGACGTCGCGGCAGAATGGCGATGATATCGAAGCGCAGCGAAAACCGCGCGGCATCCTTGCGGCGGGAGAGCCAGAGATCGGCAGCCGCCCGGATACGCCGCTGCGAATGGAAGCCGACGGCATCGACCGCGCTGCCGCCCGATGGCCGCGCCTTCACCTCGATGATGGCGACGAGGTCCTTCTTGCGGGCGATGAGATCGATTTCTCCCAGCCGGGTGCGATAGCGAATGGCAAGGATGCGATATCCCTTCAGCATCAGATAAAGCGCTGCCCAATATTCCGCGGCATGACCGCGCCGTTCGGCTTTCCGCCTTTTATCGCTTCGCCCGTCAGCGGCCATCCGTTTCCTTCATATCCAGCAACCTTTGATAAAGCTCCTTGCGCGGCAGGCCCGTCAGCTTCGCCGCTTCGCCCGCGGCCCTGGCGGCGGGCATGGTGGCGACGAGATCCTTCAGAAGCTTCTCGACATCCTCGATATCGGGAATCTCGTCATAGGAGGGCGGCTCCACCAGAAGCACGATCTCACCCTTCACCACACGGTCGCCATCGTAATAATCCGCAAGCTCGCCGAGCGTGCCGCGCCGGAACTCCTCGAAGGTCTTGGTCAGTTCACGGCAGACCACCGCCCGGCGGTCACGGCCGAGCACTTCCGATGCCACCCTGACGGAAGCGCCGATGCGATGTGGCGATTCAAAGAAGATCAGGGTTGCGGGGATTTTCGCCAGCTCGGCCAAACGGTCACGCTTGCCACGATCCTTCACCGGCAGGAAACCGGCAAACAAAAAGGCGTCACTCGGCATGCCAGACCCGACGAGGGCGGCAAGCGGCGCGGAGGCACCCGGCACCGGCACAACACGGTGGCCGGCCTCAAGCGCCAGCTGACCAAGGCGATAACCCGGGTCGGAAACGAGCGGCGTTCCGGCGTCCGATACCAGCGCCACGGACTTTCCGGCCTCCAGTGCGGCAATGAGCTTCGGCCCCGCTTCATTGGCATTGTGTTCGTGATAGGCGAGCGGGCGCGTGCGAATGCCGTAACGTTCGAGCAGGATGCGGGTGACACGGGTATCCTCGCAGGCGAGAACATCGGCCGAGGCCAGCGTTTCCAGCGCGCGGATGGTGATGTCACCGAGATTGCCGATGGGAGTGGCCACAAGATAAAGCGCCGGCTCCAGCGGCCGTGCCGGAATGGTGGCCGTGCCGATCCTGAATTCCTTCGCTGCCTGTCTGGCATCGCTTTTCGATGTTTCCTGCGTCACACGGCTTCCAATCATTCTGGCCGATCATCGCCGGCCGGTCACTCCGGTTTTTTCCCCTTTATGGGCAATAGAAAACCCGCGAACAAGGTCCATGGGCGGCCCCAGCCTGTGGATCATGCTGTATAGCAGCAAAATGAGCGGAAGCAGATGCACTCGGCTCTTGCATTTTCTGCAATAACTCTGCCATTTTGCCCGTCCACATTATCCGGCTTTTTGCCGGTCAAGACTCTTCTTGCCGATCCGGCGGTGGCCGGTTCGCAACGGTTGAAAGCGGTAGCGTCCATGCGTATTACTCTTGAGCGGTCGAACCTTCTGAAATCGCTGAACCACGTCCACCGGGTCGTCGAGCGTCGCAACACGATCCCGATCCTGTCCAACGTCCTCCTGCGCGCCTCCGGCGCCAATCTGGACATGAAGGCGACCGACCTCGACCTCGAAATCACCGAAGCGACACCGGCCATGGTGGAGCAGGCGGGCGCCACCACCGTGCCGGCGCACCTGCTTTATGAAATCGTGCGCAAGCTGCCGGATGGTTCCGAGGTGCTTCTGGCGACCAACCCGGACGGCTCCTCGATGACGGTTGCCTCCGGCCGTTCGAAGTTCTCGCTGCAATGCCTGCCCGAAACGGACTTCCCCGACCTGACCGCCGGCACCTTCAGCCACACCTTCAAACTGAAGGCAACCGATCTGAAGATGCTGATCGACCGGACGCAGTTTGCGATTTCGACGGAAGAGACGCGTTATTACCTCAACGGCATTTTCTTCCATACCATCGAAAGCAATGGCGAACTGAAGCTGCGCGCCGTCGCCACCGATGGCCACCGCCTGGCGCGCGCCGATGTGGATGCGCCATCCGGTTCCGAAGGCATGCCGGGCATCATCATTCCCCGCAAGACCGTCGGCGAGCTGCAGAAGCTGATGGACAACCCTGAGCTGGAAGTCACGGTTGAAGTCTCGGATGCGAAAATCCGCCTCACCATCGGCTCGGTCGTCCTGACCTCGAAGCTGATCGACGGCACCTTCCCGGATTACCAGCGCGTGATCCCGACCGGCAACGACAAGGAAATGCGTGTCGATTGCCAGACCTTCGCACAGGCCGTCGACCGCGTTTCGACCATTTCTTCCGAGCGTGGCCGCGCCGTGAAGCTGGCGCTTACCAACGGCCAGCTGACGCTGACCGTCAACAACCCGGATTCGGGAAGTGCCACGGAAGAAGTGGCCGTCGGTTATGACAATGATTCGATGGAAATCGGCTTCAACGCCAAATATCTCCTCGATATCACCTCGCAGCTCTCCGGCGACGACGCGATTTTCCTGCTGGCCGACGCCGGCTCGCCAACGCTTGTTCGTGACACCGCCGGTGATGATGCGCTCTATGTTTTGATGCCGATGCGCGTCTGAAACGGGAATTTTCCGCAAATTTCATCAAAAAAGCCGGTGAAGCGCTTCACCGGCTTTTTTGATTCGGCGATGGCGCATCTCACGCCATCAGCGAATTTTTCCAGTTACGACATTTTGCCTTGTTTTTGCGCCAAATGGGATCAACATTGCGTAACCGTTTTTTGACAATGACCAAAAGCATCTGAGGGAACTATGGCACTCAACCTGAAGCAACGCCTTGAACAAAAATTTGAGGAAGAAATCCGCTTTTTCAAGGGCATGGTCAGCCAGCCGAAAAAAGTCGGCGCCATCGTGCCGACATCGTCGATCACGGCGAAAAAAATGGCGAGTGTCATCAATCCCCATTCCGGCCTGCCGGTTCTCGAACTCGGCCCCGGCACCGGCGTCATCACCAAGGCCATTCTGGCACGCGGCATCAAGCCCGAGAACCTGACAGCCATCGAATATTCGACCGATTTCTACAACCAGCTGCTCAGAAGCTATCCCGGCGTCAACTTCGTCAATGGCGACGCCTTCGACCTCGATGCGACGCTTGGCGAACACAAGGGCCAGATGTTCGACAGTGTCGTTTCCGCCGTGCCGATGTTGAATTTCCCCATGGCCGCCCGCATCAAGCTGCTTGACGAATTGCTGAAGCGCGTGCCGCACGGTCGCCCCGTAGTGCAGATATCCTACGGTCCGATTTCCCCGATCGTCGCGCAGCCGCATCTCTACCATATCCGCCATTTCGATTTCATCGTGCGCAATATTCCGCCGGCGCAATTGTGGACCTATACGCGCGCCTGATCACCCGGCAGAATGGGCGAGACCGTCATGTCACAGTCGCGACGCATGGTCAGGGTGTCGAATTACCCTTTCCATCGCCCTGAGGACCGATTTTCATGCATGCGCTCTACATTACCCATCCCCAGGTCAAGATCGACCCAACTATCCCCGTCCCTGAATGGGGGCTTTCGGACAGGGGTGCCGAACGGGTGCGGGAGGCGAGCCGCCTTCCCTGGGCGCAGGCATTGCGGCGCATCGTTTCCAGCGCCGAAACCAAGGCGGTCGAAACCGCCCGCATCCTTGCCGAAACATCCGGTGCGAAAATAGAGATCATCGAGGCGATGCATGAAAACGACCGGTCCGCCACCGGCTTTCTGCCGCCGCCGGAATTTGAAAAGGCCGCAGACTGGTTCTTCGCCCACCCCGAGGAGAGTTTTCACGGCTGGGAGCGCGCAATCGACGCGCAGGCGCGGATCGTCGGGGCCGTCAAAGCCGTTCTCGACCGGCACGACCCACAGCAGCCTATTGCCTTTGTCGGCCATGGTGGCGTGGGCACACTTCTGAAATGCCATATCGAAGGCCGCGGGATCAGCCGCAGCAAGGACCAGCCGCCGGGTGGCGGCAATCTCTTCCGCTTTTCCATCGCCGACTTTTCGCTTGCAGCCGCGTCCCCCACATGCGACTGGACGGCAATGGAAACATGGCAGGGATAAGACAATGACCGCGCGCGAAAAACTCATCGTCGGGCTGGATGTTCCGACTGTGCAGCAGGCCGAAGACATCGTTTCGAAAATCGGCGACGAGGTTCTGTTCTACAAGATCGGCTATCAGCTGGTATTCGCAGGCGGTCTCGAATTCGCGCGTGACCTTGTCCAGAGCGGCAAGAAGGTCTTTCTCGACATGAAGTTGCTCGACATTGACAACACCGTCGCCTCCGGTGTCGAGAACATCGCCCGCATGGGCATGTCGATGCTGACCCTGCATGCCTATCCGAAAGCGATGCGTGCTGCTGTCAAGGCCGCCGAAGGCTCCGGGCTCTGCCTGCTGGGCGTCACCGTGCTGACTTCCATGGACGACAGCGATCTGGCGGAAGCCGGTTACGCCTCGGATGCCCGTTCGCTGGTGCTGCGCCGGGCGGAACAGGCGCGCGAGGCGGGCATGGGTGGCATCGTCTGTTCGGCGGAGGAATCGAAAGCCGTGCGCGAAATCCTCGGCCCCGACCTTGCCGTCGTCACGCCCGGCATTCGCCCGGCCGGCGCGGATCTCGGTGATCAGAAGCGGGTGATGACGCCATATGACGCCATCAAGGCCGGTTCGAGCCATCTGGTCGTCGCCCGCCCCATCGTCCGGGCGGAAGACCCGAAGGCGGCGGCCCGCGCCATTCTGGACGACATGCTGCGCGCCAGCTTTCCGGCCAATCAGTAAAAACAGGAGGGGGACGAAATGGCAAAGGGATACTGGATCGCCCGCGTCGATGTAAACGACAGTGAGCGCTACAAGGATTATGTCACGACGGCAAAGCCCGCATTCGAGCGGTTCGGCGCCAATTTTCTGGCCCGTGGCGGCGCATTGACCGAGCTGGAAGGCACGGCGCGTGCACGCAATGTTGTCATCGAGTTCCCGTCAGTCCAGCACGCAATCGATTGCTATAATTCCCCCGAATACCAGGCGGCGGCAAGAATCCGTCAGGAAGTCGCCGATGCGGAGATGATAATCGTCGAAGGAATTTGACGACCGTCAACCGCATTTCCCAAACCGGCTTCTGGTCTCGCGACAACGTCTCTTCACGCGCGCGCGGCTTTGGGCTAAGAGACTGAAAAACGCTTTATCGACAGCTTCTGAGGAGCCTCCCATGACCTTGGCCAACCTTCCACCCCTCGTCACCGTTTTCGGCGGTTCGGGTTTTGTCGGGCGGCATGTCGTGAGAATGCTCGCCAAGCGCGGTTACCGCATTCGCGTCGCCGTGCGCCGCCCCGACCTTGCCGGCTTCCTGCAGCCACTCGGCAATGTCGGCCAGATTTCTTTCGCCCAGGCGAACCTGCGTTATCGCGACTCCATCGTCAAAGCCGTGGAAGACGCCGATCATGTGGTCAATTGTGTCGGCATCCTGACCGAAAGCGGCCGCAACACCTTTGACGCCGTGCAGGAATTCGGCGCAAAAGCCATTGCCGAGGCGGCCCGTAACGCCGGCGCGACGCTGACGCATATCTCCGCCATCGGCGCAGACGCCAATTCGCAGACCGGTTACGGCCGCACCAAGGGCCGCGCCGAAGCCGCCATTCATTCCGTTTTGCTCGGCGCCGTTATCCTGCGTCCGTCGATCATTTTCGGACCGGAAGACGATTTCTTCAACAAATTCGCCAAGATGGCCCGCAGCCTGCCGTTCCTGCCGCTGATCGGCGGCGGAAAAACCAGGTTCCAGCCGGTTTATGTCGAGGATGTCGCCGAAGCCGTCGCCCGCAGCGTCGATGGCAAGCTGAAGCCCGGCTCCATCTATGAACTCGGCGGCCAGGATGTCATGACATTCCGTGACTGTCTCGAGGCAGTTCTTGCCGCGACCTACCGGGAGCGTCCTTTCGTCAACCTGCCCTTCGGCATTGCCTCGACGATCGGCAAGATCGCCTCGCTGGTGCCGCTGATTACGCCGCCGCTGACGGCCGATCAGGTAACCATGCTCAAGAAAGACAACGTCGTTTCCGCCGAGGCGGAGAAAAACGGCCTGACGCTGGAAGGTATCGGCATCACTCCCGTGCGCGTCGCTTCGGTTCTGCCGTCCTACATGGTGCAGTATCGCCCGCACGGCCAGTTCTCCAACGCCGGAAAGGCCGCCTGAAACCTCGCTTCGGGCCTCGTCGTCTTTAACGGAAGCGGGAGCCATTCCCGCTTTTCGTTTTTGCACGATTCAATTGCAACCAAACCGCTATTAGCGCATTTTCCCCTCAACTGAGCGGGAGGTGCAGCATCAACCAAGGCAGCGTTGGAAAGCCGGGTAAAAGTTAACGGGGATCTGGCCGCAGCACGCAAGCGTGGCACAAGCGCAACTGTGGAAAAGACTTCGCATTAACCCGGTATTCAGCAAGCTCCTTTATTGATATTGGCCACATTCCAAACATATCCCGGACCCTCAATTCACACACGGCGGCATGATCCGCACGAACGAACGTCTGAAAGGCAATCATAAAATGGGCAGATCTATCGCACTCTTTTTTGCGTGTGCGGCTTTGGTGGTTCTGGCGGGTTCTTTCATGGCACCGGGAACGGTTGCAGCAGGCAAGAGCGGTTGCGCTCCCGCCTATGGCGTTGACCCCTGCGCAACGGCTTCGATCAGCACCAACTGATCGGCTTTACAGCCTTCAAATAAAAAGCGCCTGCGGGTTTCCCGAGGCGCTTTTTTCTTTTCGTCCACTGTCAAAACGGATGGTTACTTCCAGGTCCCGGTTCAACCGAAGACCAGAAGCGCAATCAGGCCAAGCGAACCGATGACGATGCGCCACCATGCGAAGGGCGCAAAACCGCGCCGCGAAACGAAGTCCAGCAGGGAGCGCACGACGAAGAGGCCGGAGACGAAAGCGGCGATGAAACCCACGGCAATCAGCGCACCATCATCGAAACTGAGGGCATCGCGGTTCTTGTAGAGATCCAGCGTGAAGGCGCCGAGCATGGTCGGCATCGCCAGGAAAAACGAGAACTCGGCGGCGGAGCGCTTGTCCGTGCCCATCAGCAGCGAACCGACGATGGTGGCGCCCGAGCGCGAGGTGCCGGGAATCATCGCAAGGCACTGGAAGAGGCCGATCTTGAAGGCGAGCGACGGCGGATAGTCCATGATGTCGGTATATTTCGGCTTCAGCGGCATGCGGTCGACCGCGAGCAATATGACGCCGCCAATAATCAGCACCACACAAATGAGCATCGGCGTTTCGAACAGCACCGTCTTGATGAAATCATGCGCCAGTGCGCCGATAACCGCCGCCGGCAGGAAGGCGAGCGCGACGGCCAGCACGAAGCGGCGCGCCCTGGCGCTGTTTGGCAGGGCGAGCGCGATCGATACAAGCTTTTGAAAATAAACAAGAAGGATTGCGAGGATCGCACCGAGCTGAATGAGGACGGCAAAGGTGTTGCCGGGCGATTTGAAGCCGAGGAAGTGCCCGGCCAGCAGCACATGCGCCGTTGAGGAAACGGGGATGAACTCCGTCAGACCCTCGATAATGCCCAGCAGAAGCGCGCTGATGATCGATTGGTCACCCATGAGGTATCCTTCTTTTCAGGGGGAAGCGGCAATGGAAAGCAATTGCGTTAAACTTGTTTTAAAGTAGCCAAGCTCTTATAGCGTCTTGATGAAGCGAAACTGAAAAAGTTTTCCGGCAAATGCCGATCATGGCAACCAATCGTAAAAATTGAGTACCTATGCCCACTCTCTACCATTCTCCGATGTCGACCGCATCCCGGTTCGTTCGTCTGATCCTCGCAGAATACGGGTTCCAGACCGATCTCGTGGAAGAGCAGCCGTGGGAAAGACGACGGGAGTTTCTGGCGCTCAATCCGGCCGGCACCCTGCCGGTCTATCTGGATGACAATATGCGCTCCCTGAGCGGGCCTTACGTGCTTGCCG
The DNA here is from genome assembly GCF_002005205.3 of Rhizobium rhizogenes. The sequence continues at coordinate 2,974,014 of NZ_CP019701.2, read as the reverse complement.
AGTTTCTTGACGAAACGCATGGGGTTTTAAAGCGCGACAGGCGGCTTCTGGCGGAAGACCCGTTTCAGCGGGCGGAAATCCGCCGTCTGACGGAATGGTTTCTGCAGAAGATGGAAAATGACGTGACCCGGCCGCTGGTGCGGGAGCGGGTTTACAAATTGCAGATGACAACAGCGCAGGGTGGCGGGCCTCCGGATTCCAAGCTGCTGCGCACCGCCCGCAACAATATCCGCCAGCACATCAAATATCTGGAATGGCTGGCGGGTTCGCGCACATGGCTGGCCGGTGACCGGCTGAGCTATGCCGACCTTGCCGCCGCTTCGGCTGTTTCGGTGCTGGACTACCTCGGCGAGATCAACTGGCTTGAAGCACCGATCGTCAAGGAATGGTATCAGCGGGTGAAATCCCGCCCCTCCTTCCGGCCCTTCCTGAGCGAGCGCATTCCGCGCCTCGCCCCCTCCTCCCACTACGCCGATCTGGATTTTTAAGCCCCTATCTCCCGGTTGTTTGCTGCAGCCTGCGGCTGCGCCTATATATGTCGCAGAATAATCCTCGGGAGAAACGACCATCGACGTCGCCACCGACAAGCAGCGGATACGCGCGCGCAAGCTGACGGATTTCGTCCGCCAGGAAGCGCTTTCGCTTGGCTTCGATCTTTGCCGCATCACCGCACCGGACAGTATTCCGCTGGCGCCGGAGCGGCTGAGACTGTTTCTCGACAGCGGTTACCACGGCACAATGGCGTGGATGGAGGAAACGGAAGCCCGCCGGGCGGAGCCGAAAACGCTGTGGGGCGATGTGCGCTCCATCGTCATGTTCGGCCTCAATTATGGCCCGGAGGAAGACCCGCGCGCCCTGCTTTCCAAACCGGACAGGGCGGCCATTTCGGTCTATGCCCGCAATCGCGATTATCACGACATTATCAAGGGGCGGCTGAAGGAAATCGCCACCCGTTTTGCGGCACGTGCCGGCGAGGACGTAAAGGTCTTTGTCGATACCGCGCCGGTGATGGAAAAGCCGCTCGCCGCCGCCGCAGGGCTTGGCTGGCAGGGCAAGCATACCAATCTCGTCAGCCGCACACATGGCTCCTGGCTGTTTCTCGGCAGCATGTTCACCACCGCCGAGCTCTGTCTCGATGAGGCGGAGAAGGACCATTGCGGCTCCTGCCGCGCCTGTCTCGATGCCTGTCCCACCGCGGCTTTTCCCGCGCCCTATCAGCTGGATGCGCGCCGCTGCATCTCCTATCTCACCATCGAACACAAGGGACCGATCCCGCACGAATTCCGGCCGATGATCGGCAACCGCATCTATGGCTGCGATGATTGCCTTGCCGCCTGTCCGTGGAACAAATTCGCGGCCAGCGCCTCCGAGATGAAGTTGCAGGCGCGTGAGGATTTGAAGGAGCCCTCCATCGCCTTCCTGCTGACGCTGGACGACACCGCCTTTCGCAGCTTCTTCAGCGGCTCGCCCGTCAAGCGCATCGGCCGCAATCGTTTTGTCCGCAATGTGCTGATCGCGGCGGGCAACTCCGCAGACCGCCAATTTATGGAACAATGCAAGACGCTGGCCGAAACCGACCCTTCGCCGGAAGTGCGTGGCATGGCGGCATGGGCTTTGTCACGGCTTATGGACAGGGAAGAATTCCGTACATACTCTGCCGGCCGCGCCCCGGAACATGATCCGGAGGTGGAAATGGAATGGCAACAGGCAGAGGCGTGAAACATGCAGGTGATGATTTTTGGCGCGGGATATTCGGGTAAAGCCATCGCCAACGCGCTGAAAACCGAGGCTGGTACTATTTCCGGTACAACGCGCAGTGAAGACAAGTTCCCGGACCTCACTGCCGCAGGCATGGCACCGTTCCTTTTCGACGGCGTACATCTCAATGACGATCTCATCGCAGCGATGGGCAATGTCACACATCTCGTCCAGTCCATCGCGCCCGGCAGACAAGGCGATCCGTTGCTGGCGCTGCTGGGCGACGATCCGAAACGCTTCCTGCCGAAGCTGGAATGGATGGCTTATCTCTCCACCGTCGGCGTTTATGGCGACCATAACGGCGCGTGGGTGGATGAGAAAAGCCCCTGCCGCCCGGTCTCCGCCCGTTCCGTGGAGCGGGTCGCCGCTGAAACTGCCTGGGCGGCCATTGCCGAAAAAGCAAATGTGCCGCTTTCCATCCTGCGCCTGTCGGGAATTTATGGCCCGGGACGCAACGCCTTCATGAATTTCGAGAAGGGAACGGCACGGCGGCTGGTGAAGAAGGACCAGGTCTTCAATCGCATCCGCGTCGAGGATATCGGTGCCGCACTTGCTTTTCTGGCACGGAAGAATGAACGCGGCATCTTCAACGTGACCGATGACCAACCCTGCCCGCCGCAGGATGTGGTGAGCTTCGCCGCCACGCTGATGGACGTGGAACCGCCGCCCGAACAGGCATTCGAAACCGCCGACCTGACGCCGATGGCACGCTCCTTCTACGGTGAGAACAAGCGCGTTTCCAATGCCAGGATACGCGGCCTCGGTTTCGATTTCCGTTTTCCGGAGTACAGATCCTCCCTGAAACACCTGTGGGAAACCGGCCTCTGGCGAGGCTGAAAACCAACCAGCCGAAAGCGATGAAAAATCCTTCCAAAGCCGTTTTCGCGGATGGTTTTCGTCGCATTTCGGTCAATTAGGATTTTATTAACCAAACAAAATTGGCTAAAATCGTAGTGATTAGAAAAATATTTCACTCACATTTCGTGAAGTGGATTCACGAAGCCGTGACTTGCAACAACATTCCGATTGTGCGTTGATTCTGCGGTATTTTTTCCATTTCCGCAGCAGGGCGCCACAAGGACGTCTTTTCGGCTAATAATCACGAATATTACAGGCTGTAACAGTTCGTGATTTGAGCTCAGCTTTTTTTCGCCATTTTTCCCTCGCCCTACAATCTCGCATCAAAAGGCGTTCAGACCAGTCAATGGTCGTTTAGCAAGGGCACAATCAATCGGCGCGGGGCCGATTTTCAGGGAAGCACAGTTTGTTGAATATCCGTCGTATAACTTTCACCGCTGCAACTATAGCCGCCTGTTCCATCATCGCGCCTCTTCAGGCGAATGCGGCAAATGGTTGCGGAGGCGCATCGTGGTATGCGTTGACCTCCAAGACTGCTTCGGGCGAGCGTATGAACGCCGCCAACCTGACCGCCGCTCACCGCTCCTTGCGGTTCGGCACCAAGGTCAAGGTCACCAATGCGCGCAACGGCAAGGCCGTGATTGTCCGCATCAATGACCGCGGTCCGTTCATCAAGGGCCGCGTTCTCGATCTTTCCAAGGCTGCCGCCAAAAACATCGGCATGATCAATTCCGGCACCGCCAAGGTTTGCTACGAGGTCGTCAAGGCCGATTGAGCCTTGCCCTCGCCGCCATTCGCGTCTACCTACCGGGCTTATCAGCAAAATGAGGTAGACAATGCGTTTGGGCGGGCGTTTGGCCGGAGCGATCGAAGTATTGGCGGATATTGAGGGACGCAGGCGTCCCGTCGCCGATGCTCTGAAGGATTGGGGCCTTGCCCATCGTTTTGCGGGTTCCGGCGACAGGGCCGCAATCGGCAACATCGTCTATGACGCGTTGCGCATGAAACTGTCGCACGCCTGGCTGATGGATGACGACAGCGCCGCCTCGCTTGGTTATGCCGTGCTGCTGCGGCAATGGGGCAAAAGCTTTTCGGAACTGGCGGCGGAATTCGATGGCGACAAGTTCGCTCCCCCCGCACCTGATGCGGAAAGGCAGCAGGCCTTTCTCTCCCGTTCCCTCGGTGATGCACCGGCCCATATTCAGGGCGATATTCCCGAATGGGTGCAGGCTTCCTTCGAAGCGGCATTCGGAGAGCGTTGGCTCGCCGAGGCACAGGCGCTGAACGAGCGGCCGACCCTCGACCTGCGCGCCAACACGCTGAAGGCAACCCGCGAAAAAGTCTTGAAGGCGCTTGAGGAAAGCGGCGCGGAAGCCACCCGGATCGCCCGGCAGGGTGTGCGTATCCCCGCCGGTGAAGGCCCTTCCCGCCTGCCGAATGTGACCGCCGAACTCTCCTTCCAGAAGGGCTGGTTCGAGGTACAGGACGAGGGTTCGCAGATCGTTGCCGATCTCGCCGGCGCGCATGAGGGCGAGCAGATCCTCGATTATTGCGCCGGTGGCGGCGGCAAGACGCTGGCCATGGCCGCCAGCATGAACAACAAGGGTCAGGTCCACGCCTTCGATGCCGACCGCAAGCGTCTCGCGCCGATCATCGAGCGGCTGAAGCGGGCCGGTACGCGCAATGTGCAGGTTCATGACCGCACAGCGGGCCTTACGCCATTTCAGGAAAAATTCGACCGCGTTCTGGTCGACGCGCCCTGCACCGGCACCGGAACATGGCGGCGGCGCCCCGACACCAAATGGCGGCTGACGGCACGCAATCTGGAAGAGCGCGTGCAGCAGCAGGGCGAAGCGCTTTCACAGGCCAAAGGTTTCGTGCGCCCGGGCGGCGAACTGCTTTATGTCACCTGTTCCGTTCTGCCTGAAGAAAACGAACAGCAGGTCCGGCGTTTCTGCGAGGAAAATCCCGAATTTGTCATCGGTTCTGCTCTGGAGCGCTGGCAGACGACTTTCGGTGCAAATGCGAACAAACCGCATTCCTCTGACGGAAAGACAGTGACGCTGACGCCTGCAACCACAGATACGGACGGTTTCTTCTTCTGCTTGATGAAACGCAAAGCATAAAAGCCGTTTTGCACGCAGCGATTTTACTTGCGAAATACCACACGGGCTTGTTTCAAAGCATTCTAAACTAGAATGTTTGACACAAGTTTGTGATTGGGTCAGAACTCGCTGGCCGCAGCGTGAAGTCTGTTCACGTCTGCCCAAGGAGAGGGATCATGATCCGCAAAACCATTCTCAGCGCGTCTTTCGCGCTTCTTGCCGCATCGGCGGCTTTCACCGCGCTTCCTGCACAGGCCGCCACTGACGCGGCTGCCGTCGTCAAGCATTACGCCGATGTCGCGCATGCGAAATACGAGGATTCGCTGACCACGGCGAAGGTGCTGGACAAGGCGATCGACGCATTGATCGCAACACCGAGCGAAGAAACACTGAAGGCCGCCCGCGAAGCCTGGATCAAGGCGCGTGTTCCCTATCAGCAGTCGGAAGTCTACCGTTTCGGCAACCCGATCGTTGACGATTGGGAGGGCAAGGTGAACGCCTGGCCTCTGGATGAGGGCCTGATTGACTACGTCGACGCCTCCTATGGCACGGAGAGCGACGAGAACGAACTTTATGTCGCAAACATCATCGCCAATCCGAAGATCAAGATCAGTGGTGAAGAGGTCGACGCCTCCAAGATCACCCCTGAACTGATCGAGAGCCTGCACGAGGCGGGTGATGTCGAAGCCAATGTGACCACCGGTTACCACGCCATCGAATTCCTGCTCTGGGGCCAGGATCTGAACGGCACCGGACCGGGCGCGGGCAACCGTCCCTATACCGACTACGACAAGGCAAAATGCACCAATGGCAATTGCGACCGTCGCGCCGATTACCTGAAATCCGCCTCCACCCTGCTGATCAAGGATCTTCAGGAAATGGTGGACGCCTGGGCGCCGGAAGGCGAAGCCACGAAGACGGTGGAAGCCGATCCGAAAGCGGGCCTCACCGCCATTCTCACCGGCATGGGTTCGCTTTCCTATGGTGAGCTGGCCGGCGAGCGCATGAAGCTTGGCCTTCTGCTGCACGATCCGGAAGAGGAGCATGATTGCTTCTCCGACAACACCTATAATTCGCATCTGAACGACGCGATCGGCATCGCTTCGGCCTATACAGGTGAATATACCCGCGTGGACGGCACGAAGATGACCGGCGCCTCGCTGGCGGAACTGGTCGGCGCCAAGGATAAGGCGCTGAACGACGAAATGACGGCGAAGCTGAACAAGACGCTCGACGCCATGCATGTGATGGAGAAGCGCGCCCAGACCGTTGAAGCCTATGACCAGATGATCGGCGAAGGCAACAAGGAAGGCAATGCCGTGGTTCAGGCGGCCATCGACGGCCTCATCGACCAGACGAAGACCGTTGAACGCGTCATCGCCGCACTCGATCTCGGCAAGATCGATCTCGAGGGCTCTGACAGCCTCGATAACCCGAACGCCGTCTTCAAATAAGCGGCAAGACGGGCCGCAATGCACTGCGGCCCGTTTCTCCCATGCGCTCCTGATTTCCATGGAATTGTCACTGCTGCCGATCCGCAAGCCGTTTTTCTTCGCCGGGGCAGCCTGTCTTCTGGCATCGGCAACGCTTGCCGCGCCGTTGCGTGATGATCTGACGGAGAAAGACCGCAGCCGTGTTGAGGCCGTGACCGCGCCAACGACGGATTTTACGAAACCGGAGCCCTTCGAGGCCATGTCCGGTGGCGCGACAACCAGCGCCAACAAACCCGACAGCGGCGCATTTTCGCATCCTTCCGCCACCATGCCTTTCGAGCGGAAGCAGGATTTCAAGCTCGGCAACGCGCTGTTCCAGAAGCTCTGGGTTTCCTCTCCCTCCTCCACCCAGGCATCGGACGGGCTGGGGCCGCTTTATAATGCCCGGTCCTGCCAGACCTGTCATGTGAAGGACGGCAGGGGCCGCCCGCCTCTTGCCGGGGAAGACGCGGTTTCCCTGTTTCTGCGGCTGGCGCGACCGGCTCGCAACGAGGCGGAACGTGCCGCGATTGCGCGCCATGAGGTATTGAATTTTCCCGACGAGGCCTATGGCCGGCAATTGCAGAATCTTGCCATCCCCGGCCTTGCCGCCGAGGGCACACCAGTTATCACCTACACTGAAACGCCGGTGCGCCTCTCCGATGGAGAGGTAGTGATGCTGCGCAAGCCCACCTATGCCGTCGCGGACCTCAATTATGGCCCACTCGGTGCCGATACGACACTCTCGGCGCGGATCGCCATGCCCACCCTCGGGCTTGGCCTGATCGAGGCGATCAGCGAGGCCGATATTCTGGCCAAAGCCGACCCTGATGACAAAAATGATGATGGTATTACCGGGCGTCCGGCATGGGTCAGGGATCATCGCACCGGCGAGGTGAAACTCGGACGGTTCGGCTGGAAAGCCCAGAATGCAAGCGTGCGCGATCAGAGCGCCAGCGCCTTCTCCCACGATATCGGCATCTCCACACCGGATGCACCGAACGCCTATGGCGATTGCACCGATGCCCAGAAGGACTGTCTTGCCATGCCGACCGGCGTGCAGGCGCGGCTGGGGCCGGTGGAAGCCCCTGACCCGGTTCTCGATCTCGTGACTTTCTACACCGAAAACCTCGCCGTGCCGCAGCGGCGCAATGCCGGTGATGCGACCGTTCTGCGGGGCAAGCAGCTGTTTTACACCTCCGGCTGCACGGCCTGCCACACGCCGAAATTCGTCACCCGCCGCGATGCCAGCGACCCAATGCACTCCTTCCAGCTGATCTGGCCCTATTCGGATTTCCTCTTGCATGACATGGGAGAGGCGCTTGCCGATGGCCAGCAGGTGGGTGAGGCGAATGGGCGGCAGTGGCGCACCCAGCCACTCTGGGGCATCGGCCTGACGCAGAGCATCAATGGCAACGGTTTTTACCTGCATGACGGGCGCGCGCGCAGCCTGACGGAAGCGATATTGTGGCACGGTGGTGAAGGGCAAAAAGCGCGCGACGCCTTTGCCGCCTTGCAAAAATCCGACCGGCAGGCTTTGCTGGCTTTTCTGGAGTCCCTTTGATGAAAAATGCCATGCGAAAAATATCCGGCCTCGTTTCCGTGCTGCTGCTTTTGACCAATCAGCCGGCGATGGCACAGGATGTGGAACTGATGCCGCCGCCGCCGCTCGACCCCGCACAGGTGCGCAGCGTTATGGAAAAGGCGGTGAACGGCTTCATTCGCCCCGGTTACGACCGCTTCCGGCAATCCGCAGACAGGCTGGAAGGCAGCATGAAGGCCTTCTGCGCCGCGCCCTCCAAAACAACGGATGAGGCGGCTAAAGCGGCCTTTGCCGATACCGTGGCGAACTGGTCGACCATCGAGATCGTGCGGGTCGGTCCTGTCATCGAGCAGAACCGTTTCGAAAGGGTGCTTTATTATCCCGACAAAAAGGGCCTCGGTCTGAAACAGGTGCAGCGTTACCTCGCGGAAAAGGATGAAAGCGTCACCAGCGCCGACGGCCTGAAGGGCAAGAGCGTCGCGGCACAGGGGCTTGGCGCGCTGGAATTCGTGCTCTACGGCACCGGCGCGGAGGAATTGCTCGACAAAAAGGGCGATTTCCGCTGCCGCTTCGGCGCAGCCATCGCCGGCAATATCGCCAATGTGGCGGCGGAGCTTTCCGACAGCTGGAACGCCCCTGACGGCGCGCAGAAAAACTGGACCCAGCCGGGGCCGGACAATCCCGTCTTTCGAGACGAGCGCGAGGCGCTCGTTGCCCTGCTCGGCATTCTCGTGCATGGCTCAGAGGCGATCCGTGACCAGCGGATCGAAACCTTCTACAAGGGGCCGGACAAGGCGCGTTTTCCCCGCACCGCCATTTACTGGCGCTCCGGCCTAACGTGGAAAAGCATTTCGGCAAACATCAAGGCCGTTCAGACCCTGCTGCACACCGCCGATATGGTCGAACTCGTGCCGCCCGACCAGCGCTCCATCGTCAATTCCATCGACTTCGTCGCCAAATCGATGATCCGCATTTCCGGAACAATCGATACGGACGTGGAGAAGGCACTGAACAAGGATGATCAGCGCGCCAAGGTCGATTATCTGCTCCTCAACGGCAAAGACCTGATCTATCGCCTCAATGACCAATATGGCGGCGCCATCGGCCTCAGCTCCGGCTTTTCCTTCGCCGACGGGGACTGAACCGATGATATCAGGCACCGAGCGGATGCTGATAGATCGCCGCAGCTTCATCAGGGCAGCGGGTATTCCCTTTCTTGCTGCTTTGGCTCCCCGTTCACTTCATGCGCTGGAACGGGCAGACGCGGTCTTTGCCTCCGCCTTCCGCGCCCGTGACGGCTCCTACGGCATTGCGACGGTGAGCGAACGCGGCGAGATCATCGACCGCGTTGCGCTTCCCGCCCGCGCCCATGGTATGGCGACGAGCCACGCGACCGGCATGACGGTGGCCTTTGCGCGCCGGCCCGGCACCTTCTTCATGGCCTTCGATCCCGCGCGGCATCGCGAACCGATCGTGATGCACACGCCGGAGAACCGCCATTTTTATGGCCATGGGCAATTTTCCCCCGATGGGGCGATCCTCTATGCCAGCGAAAACGACTTCGACGGCAATCGCGGTGTTATCGGGTTGTACGACGCCAAAAACGGATTTACCCGCATCGGTGAATATGACGCGCACGGCGTCGGTACGCATGACATGACGGTGAGCGATGACGGGCGGCTGATCGTGATCGCCAATGGCGGCATCGAAACCCATCCGGATTTCGGCCGCACCAAACTCAACATCGACAGCATGCAGCCGTCTCTCGTGCTTCTGGACGCCGCAACCGGCCAGCTGATCCAGAAACATACGATGCCGGACGGGCTGCGGCAGCTTTCCACCCGCCATGTCGACCTTGGCGATGACGGCCGCATCTGGTTCGCCTGCCAGTATGAGGGACCGCGCAACGATCTGCCGCCGCTGGTCGGCCATTTCGGCAAGGGCGAGGATGTGGCTTTCGTCGATCTGCCGGAGGAAACGACGGTGCGCCTTGCCAATTATGTCGGTGCCATCGCCGTCAATCGGCGCGAGGGACTGGTGGGCCTGACCTCGCCCAATGGCAATGCCGCCGTGACACTGGATGCGAAAACCGGGCGGGTGGTTTCAGAGGTAAGCGTGCGCGAAGCAGCGGGCGTTGCCCCCGCCGCCAAGGGCATTGCGGTTTCTTCCTATGACGGATTTTTCGAGGCGCTGCGCAGCGACGTGGCATGGGACCAGCATATCGTGCGTATCTCCAGCTAAAATACTGAAAAGGCACGGGAACAAAAGCCCGGCAGGCGCATTTGTTGCGTCATGAAAAACCTGACCGTGTACGTTGTTTTTGTGGTTGTCGTCGTTGCCATCGGGGCGCTGATCGGCGTCAACAATGTGCCGGGGGAATGGTATCAGTCGCTGCAGAAACCATTCTTCAATCCGCCCAACTGGATCTTCGGCCCGGTCTGGACCACGCTTTACGTGCTGATCGGTATCGCCGGCGCACGCACATGGATCAGGAAGCGGATGGGAACGCGCATGCGCCTCTGGTTCACCCAGATGGCGCTGAATTTCCTGTGGTCGCCGATCTTTTTCGGCATGCCGAGCCCGGCGGGTGCCCTGATCATCATCATTCCGATGCTGGTGTGCATTTTGGCGTTCATAGCCCTTACCTATCGCCGTGACCGCATATCCATGTGGCTTTTCGTGCCCTATGCGTTGTGGGTTGCCTTTGCCACGGTGCTCAATGCAAGCATCGGCATCCTGAACTAATTTCTCCCTGCCCGGCCCTTGCCTTGCCTGCCGCCACGCGCCATGTCAGTTTGCGATGGGACTTAAAGCAGGCAGGTAGGCCATGGAGATCACAGATCCCGGCGATTTTCGTCAGCGGATAGAAAGAAGCTTTGCGCGACAGGGCGTGGTGCAGGCCATCGATGCTGAGATAAGCCGCATCGAACATCGGCTGGTGGAAATCGAACTGCCCTTCCATGAAAAACTGACCCAGCAGCATGGCATATTGCATGCCGGCGTCATCGCCGCCGGTCTGGATACGGCCTGTACCTATGCCGCCTATACGATCATCGAGCCGGAAGCCTCGCTTTTGACCATCGAGTTCAAGGTCAATCTCATGTCGCCCGGCCGCGGTGAGCGGTTCCTGTTTCGCGGCGAAATCATCAAACCCGGCAACAACCTGATCGTCGCCGATGGCCGCGCCTATGCGCTGGCCGACGGGCCGGCAAAACTGATCGCCTCCATGACGGGTACGATGATGGTGGTGAAGGGACGCGAGGATATTACCGGATGAGCTACCGGCTTTTGCATGTCGCAGATAAATCCGTTCTTTTCGTCATGGCGGCCTCGGCCGAATATGGTCCTCACCTGCAGGCAAGAATTGCCCCCCTCATGATCGGCGTCGGCCCGGTTGAGGCGGCGATTTCGGTAACGGCGGTTCTTGCCGGTCTCGATGCGGCGGATCATCTGCCTGATCTCGTCGTTTCACTCGGCTCAGCCGGCTCGCGCACACTGGAACAGACCGGCATCTATCAGGCGATTTCGGTGTCCTATCGCGACATGGACGCCTCCCCCTTCGGCTTTGAAAAGGGGCGCACGCCGTTTCTCGACCTGCCGGCCGAAGTGGCGCTCCCCTTCCGCATACCCGATATTGCCGAGGCGCGACTTTCCACCGGCGGCAACGTGGTTTCCGGCGCTGCCTATGGCTCGATCGATGCCGATATGGTGGAAATGGAGACCTTTGCCGTTTTGAGGGCCTGCCAGCGTTTCGGTGTGCCACTCGTCGGCCTGCGCGGTATTTCCGATGGCAAGGCGGATGTGAACCACGTGGACGACTGGACGGAGTATCTGCATATCATCGACGAAAAGCTGGCAGATGCTATCGACCGGCTTTGCCGCGCCATTGAGGAGGGCGTGATCGCCCTTTGAAACCTTGCGATTTTCGCAAATTTCCGCTGGTTGATGCCCGCTTGCGGGTTGCCTAAAGCCGCCATTTTCTTTAAAGGCTCGCCATGACCCAGATAGCCCATCCCGACAGCATTCTCATCATCGATTTCGGCAGCCAGGTGACGCAGCTGATTGCGCGCCGCATCCGCGAAGCCGGGGTCTATTGCGAAATCCATCCGTTCCAGAATGCCGCAGAGGCGTTCGAGAAGCTGCAGCCCAAGGGCGTGATCTTCTCCGGCGGCCCCGCATCCGTGACAGCGGAAGGCAGCCCGCGCGCACCGCAGGCGGTGTTCGACAGCAAGGTTCCGATCCTCGGCATCTGCTACGGCCAGCAAACGCTCTGCACGCAGCTCGGCGGCGTGGTCGAGGGCGGCCATGCGGCGGAATTCGGCCGTGCCGATATCGACATCAAGAAGGCAAGCCCGCTGTTCGACGGCTTCTGGGAACAGGGCAAGAGCTATCCGGTCTGGATGAGCCATGGCGACCGCGTGACGAAGCTGCCGGAAGGTTTCGAGGTCATCGCGACCTCCGAGAACGCACCTTTCGCCATCGCAGCCGACGAGACGCGCCACTATTACACCACCATGTTCCACCCGGAAGTGGTGCACACGCCTGACGGCGGCAAACTGCTGTCCAACTTCGTGCACAAGATCGTCGGGTTGAAATCCGACTGGACGATGGCCGCCTATCGCGCCGAAATGATCCGCAAGATTCGCGATCAGGTCGGCACCGGCCGCGTGCTCTGCGCACTCTCCGGCGGCGTCGATTCCTCGGTTGCGGCCATCCTCATCCATGAAGCGATCGGCGACCAGCTGACCTGCGTTTACGTCGACCACGGCCTGATGCGGCTTGGCGAAAGCGAGCAGGTCGTCGGCATGTTCCGCGACCACTACAATATTCCGCTTGTTCATGTTGACGCCGCCGATCTGTTCCTCGGCGAACTCTCGGGCGTTTCCGATCCGGAAGCAAAGCGCAAGACCATCGGCCGTCTGTTCATCGAAGTCTTCGAGGCTGAAGCGGCCAAGATTGCCGCCGATGGCAAGGGTGCGCCGAAGTTCCTGGCGCAGGGCACGCTTTACCCTGACGTCATCGAAAGCGTTTCCTTCTCCGGCGGCCCTTCGGTCACCATCAAGAGCCACCACAATGTCGGCGGTCTTCCCGAGCGGATGAACATGCAGCTCGTCGAGCCGCTGCGTGAGCTTTTCAAGGATGAGGTCCGCGCGCTTGGCCGCGAACTCGGCCTGCCGGAAAGCTTCATCGGCCGCCATCCCTTCCCCGGCCCGGGTCTGGCGATCCGCTGCCCCGGCGCGATCACCCGCGAGAAGCTCGATATTCTGCGCAAGGCGGATGCGATCTATCTCGACGAAATCCGCAAGGCCGGTCTCTATGACACCATCTGGCAGGCCTTTGCTGTGCTGCTGCCGGTGCAGACCGTCGGCGTCATGGGCGACTACCGCACCTATGACTTCGTTTGCGCGCTGCGCGCGGTGACGTCGGTGGATGGCATGACGGCGGATTTCTATCCCTACGACATGAACTTCCTTGGCCGTGCGGCAACCCGCATCATCAATGAAGTGCGCGGTATTAACCGTGTCGTCTACGACGTGACCAGCAAGCCGCCGGGTACGATCGAGTGGGAATGATTTTGGCCTACCCAAACGCCGCCGATTTCCCTCTATAGCCCTCCATAAGTGACTGAAATCAAACAATAATACAGTCATCGTCTATCGCCGTCTATCGCAGGGCAAGCCTCGCGATTGACGGTATGGGGACTCTTGTTCCATCGGCAAATTGCATATACCGTCACTGCTTAGAGAGCTTGTGACGGTATTTTTTTAGGCATTATGACTTTGAAACAAAAAGGAATTTTGCCTTTCAGAGAAGCCGATTTTGGCTTGACGGTATATTTGGAGGCTCTCTCCCGTTTTTGAACGATTTTGGAGGGCCCAATGCTGTCAATCGGCGTCGTAACGGGACCCCTTATCGGCTTCCAAAAGGAACCCCTTCCTCCGGTTGCCTTGGGTCAGCGCGCGTAGGCCCGGAGCTTTCCATTTAGCGCAGGGCCTTCGGGCGCGGGTTGTTTGTCTTTTCGGCTTTAGCTTTGAGAGCGGTTCTTGAAGCGCCAGGATTCATTTCCGGTTTCGATGATCTCGCAATGATGAGTGAGCCTGTCGAGGAGAGCGGCGGTCATCTTTGCGTCTCCGAAGACGGCTGGCCATTCGCCGAAGGCCAGGTTCGTTGAGACGATGATCGAGGTGCGCTCGTAGAGCCTGCTGATGAGATGGAAGCAGGTCACCGACGATCTTCGGCGGTTCATGCTGGCGCTTGATGCTGGAGGCCATGATCTCGTCATAGGCGGTGCGCATGCCGTAAAGCTTCAGCGAGCCCATCATGTCGAGGATGTGAGAACGTTCCATGTCAGCTTGCCCTCCTTAGGCTATCGTTACGGGCGCAGTCGGCTATGGGCGCGAGCATGAGCGATGCACCTGTCCAGCAGCCAGCCATTCAACTCGTCATAGGATTTGAAGCGCAGCCGTGGCGTGAAGAAGCGTTCGCGCACCAGGCCGACCTGATTCTCGACCTGCCCCTTCACCCCGCTAACGGGGTCCTTATTCCATGCTGAAGCACACTCCGCGACGGGCGCCGGAAGCCTCTCCTCCGGCTATCTACCCGTCACGGCAAACCCGTCCCGCACTCTCACTCTAAGGGGGCGTTGCGGGGTCTCCCCGCAGAAGGGGTCGGCCGAGACCGGGGCTCGGCCGCAGGGGAAGGCTTTCCCCTTCATCGAACCGCCTTTTGCAAAAGGGTTTTCTTGAAAACTGTCAGAAAACTGCATATGTTTCTGACAGGAGAACGATGATGACTCGGCTGACGGAACAGATTCAAGCGTATGCGGCGGGATTGCCCGAAGGCTCCCCTGTGTCTGCTAAGGGCTTGCTCCACCTCGGAAATCGCGCCGCTGTGGATCAGGCTTTGTCGCGTTTGACCGAGCGCGGCCAGCTCATTCGTGCCGGTCGCGGCGTCTATCTTTGTCCCGTCACGAGTCGATTTGGCACCCGAGCGCCTTCAGTTGAGCAGGCCGTAGAGGCTCTAGCGACCCAAAAAGGAGAGATTATCGTCTCGAACGGGGCCGCCGCGGCAAACGCTCTTGGCCTGACGACACAGGTGCCGGTGCGGTCAGTCTATCTGACATCTGGGCGTAGCCGAAAAATGCACCTCGGCAAACAGGTCGTTGAATTGCGGCACGCGCCGCGCTGGCAATTGGCTCTGGCTAACCGGCCGGCGGGAGAAGCTGTCCGGGCACTGGCCTGGCTCGGCCCGGAGAAGGCTGAAACTGCCCTCAAGACGCTGAAACGGAAGTTGCCGCCTGTTGCGTTCGGCGAACTGGTCGCCGCCGCGCCTCAGCTTCCGACATGGCTCGCGCAGAGCGTCGGAAAGGCCGCTTATGGCTGACGCTTTTCTCCAGCTTTCCGCTCAGGATCGCCGCGACGCGCTCGGCGTCGCGGCTGATCGCTCCGGCCGCCCGACACATCTTCTCGAAAAGGATGTTTGGGTCGTTTGGGCTCTAGCGACCCTCTATGCAGCGCCGCTCGGCGAGCATCTCGTGTTCAAGGGTGGCACGTCGCTGTCGAAAGTCTATCAGGTCATCCGCCGGTTTTCTGAGGATGTCGACCTGACCTATGACATTCGGGCAATCGCGCCTGATCTGGTCGGCGAAAACGGCGAAGCCTTGCCGACGACGCGCAGCGAGGAAAAACGCTGGTCCAGCGAGGTTCGCAAGCGGTTGCCGGAATGGGTAGGCAATACCGTGCAGCCCGTGATCGCGACCGCCCTGGCCGCCGATGGGTTGGCGGCAGCAATCCGTGTCGAGGGCGACAAGCTCTTTATCGACTATGAGCCAACCGCGACCGGCTCCGGCTACGTCGCGCCAAGCGTCATGCTGGAGTTCGGCGCTCGCTCGACAGGTGAGCCTGCCAGCCTGCGTGATGTCGTCTGTGATGCAGCCGGCTTGGTCGACGGACTGATATTTCCAACGGCCCGTCCGCGCGTGATGCACGCCGAGCGGACATTCTGGGAGAAGGCAACCGCCATCCACGTCTTCTGCCTCCAGGAGCGGCTGCGCGGCGACCGGTTTGCACGTCACCGGCACGATATTGTCCGGCTGGATGAAGCCGGCTTCGCAGAAGCTGCTTTCGCCGATCGCGAACTGGCCAACGCTGTCGCCCGGCACAAGTCGATGTTCTTCGCAGAAAAGGCGGCCGACCGCACTCCGATCGACTACGGGGCGGCCGTCAACGGCGGCTTGCTACTCGTGCCCATCGGCGATGGCGCGAAGGCGTTGGGGGACGACTATGCCCGCATGATCGAGGACGGGCTGCTATTCGACGATGCCGAACCGTTCGACAGCCTCATTGAGCGGTGCGCCCAGATTGCCGAGCGTGCGAACCAGGCGGGCAGATAGAATAATATCTGGGGGCATTGTGCAAATTTTTCAAATGAATATTTTCTTCAATTTCTCAAGACTATGCTGCATCTGCGGCAATATTATTATTTTGAAGAACAACAATAACGGCGGCGGGGGCGGCAATGAAGGCATTTGAATTCGATCATCGTCTTATCGAGTCTTATGCCCGCTTTTCGCGGTCATTCAGCGCTGTTCGGGCTGACGATCTAAGGTTTCAAATCGACCAACAATATGATGAAGGCCGATTCTGGCCGGACGCCTTGCTGTCGATCAACCCTCGGTTTCTTCAGGGGGCGACCGCCGAAGAACTGGTCGCCTCTGGCGATCTCGACGAAGCGACGGGCAGAATATTCAGGTTTGGACCAACGCCGCTGCGTTTTCACCGCCACCAGGCTCAAGCAATAGCTAAGGCTCGGGCGGGTCAAAGCTATGTAGTTACCACCGGAACCGGATCAGGAAAGTCGCTCTGCTTCTTTGTGCCGGTGGTCGACGCGATCATTCGCGCGCGCAAAGCAGGGAAGCCGCGCAAAACCAGTGCGATCATCGTTTATCCGATGAACGCACTGGCCAACAGCCAGATGAACGAGATCGAAAAATTCATCTCCCAATCCGGGCTGCCGAACGAATCCAAGCCGGTGGTGCGGCGCTACACTGGGCAAGAAAGCCAGGAGGAACGGCAGCAGATCGCCGACAATCCGCCGGATATTTTGCTCACCAACTTTATGATGGCTGAACTGCTCCTCACGCGACAGGACAGTCTCGATACGAAGGTCATCGAGAACGCGAGCGGCCTGGATTTCATCGTTCTCGACGAACTCCACACCTATCGGGGTCGACAGGGCGCCGACGTAGCAATTCTCGTTCGTCGCCTTCGCAATCGCTGCACACCAGACAAGGCGCCGATCTGCATCGGCACATCGGCCACGATGGCGAGCGAAGGGTCAGACGCTAATCGAGCCCAAGCCGTAGCAGATGTTGCGTCCCGCCTTTTCGGAATCGCCATTGGGCCGGATTCTATCATAGACGAATCTTTGGAACGCGCGACGGATGACCGGCTGAAGCTGGATGACGTGCGTTCGAAACTGGCTTCCGTGCTTACATCTTCAATGCCGGATGCGATGACCGACGAGGTGTTGAAACAGCACCCTTTGGCGGTTTGGACCGAATTGGCGATCGGTTTGGATGATGGCCAGGAGCTGAAGCGCAAAAAGCCAATTCCATTCGGGGAAGCCGTGGAACTTCTATCACAGGATAGCGGCACGGAGGCCGAAGCCTGCCGGCGCTATTTTGAGGAATTTCTGACCCGTATCAGCCTGCCGGAAGCTGATCGGGGCGGTCAGGGAGCCGGCGCATTCCTGGCGTTCAAGCTCCATCAATTCATATCGGGAGCAGGCGAGGTCTTCGTTACACTGACTGAGAGGCCCAGAAACGTGCTCTTCGAGGGGCAGCTCGAAGACCCTGACGCGCCGGGACATCGTCTCTATCCTACGCGCTTCTGCCGGGGATGTGGGCATGAGGTTCACGTCGTCACCAGAACCGACGATGCCTCGGGCGTTCTATTCGTTCCCAGGAACATCGACGACGCCCCGCTCGACGATCAGGAAACTGACACCGCCGGATACCTGATCTCTACCGGCGACGGCGACCCCGACTACATCTTCACTGGTGAGGTCGAGACCTACCCCGAAGATTGGCGCGAAGAGCGCCAAGGGGTTGAGCGACTGCGGGCAAACAGAAAGGGGCGAATGCCGCAACTGCTATCGGTCGCCCCCGATGGCCGCCCCGCGTCAACGGGCAACGCCTTCTGGTTCATCCCTGGCAAATTCGGCTTTTGTCCTTGCTGCCTCGATCAGCCGCACCCGAGCATGAGAGAACGCAGCAAGCTTGCCGGCCTGTCGGGCGAGGGACGAAGCTCTGCCACAACTCTGCTGGTTTCGACGGCTCTGGAATGGATGAATGGCCGCGATAGCGGCGTTCCCAAGGAAAAGCGAAAACTCCTTGGCTTCACAGATAACCGCCAGGACGCTGCGCTTCAGGCAGGTCACTTCAATGACTTCCTGTTCGTCAGCCTGCTGCGTGGCGCAATCTTGCGCGCCGTCCTAGACGCCGGTGACGAAGGGATAACGGAAGACGAAGTCGGCCTGAAAGTGGTCAAGGCGCTCGGCTTCACCGCGGGCAATAGGGAAGCTCGCATCCATTGGATGTTGGATGCCGAGGCAGGAGCCGTGGTTCGGGAAGACGCCCAACGATCTCTCGCAAAAGTCCTTGCTCATAGGCTCTGGACCGACCTGCGGCGGGGATGGCGTTACACGAACCCGAGTCTGTCCGTCCTCAAGCTCATCGATGTTGAGTTCATCGGCCTTGATGAGGTCGCGGAGGATTCCGAGCGCTTCGGGGCCATCTTGCCCGCTCTGGCCATGTTGAGCATTTCGCAGCGCAAAGAGATGCTGAGAATGATCCTCGGCGCCATGCTCGATGGCTTGGCGGTCGGAACCGAGGCGCTTGATCTAACCGTCCTCGATACCGTTGCCCAGAAATCCCGAAATCTCCTGCGCACACCCTGGTCCATCGACGCGAAGGAAACCCCCAGGAGCCGCACGACCCTGTTCCTTCAGGCTCCGGGCAAGGACCGGGTGGGACTCCGGGAAGAGCAGACGATTGTTCGCGCCGGGTATAATTCCCGTATCGGCCGCCTCATCAATCGTAGGAACATCATCGGAACAAAGCTGGGCAAGGACGACTATCTGACCGTCTTGACGGGCTTGATGGAATTGCTGGCCCGCGAGGGTCTGGTGTCGCGCGTTGACATAGAGGCGGATCTGCAAGGATGGCGCCTGTCACCATCGACAGTTCGGATCGTCCCTGGCGAAGCCGTCCGATCTGGCTCAGCACAAGGAAATCGGTACTTCCACGATCTCTATCATCACATTGCGGCTGACCTGAAAGCCGGCGGGAGCAATTTCTGGGGACTTGAGGGCCGTGAACATACGGCACAAGTCTCCCAAAGACAGCGCGAATGGCGCGAGTGGCGCTTCAGGTACGAGAAGGAAGACCGGGAAAGCCTCGCCCAGAACGCTGCCGAACTCAATGCGGTGGGAGAGTCGGAACAGTTTCTACCGGCTCTCTTCTGCTCTCCGACCATGGAGCTTGGTGTCGACATCTCGGCGCTCAATGCCGTCTATCTGCGCAACGTGCCGCCGACGCCGGCGAACTATGCGCAGCGTGCTGGTCGTGCTGGCCGTTCCGGACAGGCTGCCGTCATCGTAACCTATTGCGCTGCTCAATCGCCGCATGACCAATATTTCTTTGAGCGGCGCAATGAGATGGTGGCCGGCGTCGTCCGTCCGCCCGCGCTCGACATCACCAACGAAGAGCTTGTGCGTTCACACTTGCACGCTATCTGGCTCGCTGAAGCGAAACTCGCCCTCTCGCCGGACATCCCCGAAATCCTCGATCTAACGGGGACAGGCTATCCGTTGAAGCAAGAGATTCACGACATCATCGATCCGCCCGCACTCGCTGTGGCAGCACATGCCCCGATGAAGCGAGTGCTCGATCAGATTCTTGCATCCGTCGATGGCCGAAAGCCGACGTGGATGAGTGACCCCGACGATTTCGTGGCGGCCGTCGCTCAACGTGCGCCGCAGGACTTCGACAGTGCCTTCGACCGCTGGCGCGAACTCTACAATTCAGCCCGAACGCAATTGATGGAAGCCAATGCGCGCTCCGAAATCACGGGGCTTTCCGGTGCGGATCGCCGTCGCATCAAGGCCGCGCAGATGCAGGCAAGTGACCAGATCACCATTCTCGAACAAGGCAAAGCCTCGAACGGATCGGACTTCTATTCCTATCGCTATCTTGCGACCGAAGGCTTCTTGCCGGGCTACAATTTCCCGCGCCTGCCTCTCTATGCCTTTATCCCTGGCGAGGGCAAAGCGGGTTCATTCCTCCAGCGAGCCCGTTTCCTGGCCATTTCGGAATTTGGCCCACGCAGCCTGATTTACCATGAAGGGCGTGCCTACCGCGTCATGAAGGCGAAGCTGCCGCCGGAAGTCCGGACGGGAGATGGGGCTGAACTGGCCACGAAAGACATCTTTATCTGCTCGAACTGTGGCGCCTGCCATGACGGCGAAGTTGAACGGTGCCACGCCTGCAATGCCCCGATGGCAGGCGAAGTGCCGGTGCAGAGAACGCTCCGCATCGACAACGTGGAAGCGGCCCCGGCCGAACGGATCACCGCAAACGACGAAGAGCGTGTCCGGCAGGGCTTCGACATCCAGACCGTCTTTTCCTGGCCGAAACGGGATGGTCGTGCGCAAGTCACCGAGGCCGACTTCCGCTGTGAGGACGTCTCGATCCTCAATCTCCAATATGCGAACAGCGCCGAGATCAGCCGTATCAACAAGGGTCTGAAACGACGCGCCAATCAAACCGTCTTCGGCTTTCACATCGATCCGCGCAACGGCTATTGGGCAAAATCGGACGGCGAAGACCCCGATGTCGATGTGCCGCCGGATGTGGTGCGACCGGTTCGGATCGTCCCTATCGTGCGGGACCGTAAGAACGCGCTGCTTTTCCGTTTCAACGATCCTACCGCCTATGCGCCCGAGACCATTGCGACGGTCCAACATGCCCTCATGAGGGGCATCGAGATCGTCTTCCAGTTGGAGGAAGGCGAGATACTTGGTGAGCCGCTCCCCGCCCGTGACAATCGTCGCGCTGTCCTGGCCTACGAAGCCACGGAAGGCGGTGCAGGCGTATTGAGTCGTCTGATCGAGGACTCCCATGCGCTCGGGAAAGTCGCTCGGGAAGCATTGATCCTGATGCACTTTGATAGGGTCGATGAGGCCATCGCCGCAGGCGATGCCAAGCTCCTCGTCGATCACGATACAGAGTCGTGCGTCCGAGGCTGCTACCGATGCCTGCTTTCCTATTTCAACCAACCCGATCACGAGTTGATCAACCGCACGCACGAGGAAGCCAAACAGATGCTGGTCGATTTCGCACGGGGCCAGGTCGTACTGGCGACGGCGGATCAGCGGGCAGAAAGTGGGGAATGGGTGGGCGCCATCAAGGAGGCGGGACTTCCTGCCCCGGATAGCTCCACCATAAAATTTTCCGATCAGGAAATGAGTTTCGCATGGCGCAGCCATTTCGTCGCCGCTTGTATCTCTCCCTTAACGGCAGCAGCACAGCAGGACGCGGAAACCAAGGGCTGGACGCTGTTCGAGTTATCGGAAGCCGTCACTGCGGGCGTGCCCGACGCGATGCGTTCGATGTTCGGGAAATAGAGTGATGACAGTGAATTTTGCTCCGGGAGACTTGGTTCGAGCGCGTGGCCGTGAGTGGGTTGCACTTCCGTCACCGCAGAACGGCATCCTCACGCTCCGCCCCCTTTCAGGTAGCGGCAGTGATACGGTTGTCCTCGACCCGGCTCTCGAACTTCTGCCGGTGGAGCCGGCCCGTTTCGATCTTCCCGCTGATGCGGCCACGACCGTTCAGGCCAAGGCGGCATTGTTGGCGGATGCGATGCGCCTGACGCTTCGCCGTGGCGCAGGCCCTTTCAGGTCGGCTGCGCAACTCGCCTTTGAGCCGCGGACCTATCAGCTTGTCCCCCTGTTGATGGCGCTTCGCATGGCGTCACCACGCCTGCTGATTGCGGATGATGTCGGCATCGGTAAAACGATCGAAGCCGGCCTTATTCTGCGCGAGCTGATGGACCGAGGCGAGGTGGATGCGTTCTCGGTGCTGTGCCCACCGCACCTCGTTGAACAATGGCTTGGAGAACTGAAGGCTCGCTTCGGCATCGATGCCGTTCCGGTCACGTCCAGCACCGCAAGCCGGCTGGAACGCGGGCTGCCGCTCGCCCAGACCCTGTTCGAGGCTTATCCGTTCACGGTTGTCAGCCTCGACTACATCAAGGCAGAAAAGCGCCGCGAAGGCTTCGCGCGTGCCTGCCCGGATTTCGTCATCGTCGATGAGGCCCACGCCTGCGTCGGAACGCACAAGGGTCGGCAGCAGCGCTTCGATCTTTTGCAGGGTCTGGCGCGGAATCCGGATCGCCGGATGATCCTTCTGACCGCGACGCCGCATTCCGGGGATGAGGAGGCTTTCGCTCGTCTCCTTTCCCTGATCGATCAGTCATTCGCCTCAATGGATTTCGAGGACACGCGGTATCGCGAGCGCGTGGCGCGGCATTTCGTGCAACGGCGCAGGATCGATCTTGTCACCGGTGATTGGGATGAGGATCGCGCCTTCCCGAAGCACGAAACCACCGAGTTCGCTTATCACCTATCCGGTGCCCACCGCGCCTTTCAGGAAGCCGTCCTTGATTACTGCTTCGGCGTCGTCTCCCAGGCGGGATCGGGGCAACGGGAGCAGCGCCTCGCCTTCTGGGGCACGCTGGCCCTGATGCGTTGCGTCGGCTCTTCCCCAGCCGCTGCTTTGAGCGCGTTGCGGAACCGCATGTCGAGCGAAAGCGATCGCCTCGAACCTCAAATCTATGACGACGACGGAGATGACGAGGACGCGGTCGATCTCGAACCTGGCACGGCCTTCCACGTCGATCCGGCGCTTCTCGCGCTGGTGAGGCACGCCGAGGAATTGGTCGGCAAGCCCGACCCGAAGTTGGCCGCGTTGATCGAGACGCTGACGCCGCTCATTAAGAAAGGAGCCAACCCCGTTGTCTTCTGCCGTTATCTGGCGACGGCCGAGCATGTGCGCGACGGTCTGCGCAAAGCCTTTCCGAAGCTCACCATCGAAGCCGTGACGGGCGTTCTCACGCCGGACGAGCGTCGTGATCGTGTCGCCGACATGGCGTCGGCGGACGAGGAAAAGCCGATCCAGCGTATCCTTGTCGCAACCGACTGCCTCTCCGAAGGGATCAATCTCCAGCAACTCTTCGATACCGTCGTCCACTACGACCTGTCGTGGAACCCGACCCGGCATCAGCAGCGCGAAGGGCGCGTCGATCGTTTCGGGCAGCCCGCGGACCTTGTCCGGTCGATCATGATGTTCTCGCCGGATAGCGCCATCGACGGCGCCGTGCTTGAGGTCATCCTTCGCAAAGCCGAGGAAATCCGCAAGGCGACAGGCGTGACCGTGCCGCTCCCCGAGGAGCGCGGGCCGGTGACGGACGCATTGATGGCGTCGATGATGCTGCGCCGTCGTGGGAGCGCCCAGCTCACGCTCGATCTTCGTTTCGAGGACAGCGTGAAAGCTGTGGAAGCCCGGTGGCGGGACGCTTCCGAGAATGAAAGGAAGTCGCGGGCGCGTTTCGCGCAGAACGCGATGAAGCCACAGGAAGTCGCGCCGGAATGGGAAAAAGTCCGCGCGCTGCTCGGCTCCCCGGCCGATGCGCGTCTTTTCGTCGAGCGTGCCATGTCGCGCTTCGGTGCGCAGTTGGAAACCCGCAAATCCGTGCTTCTGGCCCATGTCGATGTCCTCGATGCCGGCCTGCGCGAGCGTCTGGCCGAGCATGATCTGAAAGGATCGGTGCGCCTGGCGACAATGGAGCCTGCGCCATCGGGCACGGCGCTACTCACCAGAACACACCCGCTGACGGCGACACTCGCCGAGGCGCTGGTCGAAGCCTCACTCGACCCGGAATCTTTCTCCGGGCTGGGCATCGGTCGTGTCGGCGCGTGGCCGACCGCCACCGTCCAGCAAGTCACCCGCCTCGTGCTCCTGCGCATCCGCTTCAAGCTGACTGTCCATGCCCGCAAGGAACGGCTGTTGCTGGCAGAGGAAGCGGCGCTCGTCGCGCTGCAGGGCGCGCGGATCGTGGCTATCGGCGAAGAAGCGCGCGAACTGCTGAACGCGCCCGCGACGGCCGATCTTGCGCCCATCGCGCGGGACAGATTCATTGCCAAGGCCAAGGAGGAACTGCCAGGCCTGCTCGAAGGGCCGATCGCCGACTTCGTCCGATCGCGCGCGCAGGAGCTGATGCAGGACCACGCCCGCCTTCGCGCCGCATCCGGGTCCGCTTCTCGCGTCACCGTGGAGGCCGTATTGCCGCCGGACGTTATCGGCCTGTTCACGCTGATGCCGGGGGAGGCATAAACCATGGCGCGCAAACCCGTCACCGATATGTCGGCATGGCCTTCCCTCACGCTGGAAGGCAACCTCATCGCCCCGGCCATGGTCGCCAGCATCGACCGCCGGCAAGCCTCCGACCAGGCGGAAGAGGATTATCGCATCCGCAAGGGGCTGACGATCCGCGAGGAGATTTCTACCTCCTTCCGCGTCGGCCAGTCTCATTTCGACGCCTTCGCGAAACTTCAGAATCCTTCGAGCGAGGCGACCCGTCGCTTTGTCCGTGCCTTCCTCACGGAGACCTTCGGCTTCGACGATCTCGTCCTGGCCGATGGCACGCTCTCTTTCCTCGCTGGCGGCCGTGTCCCGATTGTCGTCGTGCCGCCATCCGAGGAGAAGCTCGATCGCCGCAGCCCGACACTTTCGACCGACCGCTCGCGCTCTCCTGCCTTCGCGCTTCAGGATTATCTCAACGACCATGACGATGCGCTCTGGGGGCTGGTGACGAACGGGACCATCCTGCGTCTCATGCGCGACAATGCCTCGCTGACACGGCCTGCCTATGTCGAAGCTGATCTCGCGCAGATATTCACGAATGAGGATGCCGCTTCCTTTGCGGTCCTCTGGTCCCTGATTCACCGGACACGATTCGGCACCGCCGACGCGCCGGCGACGGATTGCGCTTTGGAGCGTTGGCGTGAGGCTGGCTCCCGCGAAGGCGAGGCCGCGCGTGATCGGCTGGCGGCGCAGGTTGAAACCGCGCTCCGGGTGCTAGGCTCAGGCTTCCTTGAGATCAATCCCGATCTCGCCAGGCGCTTGAAGTCGGGCGAGATCGACCTGACCGAGTGGTTCAACGAGCTTTTGCGCCTCGTCTATCGGCTGATCTTCCTGATGGTGGCCGAGGACCGGAATTTGCTTCATCCCGAAACGGCGATACAGGATGCGCGCAAGCTCTACCGCGAAGGCTACAGCCTCGCGGCGCTGCGCGCCTCATGCGTCCGCGCGACCACCTGGGACAAGCACCACGACCGCTACGAGGGCATCAAAATTGTCTTCCGCGCGCTGGCGCAAGGACAGGATGCGCTCGGTCTGCCGGCGCTCGGGGGCCTTTTCAGCGACGGCAAGCTGCCGCATCTCGAAACGGCGCGCCTGCGCAATCGCGCCTTCATGGAGGCGCTCTATCGCCTCTCCTGGCTTTCCGACAAAGCCGGCATGACGCCGGTGAACTGGCGCGCGATGGAGACCGAGGAGCTTGGCTCGGTCTATGAATCCCTGCTCGAACTCCAGCCGCAGCTTGGCGAAGACGGCAAGAGCCTGCACTTCGCCTCAGAGGCGGCGGAGCAGAAGGGTAATCAGCGCAAGACCAGCAGCTCATATTATACGCCAGACAGCTTAGTGCAGGCGCTCCTCGACATCGCACTCGACCCGGTACTCGACGAGACCGAGGCCGAGGCAGATGATCCGGCCCAGGCACTGCTGAACCTTGCAATCATCGATCCGGCCTGCGGATCAGGCCACTTTCTTTTGGCTGCCGCCCGCCGCATCGCAACTCGACTGGCCCGTATCCGGGCTGAAGGCACTCCCGCTCTAGCCGATTTCCGTCATGCTCTGCGCGATGTGGCTCGCTGCTGCATCTACGGCGTTGACCGCAATCCGATGGCGGTCGAGTTGACCAAGGTTGCTCTCTGGATCGAAACCGTCGATCCAGGCCTTCCGCTCGGTTTCTTCGATGCGCAAATTCGTTGCGGCGATGCGCTGCTCGGCGTTTTCGATCTCAAAGTGCTGGAGGACGGCATTCCCGATGCCGCCTACAAGCCGCTTTCTGCCGACAACAAAGACGTGGCGCGATATTACGCGCAGAAAAACAGACGTGAAACAGCGGAAAAAGGACGGATTGCACAAGGCTTTGGCTTCAATCGCGCGCGCGATTTCATGCGTGACTTCGAAGCGCTGCGTGCAATGCCCGAGAATACCGTCGAGCAGATTGAGGCCAAGGCGGAACGCCTGCACACGTTGACTGCTGAGGGTGCTGCTCGATGGACGTTAACGCGGGCTTGTGATTTCTATGTCGCTGCCTTCCTGAGTTCCAAGCGCGAGGGCGGACAATATGCCGGGCCTGATGGTTTGCCTCGTAGGGGGGCGGAAACCGTGCCTACTTCAGGCACGATCTGGGAGCTTTTGCGAGGTGTAAGTCCATTCGGCCCCTTGGCCGGCGCTGCGACGGACGTAACTGAGACAGCACGAGCTTTTCACTGGCCTCTCGAATTTCCCGACGTAATGGCGCGCGGTGGATTCGACGTCGTATTGGGCAATCCCCCATGGGATACCATGAGTCCTGACTATAAGGAGTTCTTCTCCACCTATGATCCGAATGTTCGTCATCTATCTCCGGCGGAACAGAAGGTGGCATATGAAGAACTTCTGCTCGATCCCAAAATAGCGACGCGATGGGAGCGGCACTGTGAATCGCTTTATGCTGCCGTGCATTTCATCAAATCAAGCGGGCGCTACAAGCTATTTGCCGAGGGCAATCTGGGAAAAGGCGACTTCAACGTCTATCGTATGTTTGTCGAAACCGCGCTTGCCGCTACCCGCAGCGGGCGCGTGGCAGCGCAGTTCGTGCCAGAAGGCTTGTATAACGGTGCCAACGCGACAGCTATCCGCAAAGAGCTTTTCACGAAGTTTCGCCTTGAAAGGTTGGCGGGCTTTGAGAATACCAAGGGAATCTGGTTCCCCGCCGTCGATACACGGATGAAATTCTGCCTCTATGTCGCCTGGAAAGGCGGAGAGACCACGCGCGTGCCGGCCGCATTCCGTGTCAATTCGACCGCGAAACTCCAGAGCCTCATGGCAGGGCGCATACTCTCAATCCCCGTGGCAATCGTCGAAGAGTTTTCGCCCGATGCGGTGGCGGTGATGGAGTTTGCTGCGCAATCTGAAATTGATGTCTGTGCGAATATGTATGGGCGTTACCCGAAGTTCGGGTCTGAAGTCGATGGAGCGCCGTATCGTCACTACATGGCCGAAGTTCACATGGGTAACAGCCGTGATCTGTTTTCTGACGGTGACGATGGCTTGCCGGTTTTTGAAGGGCGTATGATCGACGCCTACGACTATCGAGCCAAAGGCTATGTGTCGGGTCGCGGACGCTCTTCCGTATGGGATGACCTGCCTTTCGGTTCGTCGGACAAGCGCATTCAGCCGCAGTGGCGCATCCTGCCTGAGAACATTCCCGACAAGCTCGCTGGGCGCATTGATCGCTATCGGATCGGGTTTGGTGATGTCGCGAGCCCAACCAACCAACGTGGGTTAATTGCTGCTCTTCTGCCGGGAGCGAGTGTGAGCGGCCATAGTGTACCGACAATAGAATTTCCCAATGCTGAAATCGATGTCTTGCTTCTTTGGCTCGGGGTTGCAAACTCATTTGCGATGGATTTTCTCGTCCGACCGAAAGTGTCATTACACATGACCTACACGGTTATGGATAGCCTGCCTTTCCCAAGGACTTTCGCTGGGACCCCGGCCGCAATCGAAATCGTGCGCCGCGTTTGCGCGCTGTGTGCTGTTGGTCATGAAATGCAGGCGTTCCGTGAGGCAGCCGTAGAAGCCGGAATTTTGTTATCACCCGATGAAGTCGTTGAAGACCCCGATCGTCGTGCTCTACTGGCCGCTGAGATCGACGTTCTGGTAGCGCGGGAAGTCTATGGGCTGGGAAAAAATGAGATGCTCTATATCCTCGATCCCGACAATATTCTCGGAGAGGATTGCGGCATCGAGACGTTCAAGGCGCTTCGCAATCGCGAGCACCGTGAATTCAATGAGTTTCGAACTCAGCGATTGATAGAAGAAGCGTGGGATCGTCTGACAATCGCCGAGGCGAAGCCCGCTCCGGCCGCCCTGCTGGATGGCGCATGGGCACGAGCTACACAGCAGCCACACGACGCAGGTGCTGCTCTGACCGCGATCCTGAAGGTCATCATCGGGCCAACACCACGGCAAACCATTCGTTTTGCTGCGGCACTGGTCCTGGAACCGCACCTTTTGACAGCGCTGCTCCCAGCGGCCCAAGCACAAGAGTGGCAACGGCTGGTCGGGCAGGAAGCGGAGCCAAGGACCGGCAATGTGGTCGGCTTCGCGGCGCGCACCAATCAGGGCTGGGGCACTTCCGTGTCCAATCACCGCGGCAACGGCCGCCTGATCGAAGACCTGTCGGCCGGGACATGGGCGCCAGGGCCGGGCCTCGACATGTTCGACACCGCCGGATGGCCGGACGGGCGAGCGAGCTTCGCGCTGGAGGCGCTACGCTCGCTCGATCTCGATTCGACCGTTTCCTCCATGCCGGATGAGGTCCGGGACTGGATCGCCCATGCCGCAGCAGCATGAGATGTTCGCCCCTCCGAAACTCAGCCTGACCGCTCCGTCAGGTCTGAAGGAGCCGCGCCTTTGGGTGCGTCGCATGGCGCTCTGGGAAGCGCCCGGTGGTCCGAAAATCCGTGAGGACATCCTACTTCGGCCTGGACTCAACATTATCTGGTCGCCCGACGGTTCCGATGACGACAATACCAGCGGCGCGCGCTCCATCGGTCACGGAGCCGGAAAATCGCTATTTTGCCGTCTGCTGCGCTACTGTCTCGGCGAACAGCGTTTCGCCGACGAGACCCAGCGGGAGCGGATTGCGATCGCTTTCCCCAACGGCATCGTGGGCGCCGAGGTGATGCTCGATGGTGTATGCTGGGCAGTTGTCCGGCCATTGGGCATCCGGCGTCGCCATGTCGCCATCGCGGGTGGCAATCTCGATGAGATCGCCGCAGGCGATGGCGCGACGACAAGCATCGACCCACTGATCGAAGCCATCGAGCAGGCTATCGTCACACCCTCTACCGCGAGTTTGGCTCGTCTTCAGCCAGGGCAGAAGGCCTGGCCGATCGCGCTCGCCTGGCTGACGCGCGATCAGGAATGCCGTTTCGATGACGTTCTGGATTGGCGTTCTCCCGCCTCCGGCTCCGATGCGCCGATACCGGCGAGTGGGCGCGAAACCGGGCCTCGGCGCGAGGCGCTTCGCGCGTTCCTCATGGCGATCACGGAAGAGGAGCAGCAGGCCCGGCGCAACGAGGAAACGCTGCGCGGTGATGTCGCCAATGCGGAGCGCGAAATATCTCACATTGCTTGGGATCTCGGTCGCCGCCACGCCCGGCTGATCGACCAACTCGGCCTCGGTGAACAGACCCTGCCGGAAATGCCTCTGCTCTTGGAAGTGTTTCGGAAGGCGACCGACGACCGGCTTGCCGCCGCAGCTCAACTTCCGAGCGGCAACACCTCTGAGCTGGCAGCAGCCCGGAAGGCATTGCAGGAGGCTAACGGCGAACTGAACCAGGCAAACGAAGAACGGGTTAGCCTGGATGCGCAGTTACCGGCCGAGAAGCAGGTTCTCACTCTGCTTTCCAGCGAAATCCCTGGCCTTTCAGCGGCGGCGGCAAACGCGGCAAGTCAGGTATGCCCGATCTGCGAAGTGCCGATCGATAGAGTCTTGGCGGAGGGGTGCGGCCTTTCCCACAGGCTGCACAACGAGGCGGAATGCCGAGCCCGGCTTGAGACGAAGCGCCAGGAAATCGGCGAGCAGCAGAAGAAAATCGGCGATCTGGAAACGCGATCGAAAGCTCTCCAACCCGTCATCGCCTTGGCCAAGCAGAAAGTTGAGCAGGCAGAGAAACGCGCCCAAGCCATTGAGGACGTCCGTGATGCGCGCACATCCGCATGGCAGGCGGCGACCCGTCTCAAGGAAGGCGTCGAGCGATTTGGCGAACTATCGGCCGAACGGGATGATCTGCGCAAGCGGTTGCGGGGCTTTGAGGACAATCTGGTCAAGGAGCGCGAAAGGCTCGCCGCCTTCCGCGATAAGCAAGGGCTGACTTTCGGCAGGATAACGCAGAAATTCTCGGCCATCATTCGCCGTCTGGTCAACGAAAGCGCGAAGGGGACGGTTACTCTGAGCGGCAACGGACTCGAAATTGTCGTCGATGTCGATGGAGATCGCCGAACAGCCGCTATCGAATCCTTAAAGGTGCTGGCATTCGACCTTGCCTGCCTCTGCCTGAGCATTGAGGGCGCAACATGCCTCCCGGCGTTCCTCGTTCACGATAGTCCCCGCGAGGCTGATCTCGGCCTCAGCATCTACGACGAGTTGTTCCGCCTGATGCGTGAGGTGGAGACAATGACCGAAGCAGCGGCCTTTCAGTATATCGTGACGACCACGACACGCCCTCCCGATGATCTCCGTTGCGATCCTTGGCTAAGGCTGACCCTGAAAGGGGCGCCAGGTTCGGAACGACTGGTGGCGCGCGATTTGTAGGCCGCCAATGCTTGAAGCTCCCCAATCCTTCATCGTCCGGGAAGAATGTGAGAAAGCCGCCTCGCAAAACGGCTTTCGCCGTGTTCTGGGCGAAGAAGCCGGATGGCGGGCCTTTGCGTCCACGACGGCGCACGGCGCCATTTATCTGGCTGCTGAAAGCAGTCATGGGCCGTGGTTTCTCGCCACCGACCATGCCGGTGTCGTCGCGGAACTGGATTGGCCAGCCGCCGTTATGTCCGGCCCCGGCACACGGCGCTACGCCTTCAATGCGCTGGGCGAACTCTACGCGGCGCTGAATCGCGTCTATGCCTTGGCGATCAGCCTTCCCGACGCCCCCCTCCGGGAGTTCGAGCGGCGCGTAGCAGACCTGCCTCGAACCACCGAGGTCGAGCGGTTGGTGGTGCAGCGTATCGGACAAGACATCTTTCGCGACCGCCTGATGGACTACTGGCAGGGGCGTTGCCCTCTGACTGGGATCTCCGATCCGGCCCTGCTACGCGCATCGCACATCATCCCTTGGGCCGACTGCGAAAGCGACGCCGAACGGCTCGACGTGCATAATGGCTTGCTGCTGTCAGCGCTGTGGGATGCCGCCTTCGATCGCGCGCTCGTGACCTTCGACGGCGAAGGCAAGCCTGAATTCTCTCCCTCACTCAGCGAGCAGGCGCACACCGAATTACGCTGGAACGCCCCTGTTCCGCTCACGGACAAGCATCGCGGACGGCTAGCCCGCCATCGCGAGAGAGCACGATCTCAATGGTAGCGCAGCCCCAACATAGTAGCTTTGGCGGCGGAGCCAGTGGAAATGGTGCTTTGACCTCGGTCGGCGGTTTGGATCTGTCTCATCATCGTGAGCACCAAGTTTAGGTGCGACGCCGGAAGGGGCAGATCATAGGGCCTACGTGACAAACGGCAGTCTTGTGAATAGGGTCATAGCGCAGAATCGGCGGAATGAACGGATCGAGTCGAATTATCTCCTGCGTTACTCGCTTGACGATAGTTCCCGAAAGTTCGTTTTTGGGCCCTATTCCAAAAAACTCAATGATTTCAAAACTGAGCCGTTTTGACGGGTTCGCTGACGGTATATCCACATCAAAATTATTTTTAGCGACATGATTTCAAGGCATTAAGATGGTTATTGATAATAGAGTGGGAATAAAGGCTGAATCGACACAGTGCGTTGCCATGACAACGGCACTGTGTCGGACGCCGCATAAACGATGACGCCGCGACTAGTTCGCGGCGTTTCTGTTTTGCCGCGTGAGGTAGATCATCTGGGCAGCCAAGCCGACCACGAGGATCGCCAGCAATCCCGCCTGAACACCGAGAAGCAGCGGCGATTTCAAATCGGTGACAAAGGGATGACCATCCGGAACACGGCGCAGGGTCTCGGTCGCCGTCGGCACCATCAGGAGAAACGCGCTGACACTGAGACAGATGGTTTCAACATATCTGGCGATGCGCGTTGTGCCGAGAATGCGCTCAATTCCGTAACCTGCAAACAGGAACAGGATGGTCAGCGCGCCAATGGCGTAGCTGACCGGCTGATGCGCCACTAGGAAGGCCGTTGCAGCGCCAATCAGCATGGACACAAAATAGATTACACCCGGCGTGGATCGGGGAACGATTCGACCGTAACGGACAAACATGTAGGCGGCCACGGGAATGGCCGGCAGGCTGCCGAGTGTGTGGACCCAGCCAAGCGGAGAAATTCCGAACATGAGAGATTGCCTTTCTCTTCCACAAGGACGGGGCGACCCGGGAAGCAGACTGTTGAAGACTGATCTGGAAGCGTAGTGCTGTCCGTTTACTGGATCGGGATGTCGCTCACGTCATCATTCACCTCCCCGGCGACGTTCCACCTCACGCGGTGATGCGCTCCAGCATGGGCCGGGTTATCGCGCCAAAGGTTGCGGTATCGCCGTGCGCGCGGGCTGAAAGCATTGCGCCGTGCACGGTGGCCATGAACATTTCAGCATTGGCTCGCGCTGTTCCGGTCAGCACAAGGCGCCCTTGGGCAGCCCCGCGTTCCAGCACGGCGGTGAGCCAGTCCGAGAGGCTTTGAAAATGCGCACGCACTTCAAGGACAACAGATTCGGGAAGGACCGGTATTTCAGTGGCGAGCAGAGCGCAGACGCAGAAGGGATGGGTCGCGTCGGCGATACAACCCTCCCAATAACCGATATAGGCGCGAAGCTGTTCAAGCGGATCGGAGATGTTTCGCTCCAGCTCGGCGATACCGGCTTCAACCTCCTGCCTGTATTGCTGGACCAGTTTGCGGACCAGATCCGATTTGCTGGGGAAATGGTGGTGAATGCTCGCATTGCGAATGCCGACCACGCTGGAAATATCCGCGTAGCTGAAACTGTTATAGCCGCCCCTGATAATCAGGGTGCGCGCGCAACGAAGAATATCATCAGCCTTGGTCTGTGGATTTTTCATACCCATTACCTACCAACTAGTAGGTAGATTGTCAAGTTGCCGCGTCAGGCGGTTATCTCTGCTGCCCAAAAGCGGTATCGAAACAACGTTGGCGATCGCTGGCGGCCCATGACAAGGTCGCAGAGCAGCAGCAGCCATCCAATTTTTGCGGATATTCGCACCGTCATCGCGGCCAAGCGGCGCTCGCATATTTGACTTTTCGGCCTTTTTCGACAGAATTTCATCTGTCTCTCACAGAGTTCTGATCCCCGGCTCCACTTTGGAGGGGTACAATGCAGCCCGACAGACGCGGATTTGGTCCGCCTGCCGGAAACATTGAGAAGAGCACATCGATGGCTTCCGATGCTGATCCGCAACCCATGTCGCGCACCGTCGCAATCCTCTACAGCTTCGGCCTGCCGCTTGGCCTGATCGCACTCGTCTTCCTGCCGGCGGGCCGCATGGACTGGCTTCCCGGATGGATATTCATTGCAGTTCTCGTCGCAGCCTTCAGCCTTTCCGCGCTGGTGCTGGCTCGTTTAAACCCGGTCATCTTTCGCGCCCGCAGCCGGTTTCAGCCCGGCACCAAAAGATGGGACCTGATCCTCGTCACCGCAATCCTGCTGGCGTTTGCCGCTGAAATTCCGGTTGCGACATTTGATGCCGCCCGGATGGAATGGTCCATCATGCCGCCCTGGGTCATCGCGGTCGGTTATATCCTGCTTGTCGGCGGCATCGCCGTCACGGCCTGGGCTCAGGCGGTCAATCCGTTTTTCGAGCCGGGTGTCCGTATCCAGAGCGAGCGCGGACAACACGTGATCACGTCGGGACCGTATGGCATCGTGCGCCATCCCGGTTACACGGCAGCGATCGCCATGTTTGCCGGCATACCGCTCGCATTGGCCTCCTGGGTGGCCCTGTTTCCCGCGGCCCTGGCCATCGTGCTGCTGATCCTGCGCACCGGTCTGGAAGACCGGCTGCTTCAGGCGGAATTGCCCGGTTACGCCGATTACGCGCGAGAAAGACGCTATCGGCTGTTTCCGGGCATATGGTAAAAGCGAGCAGTTTATGTTCTTCTTTTGTTCTTTTATTTTTTACTGGCGGTGATAATATTGCGACCTTGGCAAAGGCCGTGGAGCATCGTCGTGGGTTTCGAGTTGGCGGATGAAGGAGCTTTAAAGCAGCTTTTCCTTGAGGGGCTGGGGCCGCACAGAATACGCCGATCCAGTCCGCGCTTCAACAGCAAGATTCTGATCGTGCTGAAACCGCCAGCAGCGCTTGCGGAGAGAATCTTTGCCGATGCGTCGCACCATGCGCAAGGACGGACGAAGCGCGCGGCCTATCCGCCGGAGCTTCTGCACATCACCCTGCTCTGTATCGGATGTTTTGAAACAGTGCCACATGCCCTGACAGGCAGGCTGAAGGCAGCACTTGGGGAAATCAAGGCGCGACCCGTTCCGGTCACGTTCGATGGAACATCGCTTTTCGGCAACCGCAACAGTCTGGTGCTGCGAAGCAGCCGTGCCATGCCGGAGATAAACGCCCTGTCGAAGATATTGCAGCGGACGCTCCGGCGGGCAAACCTTCCCTGCATCGCGGCATCGTCGCTTACGCCACATCTCACCATGATTTATGGCTGCGGCAAAATCGAACCGATGCCGACAGGAAAACCATATAGCTGGCTGGCTGGCAGTTTCGAACTCATCTTCAGCCATAATGGTGAGACGCGACACGAGTCTCTGGGGCGCTTCGCGCTTTCAGCAAAGGCGGACCGCTACGAGCAGCCCGAGAGTCAGCTGTATTTGCCGGAAAAAGTGATCGGTCCGTCGAAGCGACCGAAACAAAGGGCAACAGCGTAATAACCTGCGCCCTTGATGGCATGGCATTCCGTGCCGAAATTATTCCGCATCCGCCGCTAGAGAACGATGCGGGAACCTTTCCGTGTGAACACGGGACGCTTTCGCGCCATCCGTACATCCACCGCGCCCGTCGAAAACCGATGCGGATTTCAATCCCGGGCGCAAGCGAGGCGATCTCGCCTCGCTACAAACGATACCAGCTTAGAGCTGTACCTTGTCGAAAGCCTTACCGTCGATGCCGAGGGCTTCGAGATCGGCGCGGGCGGGCTTGCGATGTGCGCGAACAGCGGCCGAAACCGAGAGCGCTGCACCTAGAACGGCGAAAGTTTCACCGAAGAAGTTACGCGATGTCTTTGCAACCTGACGCATTTTTCTCTCCATCTTTGATGCCCAGATAATGGGCATTTCCGTCCTGTTCTACAACTCATGATGTAGCAGGGAAGCCATGCAGCTTTGCTCGCGCTCGTTTGGATATCAGCTCATGTGATTTTGCATGGCTTAGGCGTCGCACCTCTCAAACGGCGCAGAGCACCTCAGCGGGCGGGTTGAATAAGGCGGATATTTTGTTATGCCGGAGAGCTTGAAGACAAAGAGGCTGGCAGCATGACGATCACCATTTACGGCATCAAGAACTGCGACACGATGAAGAAGGCCAGAAGTTGGCTGGAAGCCAATGGCTTCGACTATTCTTTCCATGACTACAAGGCGTCCGGCATCGACCGCGCCCATCTGGAAACATGGTGCGATGCAGCGGGCTGGGAAACGGTTCTCAACCGCGCCGGCACGACCTTCAGGAAACTCGACGACGGCCAGAAGGCCGATCTTACCCGTGAGAAGGCCATCGGCCTGATGCTGGAACAGCCCTCCATGATCAAGCGCCCCGTGCTGGAGGCAAGGGGCAAGATAACCGTCGGTTTCAAGCCGGAAACCTACCAGACCCTTTTTGCCTGAACGTAGCCGCCATGTCCAAAACGACCCGCGCCACCCAAATGCTGACCAAGGCCGGCGTTGCCTTCACCACCGTTACCTATGACTACGATCCGAATGCCGACCGCATCGGCCTGCAGGCGGCCGAAGCGATCGGCGAGGCGCCGCATCTGGTGCTGAAGACGTTGATGGCGGAGCTGGACGGCAAACCGGTCTGCGTCATCGTTCCCTCAGACCGTGAGGTCAGCATGAAGAAGCTTGCCGCGGCTTTCGGTGGCAAATCCGCCAGCATGATGAAACCCGCCGATGCGGAGAGGGCAACCGGTTATCATGTCGGCGGCATCAGCCCCTTCGGACAGAAGAAGCAGGTGCCGACGGCCATCGAGGCCGGAGCCATGGCGCATGACCATGTCTACATGAATGGCGGACAACGCGGCCTGCAGGTGAGGCTTTCGCCCCGCGATGCGCAGACAGCCCTGAGGGCCATTGCCGCTTCGCTGGTCGCCGATTGAAGCACGGGGAACGTTCCTGAAAGCATTTGGCTTTCAGGAGGAATGGGCTATGGTCGGCGCCTCCTGTTGAAATAGACGAAGGCAGATCATGACCGTTTCTCCCATCGATCCCGTCAAACTCGAAAAACTGGCCGAAGTTGCCGTAAAAGTCGGCCTGCAATTGCAGAAGGATCAGGATCTCGTGATCACTGCGCCGCTGGCGGCGTTGCCGCTGGTGCGGCTTTTAACCAAACACGCCTATCTGGCGGGTGGCGGGCTGGTCACCACCTTCTATTCCGACGAAGAAACCACGCTTTCGCGCTACCGCCACGCCAGCGACGCGAATTTCGACCGGGCTTCCGGCTGGCTTTATGAAGGCATGGCGAAGGCCTATGCCAATGGCGCGGCGCGGCTGGCGATTGCCGGCGATAACCCGATGCTGCTGGCCGAGCAGGACCCGGCCAAGGTGGCGCGCGCCAACAAGGCCAATTCCACCGCCTACAAGCCCGCGCTGGAGAAGATTTCCAACTTCGACATCAACTGGAACATCATCTCCTATCCGAACCCCTCCTGGGCAAAACAGGTCTTTCCCGATCTTGCCGAGGACGAAGCCGTTCGCAAGCTTGCCGATGCCATCTTCGCAGCATCGCGGGTGGATGTGGCCGATCCGGTCGCAGCCTGGGCGCAGCACAATGCCAATCTCGCCAAACGTTCGGCATGGCTGAATGGCGAGCGCTTCTCGTCGCTGCACTTCACCGGCCCCGGCACGGATGTGACGATCGGGCTGGCGGACGGCCATGAATGGCACGGCGGCGCTTCCACCGCCAAGAATGGCGTGACCTGCAACCCGAATATTCCGACCGAGGAAGTGTTCACCACGCCGCATGCGCTGCGCGTGGATGGCTACGTGTCCAGCACCAAGCCCCTGTCGCATCAGGGAACGCTGATCAACGATATCCGGGTGAAATTCGAAGGCGGCCGCATCGTCGAAGCCAGGGCTTCGAAAGGCGAAGCGGTGCTGAACAAGGTTCTCGACACCGATGAGGGTGCACGGCGTCTGGGCGAAGTGGCGCTGGTGCCGCATTCCTCGCCGATCTCGGCAAGCGGTATCCTGTTCTACAACACGCTGTTTGACGAAAACGCCTCGTGCCACATCGCGCTTGGCCAATGCTATTCGAAATGTTTCCTCGACGGTGCTTCGCTGTCGCAGGAGCAGATCAAGGCGCAGGGCGGCAATTCCAGTCTGATCCACATCGACTGGATGATCGGTTCCGACAAGGTGGATATTGATGGCGTGAAGCCGGATGGCTCCACGGTTCCGGTGATGCGCAAGGGCGAATGGGCCTGACGGTATCTATCTCGGCAACTGGCTGCGCTGACTGAGCCAGATGCTGAAAAGCACCGCAACAAACCCGGCGATCTGCGCTGGCGTAAGGCTTTGGCCGAGCGCCAGCCAGCCCAGCAACGTCGCCACGACAGGGCTTAAAAAACCGAGTGACGCGGCGGCGGAAGGTTCGATGCGGGCAAGCCCGCGAAACCACAGAAGATAGGTAAGCGCCGCACCAATGAGGCCGAGATAGGCCATGCCGAGAATATTGGCGGCGGTTGGTGTTGGCAGGGCCGGTTCCAGAGCATAGGCGACAGGCAGCAGGAGAATTCCGCCCGCCGTCAATTGCCAGGCCGTGAAGGTGAGATTGGAGACCGGCGGGCGCCATTTGCGGGTCAGCACCGTCCCGAAGGCCATGGACACGGCGCCGGCAAGACCTGCGGCAACCCCGATACCATCCAGCCCCGCACCGGGTGTCAGAACCAGAAGCG
Source organism: Rhizobium rhizogenes (assembly GCF_002005205.3). Next base: position 2,935,984 of record NZ_CP019701.2, on the reverse strand, counting down.
CCACGCCCGCAATGCCCAATAACCCGGCAGCGATGGCGAGCGGCCTGACCGGCGCAGCCAGAAACAGCCGGGACAGGCCAATGACGATGAGGGGTTGCACCGCACCCACCGTGGCCGCCACACCGCCCGGCAGCCGATAAGCCGACACGAAAAGCATCGCCCAGAAGAACGAAAAATTCAGCGCGCCAAGAATGAAACTGCGCGGCCACCAGATGCCTTGCGGCAGCTTCCGGACGAGCAACAGCAGCAGGATGCCCGCCGGCAATGCGCGCAGCATGGCGACATGCAGAGGGTAGCCCTGTGGCAAAAATTCCGTGGTGACGAAATAGGTGGTTCCCCAGATGGCCGGGGCAAGCGCGGTCAACAGCACATCGGCGGCGTAGGTCGGATTTTTCTTCATTTCAAGAATCTCTATATCAAGATAAATTCACTTTAGTCGATTTTATCTTGACGTCAAGATATCAATTGTTATGCCTTGGTGATGAGCAAAGAACCGCTGGACCACGTCGATCATATTCTGGCGCAATGGCGCAAGGAACGACCCGATCTCGATGTCGGCCCCATGGGCCTGCTTGGGCGCCTGCACCGGCTCAGTACACATCTTGGCCGCGAGGTTGAGGCGGTACTTCTGAAACACGGGATCTCCTCCTCCGCTTTCGATGTGCTGGCGACATTGCGGCGCTCCGGCCCGCCCTACCGGCTTTCCCCCGGCGATCTGCTGGCCATGACCATGGTGAGTTCCGGCACCATGACCAACCGGATCGACCAGCTGGAAAAGGCCGGGCTGGTGGAGCGCATTCACAACCCCCAGGACCGGCGCAGCGTGTTGATATCGCTGACGGAGCGTGGACTTGCGGTTGTCGAGGATGCCGTCGGCGCGCATGTTGAAAACCAGCATCGTCTGGTTGCCCATCTCAGCGAAGAGGAACGTGCGGCGCTGAACGGGTTGCTGAAGCGCTTTTTGCAGGATTTCGAGCAATAGGTTCACGGATCAGACAAACATCCCATCAAACCAGCGATGGACGCTTGTTTTGGCGAAAAAAGTCCTGTAAGCAATTCTCCATAAACCTGTACTACAGGTTGGAGGAAAAATGTATAACGCCATTTCTCATGAAACCGGTCTCGTCAGCAGCACGATAGGCGCGATCACGCGCCATATCCGCGAAAACGAGCTTGCCCCCGGGGCAAAGCTGCCGAGCGAACTTTCGCTTTCCCAACAGCTCGGCGTTTCTCGCACCGTCGTTCGCGAAGCTTTCCGGTCTCTGTCAGCCATGCGGCTGATCGATGTCAGCGCTGGCAAGCGCGCCACCGTGGCGACGCTTGATCATGGGGCGATGTCGCTGATGTTCGAGCATGGCATTCACACCGAGCAGATCAATATTCAGCAGATTTACGACGTGCGCCGCACCATCGAAGTCAGAACCGTGACGCTGGCGGCGCTGAGGCGCACGGATGCGGAAGCGCTTACCATTCTCAACCACGCCAACGATATGGAACGGGACTTCGGCGACAATGACAAAGTCATGGAGCACGATCTCGCTTTCCATCTCGCCATTGCCAAATCCTCGAAGAACCCGGTTTTCGAACTCATCCTTGGCGCTTTTCAAAATGTGACACGCCAGACATGGCCGATCGGCTGGAAAAGCCGCACATCCGACGCGCAGCGCCACACCACGGTCTCGCTTCACATTGAGATCGGACAGGCCATTGCCGCAGGCGATCCACAAATGGCGTCAACGCTGATGGCGCGGCATTTCGATGAAAGCGTGCACGCGCTTCTCGCTGCCGGTATCGCCTGATTTTTCAACACAGTCCCAGATGGCAAACTGCCTTCCTCTGGAGGAGAGAGACTCATGAAAATTACGAAAATCGAGACCGTCCGCGTGGCGGAACGGGCAAACCTGCTTTGGGTTCTGGTCCACACGGATGAGGGTATTACCGGGCTCGGCGAAACCTTCTTCGGCGCCGAGACGGTGGAAACCTATGTGCACGAATATATCGCCCCGCGCGTGATTGGTCGCGATCCACTGCAGATCGATCTTCTGGCTCAGGATCTCGTCGGTTATCTCGGCTTCCGCTCATCCGGTGCGGAAGTGCGGGGCAATTCCGCCTTCGATATCGCGCTTTGGGATATTTTCGGCAAGGCCACCAGCCAGCCCATCGCCCAGCTTCTCGGCGGTTTCAGCCGCAAGGAAATCCGCACCTACAATACCTGCGCGGGCACGGAGTATATCAAGAAGGCGACCGGCCAGCAGACGGCGAATTACGGCATGGCCGACGGCAGGGATTATGACGATCTGAACGGCTTCCTGCACCGGGCGGACGAGCTTGCCCATTCGCTGCTGGAAGACGGTATCACGGCCATGAAGATCTGGCCTTTCGATGCGGCGGCGGAGAAGACACGCGGGCAATATATCTCGATGCCGGACCTGAAAAGCGCGCTCGAGCCTTTCGAGAAGATTCGCAAGGCGGTGGGTGACAAGATGGATATCATGGTGGAGTTTCACTCCATGTGGCAGCTTCTGCCCGCCATGCAGATCGCCAAGGCGCTCACGCCATACCAGACCTTCTGGCATGAAGACCCGATCAAGATGGACAGCCTTTCCAGCCTGACGCGGTATGCCGCCGTTTCGCCGGCACCAATTTCCGCATCGGAAACACTGGGTTCCCGCTGGGCCTTCCGCGACCTGCTGGAAACCGGTGCTGCCGGTGTGGTGATGCTTGATATCAGCTGGTGCGGCGGGCTTTCGGAAGCACGCAAGATCGCTTCCATGGCGGAGGCATGGCATTTGCCCGTCGCGCCACATGATTGCACCGGGCCGGTGGTGCTCTGCGCCTCCACGCATCTGTCGCTCAATGCGCCGAACGCGCTGGTGCAGGAAAGCGTGCGCGCTTTCTACAAGACCTGGTATCGCGATCTCGTCACCGCCTTGCCGGAAGTGAAAAACGGCATGATCACCGTGCCGCCAGGCGCCGGCCTTGGCATGGAGCTGCATCCGGATATCGAAAAGACCTTCACCGTCAGCCGCCGTTTTTCGGATGCGGATTCGATCTGATCAAAACAGACTGCCCTGATTGCCGGGGCCTGAAGAAGCCGGTTTCGCCGGCTTCTTTTTTTGCGCGGCGGCGGCATCCGGCGACGGCGTTCCCTCTCCCGTTGTGATGGCGGAGACGCGACCGTCGGCAAATTCCATAGACACGACAGCGCCGGAAGCAATGGCCGCGGCACGGGTCAGCGGCCGGTTCTCTTCATCACGGATCACGGCATAACCGCGCTTCAGCACGTTCTTGTAAGAGAGCGATTGCAGGATACGATCATGAGCGGCAAGACCCGAGCGGTTCTGCGCCATGCGATGCAGGACGGCGGTATCGGCCCGGCGTGCGGCTGTGACGACCCGTTCCTTCTGCCGCTCCAGCTGGCCAAGCAGGCGGGCGGGCAACGAACGCAGTGCGGAATCGAAGGCATCCACGCGGCCTTTGCCCTGCAACAGACGGCGCTCCACCAAAGTCTCGGCCCGGTGCATGCGCTCGGTGATCCGCTGCCTATGGTGCTTGAGACCGTTCAGCAAGGTTTCCGGCCTGAGGCCCGAGGCTGAGCGCTCGAAGGCGCGGCGCTTGTTCAGCGTGGTCAATTCCAGTCCCCGACCGAGACCGCCCGCAGCCTCGTCGAACCGGCGGCGCGGCAGGGCCAGAAGCTGGTCGAGCGACGGCAGCGCCCGCACCAGCGCCCGCAAGCCCTGGCGGCGATTGTCCATCTGCCGTGACACCGAGCCGGAAAGACGGGCAGCAAGGCCGGAAAGCTGAGCCTCCAGCTCGGCGCGCACCGGCACGGCAATTTCGGCGGCCCCCGTCGGTGTCGGAGCACGCACATCGGCGGCATAGTCGATCAATGTCGTATCGGTCTCATGTCCTACGGCGGAAATCAGCGGGATTTCGCTCTCGGCTGCGGCACGTACAACGATTTCATCGTTGAAGCTCCAGAGATCCTCCAGACTGCCGCCGCCACGCGCGACGATCAGCACATCGGGGCGCGCAATCTCGCCACCGGGCTTAAGCGCGTTAAAGCCGCGAATGGCGTTCGCCACTTCCTCGCCCGAACCTTCGCCCTGCACCTTGACCGGCCAGACGACGACATGGACGGGAAAGCGATCCGAAATGCGGTGAAGAATATCGCGAATGACAGCGCCCGTCGGTGAAGTGACGACGCCGATGACATGCGGCATGAACGGCAGGCGGCGTTTACGGGCAGGATCAAACAACCCTTCCGCCGCCAGACGCCGGCGGCGATCTTCCAACAGTGCCATCAACGCACCGGCACCGGCAGGCTCCAGGCTTTCAATGACGATCTGGTATTTCGAGGAACCGGGAAAGGTGGTGATCTTGCCGGTGGCGACCACTTCCATTCCCTCTTCCGGGCGGAACTTCAGCCGCGAAAACGTGCCCTTCCAGATCACCGCATCGATACGGGCGCGATCATCCTTAAGCGAGAAATAAGCGTGGCCGGAAGAATGCGGGCCGCGATAGCCGGAAATCTCGCCGCGCACCCGCACCTGCTCGAAAGCCGTCTCCACCGTGCGCTTGATGGAACCCGACAGTTCGGACACCGAGAACTCGGCAAGATTGCTCAATGCGGCGTGGGAGAAGATATCGCTCATGCCCGTTTGTAACCAAAAGCCGTCGATTCGGAAATGCCGGCGCCCGCCAGCCCGATTTTAACGTCGATGAAACCATATCCTCAACTAACGAGTTGGGAAAATAGGGATTGGAGGGGAAAACAAGGGTTCGTTAGGGAAGAAGAGGCTAGGTCTTGTCCCAGACCCGGCAACCAAAGAGGAGGCGGCATCCGTGATTTTTCTTACCGCCACAGTGCTCGGCGTAACCGCAGTCGCATTGCGTTCTGTCTTCGGCATCGTTTTCATCTGCATGATGATTATCGGCGCTTACGGGGTCGCGATGGCGCTTTCCTCCACCGCCGTACCGGTGATGTCGCTGCTTCTGGCGCTCGCCGGTTATAATTTCGGCGTCGTCGGTGTCGTTATCGGCCTTCTCGTGCTGCAACGCCCGCGCTCCACGCAGCCGACGCTTTAAAAGCCTGAGGCCTTGAGGTTCCCGCACTTCGCGCTGACCGAGATTTGCGGATTGGCCGCTGACCTTGCCGTGACCTGCCTGCTCATTTTCTATCTCGGTGTCGATCCGCTGGCCGCCCGATTGCCCGGCGCGGCGGCAGGCGTTGCGACGAGCTGGCGGCTGAACCGCTCCAACAGCGGTGCACCCGCCACATTGAGCGTTTTTCTCGTGAATGCCGTGGCGCTCACCGCCCGCATCGTCGGTGTCGGGCTGTTCATGCTGCTGCAGTGGCGCAACCCGCTGGTCCAGCCGCTTATCCCCCTCGCCTTTTCAGCGTTCGCGGCATTGCTGCTGGCGCTTTACGGCTACCGACGGCTGCAAAAGCAGCAGTTGGACCGGGATTAAACCGTTTCCCAACCGTCCTTTTCAGCCGCCCGATAGATGGCGTCGATAAAAAGCTGGTTCTTCCGCGAGCTTTCCAGCGTGACGACTTCGCCCTCGCCCTTCGCCGCCCGGGCAAAAGCCTCCGCCTCCAGCTTGTATTGACGGCTATCCTGAAACCGGAAGATTTGCGACTGGCTATGGGCCTGATTGGTCAGCTCGATCTCTTCCGCACCCCAGCGATTGGCGTTGAAGGGAGATTTGACCTCGATGTAACCATCCGTGCCGTGGAAGACCATGAGCTGACGGGCCGCAAGCTGGGTCGCCAGATAAAAGCTCAGTTCGAAATCGCCGAAATCGGCCCTGACGCTGGAATAGATATCCGTACCGAATTCCCTGTCGCGCTCAACTGTGGCCTGCACACGCTTCGGCTCCGCGCCGGTGGCAAAACGGGTCACGATGGTCGGGTAGACGCCGATATCCGGCAGGGCGCCCCCGCCCAGTTCGGGAATATTGCGCATGTTGCCGGGATCGCGATTGAAATAGCTGAAAGCGCCCTGCACATGTTTCAGCGTGCCGATGGCGCCCGATGCGAGCAACTCCTTCACCTTGGCCCAGACCGGCGCATAGGTGACCATGAAAGCCTCGGACACAATAACGCCGTTGAGGTCGCGTGCGGCGATAAGCGTATCGATCTCTTCCGCTTTCAGCGCAATCGGCTTTTCGCACAGAACATGCTTGCCGGCATCGGCCGCCTTGATGGTCCATTCCACATGCTGGGAGGTGGGAAGCGGAATATAGACCGCATCGATCACATCCGATGCCAGCATCTCCTCATAGGAACCGAAGGCATGCGGCACGGAAAAACGCTCGGCCACCGCACGCGCTTTGGCGGAATCGCGGCTGGCGATGGCGTTGACCACACAGTTTTGCGCATCCTGTATTGCCGGAATGACGTGATCCTGAGCGATCTTCGCCGTTGAGATTATTCCGAAGCGCAGCATTCCCGTTCTCCCACTCTGCCATCCAGCGGAAACTTACCACTGTCACACGGTCTGGCAAGCCGCAGGCGTGTATTGAATAGAAGATGGCCGGATTTGTCCTGCCTTTGTCGGTCCGGTTGCTTTTATCTGCATTCTCAAAGGGGAATTATGATATGCATAATCCCAATGGAGAAACCAGAAATGTCCTCTTCTCACACTGCGCTGCTCGTCATCGACGTTCAGGAATCGTTTCGGCACACCCCTTATTTCGAGGAAAGCGGGCTCGCCGCCTATCTGGAGAAACAGCAGGCATTGATCGACGGCGCCAAAGCCGCAGGAATCCCCGTCGTCCAGATCTTCCATGTCGATGGCGACAAGGCCTTTTCGAAAGACAGCGGCTATGTCCGCGCGCTGGAGGGTGTGAGGATCGTCCCGGACGTGACCTTTCACAAGAACCGTCATTCGGCTTTTGCCGGCACCGGCCTTGAAATCTGGCTGACGCAGAAAGGTATCAACCGGTTGATCGTCTCCGGCATCCGCACCGAACAATGCTGCGAAACGACCACCCGACACGCTTCCGATCTCGGCTATAGCGTCGATTACGTCACCGAGGCAACGCTGACCTTTCCGATGACACATGCCTCCGGCACGGTCTTCAGCGCCGACGATATCCGTAAACGGACCGAACTGGTGCTGGCGGGGCGCTTCGCGCGCATCGCCACGGTGAACGACGCGCTTGCAACCTTGAAAGAAGCAGCCTGATGGATAAAGGCGGCACACGCATCATTCCGTTTTATACGCTTGTGCCGCCGCACGCGCTGTTGCTCGATATTGCCGGCCCCCTGCAGGTGATCCGTTATGCCAATGACGAGCAGAGCGACATTTTTTTCGACTGCCGCTACATTGCGGCAAGGGACAGGCAACAATCCTCGATCGGCCTTGACCTTTGCGGGCTGGAGACCCTGCCCGCGGCGCTTCCGGAAAATGCGTTTCTCTTGATCTCCGGCAGCACTTCGCGTTCCGAGAGCGAGCCGGATACACGGCGGGAGCGGCAGGCATTGACGGCATGGCTGGGCCGCGTCGCGCGTATCGATACCACCGTCATTTCCATCTGCTCCGGCGCATTGCTGGCGGGAGAGGCCGGACTTTTCGACGGACGAAGCTGCACGACACATGCCGATTGCATCGAGGCGCTGCGACGCATCGCGCCATTGTCCCAGGTGGCCGAAAACCGACTGTTCGTCGAGGATGGAAACCGCTTTTCAAGCGCGGGCATCTCTACCGGTATAGACCTAATGCTGCATGTGGTTTCCCGGCTGACATCCCCGGCCGTTGCGGCGCGCATTGCAAAAACCATGGTTGTCTATCTGAGGCGCAACGGCAGCGATCCGCAAATTTCGCCCTGGCTGACAGGTCGCAACCACATGCACCCCGCCATTCACCGCGTGCAGGACAAGGTGATGGCAGAGCCAGCGCAGGACTGGTCACTGGAAGGCCTGGCCGATATTGCAGCCCTCAGCGAAAGGCATCTGTCACGACTGTTTCGCGAACATACCGGCATCAGCGTCATCGATTATGTCAATCTGATGCGGGTCAATTTGGCCCGTGACATTCTCGCCAATAGCCGCCTCGATATGGAGTCCATTGCCGAACGGGCGGGGTTTGCCTCTGCCCGGCATTTGCGGCGTGTGTGGCAACAGCATAATCACCTTCCGCCCAGCCACTATCGCGGCTATCGGAACTGATCTCGCCGGCTTCCGTCCATTGCCTGATGAGTGCCATCAAAGGAATTGAATGGTTATGCGGATGAGCAGTTGCTAACCTTGCCACAAAGTCAGCAACAGGAGCATTCCCCGTGGAAAAACGAAACCTCGGCCGCACCGGCCTCTCCATCGCCCCGATCGTCTTCGGCGGCAACGTGTTCGGCTGGACAGCGGATGAGAAGACTTCCTTTGCCCTGCTCGACGCTTTTTTCGACGCCGGGTTCAACGCCATCGACACCGCGGATGTCTATTCCGCCTGGGTGGACGGGCATGAGGGCGGCGAATCCGAAGCCATCATCGGCAAATGGCTGAAGCAATCGAGCGTCAAGCGCGAGGATGCGGTGATCGTCACCAAGGTCGGTTTTGACAATCGCGGCCAGAAGACCGGCCTCAGCGCCAAGTGGATCGCAGAGGCTGTCGAAGCCTCGCTGAAGCGGCTGCAAACCGACTATATCGACCTCTATCTCGCCCACAAGCCGGATGCCGAGGTGCCGCTGGAAGAGACGCTTGCCGCCTTTGCAAAGCTGAAGGAACAGGGGAAAATCCGCGCCATTGGCTGCTCCAACTATTCCGCCAGCCAGCTTCAGGAGGCGCTGGATACGGCTGCAAAAAACAATCTTCCGCGTTACGACGTGCTGCAGCCGGAATATAATCTCTACAACCGCGCGGATTTCGAAGGTCCGCTTGCTGATCTCTGTGTGAAGGAAGAGATTGGCGTCATCAACTACTACAGCCTCGCTGCCGGCTTCCTCACCGGGAAATACCGCGCCAAGGCCGATACGGAAGGCGTTGCCCGCAGCTATCGCGTCGGCGAATATGTCAACACGCGTGGCCTTGCCGTTCTGGGCGCAATGGATGCCGTGGCGGTACAGACAGGGGCCAAGCTCGCCGATATCGCGCTGGCGTGGCTGTTGCGGAAAAAGGCGATAACCGCGCCGATTGCCAGCGCCACCAGCCTGTCGCAGCTTGAAAGCTTCAAACGCGCCGTCAACCTGGAACTGACCGATGAAATGATGACCCTTCTCAACAAGGCAGGCGCATAAGATGGAGCTTACAATTCGTAACGCTGAGCCGGCTGACCGGGCAGAATGGCTGCGACTCTGGAACGATTACCTTGCCTTTTACGAGGTCGAGCTTGCGGATGACGTCACCGACCATACCTGGGCGCGTATCCTTGATCCTGCATCCCGTGTTTCGATGCGTGTGGCCCTACTTGGTGACAGGATGGCGGGTTTCGCCATCCATCACTTCCACGATTCCACCTGGGTGAAGACGCCGGATTGCTATCTGGAGGATTTGTTCGTCGATGGCGAAATCCGCGGCAAGGGAACGGGCCGGGCGCTGATGGACGATCTCATCGCCATCTGCAAGGAAAAGGGCTGGTCGCGGCTTTACTGGAATACGGGCGAAGACAACCACCGCGCCCAGAAGCTCTACGACAGCTACGTGAAAAGCGACGGCCATATTCGCTATCGCATCAAGTTCTGATCAGCCCCGGAAGCGGAAAAAATCCACAAAAGCCCTCAGCGCCGGACGCATCTGCCGGCGGGAGGGATAATAGATATAAAAGCCGTCAAAGGGTGCGCACCAGTCCTCCAGCACGCGGGTGAGCCTGCCCTCCCTGATATCGTCCTCGACGCGCTGCTCGAAGACGAAGGCGAGCCCTGCCCCGTCTATCGCCGCCCGGCGAATGAGGCTCTGGTCCGACAGGATCAAAGGTCCCTGGACATCGACCACCAGCGGCTTGCCGTTCTTCTCCAGTTCCCAGCGATAGATAAGACCACTGGCGAAACGGCGGCGAATACAGCGATGTCGGATGAGATCCCTGGGATCGCGTGGAGGTGGATTTTCCGCAAAATAGGACGGGGAACCAACAATTGCGCCGCGCCATGCACCGCTGGCTTTCACCGCAATCATATCGGCATCGAGGTGCTCCCCCAGCCGCAGCCCGGCATCGAAACCCTTTGCGACAATATCTTCAAAACGGTCGTCGGTTGAGATTTCGAGTGAAATATCGGGATAGAGCCGCAGGAACTCACCCAAACGCGGCACGATGAGATCCTCGGCGGCCAGTCTCGGCAGGGTGATGCGCAGGGGACCGGCCGGTCTCCCGCCATGCTCGGCAAGCGTCTCAATGACCGCATCGATATCGGCAAGCGCCGGACCCAGTGTTTCGAGAAGCCGCCTGCCCTCCTCTGTCGGCGAAACGCTGCGGGTGGTACGATGAAGCAAACGCAGGCCAAGGCTTGCCTCCAGCGACGAGACGGCATGGCTGACGGCCGAGGGCGCAATGGCGAGTTCAGCCGCAGCCTTGCGGAAGCTGCGGCCTTCGGCAACGGCGGCGAGGACGGCCAGCTGGGAGAGTTGCACACGGTTCATTGTTCTAAATGATAGAACAACCCAAGTACATTTGCAGCGATTATTTTTATCGCCATGAGACGCTATTTTCTGATCACGCCCTGATGACGGGCGGTTCCTTATGGAAGGACGAACAGATGAAACAAAGAACCCTTGGAAACAACCTATCCGTTTCGGCGCTTGGTCTCGGCTGCATGGGAATGACCCATGCCTATAGCCCGACCGGCGATGAAAGCAGCGCCATAGCAACGCTGCACCGCGCCGTCGAACTCGGCGTCACCTTTTTCGATACGGCGGAGGTTTATGGGCCTTACAATAACGAGATTCTTGTCGGCAAGGGTCTGAAGCCCTATCGCGACAAGGTGGTCATCGCCACCAAGTTCGGCTTCAAAATCGACAGCAGCAAACCCGCAGGCCAGATGATGGTGGGCACCGACAGCCGGCCGGAAAATGTGCGCGCCGTCGCCGAAGCCTCGCTCAAACGTCTTGGCGTCGATGCCATCGACTTGTTTTACCAGCATCGCGTCGATCCCGATGTGCCGATCGAAGAGACGGTCGGGGCCATGGCGGAGTTGGTGAAGCAAGGCAAGGTAAAACATCTCGGCCTTTCCGAAGCCAGCGCCGAAACGCTTCGCAAAGCGCACGCCACCCATCCGATTGCGGCCATTCAGAGCGAATATTCGCTGTGGACCCGCGATGTGGAGGAAAACGGTGTCCTGGAAACCTGCCGCGAACTCGGCATTGGTTTTGTCCCCTTCAGCCCGCTTGGGCGCGGGGCTCTGACGGGGGCGCTGAAATCACTCGACGGCCTCGCCGCCGATGATTTCCGTCGCGGCCTGCCGCGCTTCCAAAGCGAAAACTTCGACGCCAATCTGGCGCTTATCCAGCTTCTGGAAGACATGGCGGCTGAAAAGGGCGTTACCGCCGGGCAACTGGCGCTCGCCTGGGTGCTGGCACAGGGCGACTTCATCGTTCCTATCCCCGGCACCACAAAAATCGCCAATCTGGAGAAAAACGTCGCTGCAGCGGATGTTTCGCTGACGGCGGAGGAAGTTGCGAGCCTCGGTGTCCTCCTCTCGCCGGCAAAGGTTGCGGGGGAACGCTATCCCGCGCGCATGTCCCAGATGGCCAACCGCTAAAAACAAAAAAAGCCGCGGCAACCGCCGCGGCTTTTTCATTCCGTCGTCGGTTTTCAGGCGCGCAGAACGCCGCCTGTCGACTTCTCGACATTGCCGACGATCTTGGCCGTCAGCGCCTCGAAATCCTCATCCGTCAGCGTCTTGTCGACCGGCTGGATCTGCACTTCGATGGCAACCGACTTGCGATTTTCGCCAAGTGACGCACCCTCGAAGATATCGAAGACATTGACGCCGGTGATCAGCTTGCGGTCGGCGCTCGTCGCGGCCTTGATGATGGCACCCGCCTCGACCGACTTGTCGACCACGAAGGCGAAGTCGCGCTTGACTGCCTGGAAGGGCGAAAGCTCAAGTGCGGGCTTGGTACGGGTCGCCTTCTTCTTCGGCTCCTGCATGGCATCGAGATAAATCTCGAAACCGCAATAGGCGCCGGAAACATCCAGTTCGGACAGGGTCTTCGGATGGAATTCACCGAAATAACCGAGCACGACCTTCGGGCCCATCTTGATGGTGCCGGAACGGCCGGGGTGATACCAGGAAGGCGCACCGGCTTCGATCTGCACATTGGCCATGGGCAGGCCGCAGGCTTCCAGCACTGAGAGCGCATCGGCCTTGGCGTCATAGACATCCACCGGCTTGCCGCCGCCCTTCAAAGCATTGGACCACATGCGGCCGCTGCCTGCGAGCGAGGCCGTGCCACGGCGGACACCGCCGGCAACACGGCGCTGCTTCTCAGGCGTATCGCCCTCATAGGTGCCGGAAACCTCAAAGATCGCGACGTCACTATGCCCCTTGTCGGCATTGCGCTGGGCGGCGGTCAGCAGGCCAGGCAGCAACGAGGGCCGCATGTCCGACATATCGGCCGCAATCGGGTTGGCGAGCTTCAGGGCCGGCGAACCGCCACCGAAGAGCTTCGCCTGCGCTTCCGGAATGAAGGACCACGTGACGGCCTCCAGCATGCCACGGCTTGCCAGGGCACGGCGTGCGGTACGGGTGCGGATCTGCAGTGTGGTCAGGATGCGACCATTGACGGCACCGAAGTTTTCCAGCGGTTCCGGCTTGATATTGTCGACGCCGTGGATGCGCATGACTTCTTCCACCAGATCGGCCTTGCCGTCGACATCAGGACGCCAGGAAGGGACGGTGACGGAAACGCGCTCGCCCGTTCCCTCGACACCGAAACCGAGGCCCTTGAGAATGGTGAGGCTCTCTTCCGCCGAAACCTCCAGACCCGTCAGGCGTTTCACTTCCGCGAGCGGGAAATCCACGATCTTGGGCTGATGGCCCTTGTAACCGACAACCCGGGCTTCGCCAGCGACGCCGCCGCAGAGTTCCAGAACCAGTTCGGTGGTGCGCTCCAGACCCGGAACCATATATTCCGGATCAACGCCGCGCTCGAAACGATAACGCGCATCTGTGATGATGCCGAGCGAACGGCCGGTCTTGGCGATGTTGATCGGATCCCAGAGAGCGGATTCGATCAGCACGTCGACGGTATTGTCATCGCAGCCGGAATGTTCGCCGCCCATGACGCCGCCGATGGACTCGAGGCCTTTCCCGTCGGCGATGACGACATTGTTCGGGCCGAGCTTATATTCCCGCTGGTCGAGTGCGAGGATGGTTTCTCCCTCTTTCGCACGACGAACCGTAAGATCGCCCTTGACCTTGGCGGCGTCGAAGACGTGCATCGGCCGGCCCTGATCGAAGGTCATGTAGTTGGTGATGTCGACAAGCGCGTTGATGGGGCGCAGGCCGATTGCCATCAGACGCTGCTGCATCCATTTCGGGCTCGGGCCGTTCTTCACGCCACGCACGATGCGCAGCGAAAAGCCGGGGCAGAGCGCCGCATCGTCCAGTTCCAGCTTCACATCAACGGGCGTTGCGCCTTCCACCTTGAAGGACGGCGCAGGCCTCGTCTTCAGCTTGCCGAGACCGGAAGCCGCAAGATCACGGGCAATGCCGTAGATCGACGTGCAATCCGGACGGTTCGGCGTCAGGTTGATTTCGATCATCGGATCGTCGAGGCCGGCATAGGCGGCGAAGGACGTGCCGACAGGGGCATCCTGCGGCAGATCGATGATGCCGTCATGATCGTCGGAAATGTTCAGCTCCTTTTCGGAGCACATCATGCCGTGGCTTTCGACGCCGCGAATTTTGCCGACAGCAAGGGTGACATCGATACCCGGGACATACACGCCGGGACGAGCCAGCGCACCGACAAGGCCGGCGCGTGCATTGGGCGCACCGCAGACGATCTGCACCGGCTTGCCATCACCGGCATCGACCATCAGCACCTTGAGGCGGTCGGCCTCAGGGTGTTTTTCAGCGGAAACCACCTTGGCGATGACGAAAGGCTTATAAGCCGCCTTGTCGTCAACTTCTTCGACCTCAAGGCCGATTGCCGTCAGCCGCTCGCAAATCTCGTCCAGCGTCGCATCGGTATCCAGATGCTCTTTCAGCCAGGAAAGAGTGAATTTCATGTCTTTGCTCCTTGGCTAACCGGATTAAACGCTCAAACCGCCGAACAGCGTCGGCATGTCGAGCGGGCGGAAGCCGTAATGGTTCATCCAGCGGACATCGGCGTTGAAGAAATCGCGCAGATCAGGCATGCCGTATTTCAGCATGGCGATGCGGTCGAGGCCCATGCCCCAGGCAAAGCCCTGATATTCGTCCGGGTCCAGCCCGCCGGCGCGCAGCACGTTCGGGTGCACCATGCCGCAGCCGAGAATTTCCATCCAGTCGTTACCTTCGCCGAACTTGACGATCGGGCCGGAACGGTCGCACTGAATATCCACCTCGAAGCTCGGCTCCGTGAAGGGGAAGAAGGACGGGCGGAAGCGCATGACGACGCTGTCGACCTCGAAGAAGGTCTTGCAGAACTCTTCCAGCACCCAGCGCAGATTGCCGACATGCGCCTTCCTGTCGATGACAAGGCCTTCGACCTGATGGAACATCGGCGAATGGGTGGCGTCGGAATCCTGACGGTAGGTCTTGCCGGGAATGACGATGCGGATCGGCGGTTTCTGGCTTTCCATGGTGCGGATCTGCACCGGCGAGGTGTGCGTGCGCAGCACCTTACGCTCACCGTTTTCATCCGGCTGGAAGAAAAAGGTGTCGTGCATTTCGCGGGCCGGATGGCCTTCGGGGAAATTCAGCGCCGTGAAGTTGTAATAATCGGTCTCGATATCGGGACCTTCGGCGATCGAGAAACCCATATCCGCGAAGATGGCGGTGATTTCATCGACGATCTGGCTGATGGGATGAATGCGGCCGCGCTCGGCCGGAGACTGGCGAACCGGCAGGCTGACATCCACCGTTTCCGCCTTCAGGCGAGCGGCGATGGCGGCGTCCTTCAGCGCGTTCTTGCGTTCGCCGATAAGATCGGTGATCTCAGTCTTGAGCTGGTTGATGGCAGCACCCCGGGTCTGGCGCTCTTCCGGGGTCATGCTTCCAAGCGTCTTCAGAAGCTCCGAAACCGAGCCCTTCTTGCCCAGCGCGGAAACGCGCACGGCTTCGATGGCCGGCTCATCGGCAGCAGCGGCGATCTCCGACATCAATTGCGATTTCAAGGTATCAAGTTCAGTCATCTTTTCCTGCCTTGCCGGTTTTTTTAACAGCGGCTTCGGGGTTCACAGCATTCATCAGATAGTCGGTCGCCATGATAAAGCGTCGCAGATCACTACCCATCCGCACGCGCCCGATCAACCGGGCAAGCGGTAAAAATCGCCCGAGAATGCCGGTCAGGCGGCACAATTCTTCCAGCGCCCGGGGCGGGGCGTTTTCACGCCAGCGGGAAAAGGCGGCATCACAGGTTTTCGGCGCATCGCAGGCGCGTGTCGCGACCTGCAGAAACAGCAGCCATATATCGCGGGCCTGCGCCGTTTCCAGCGGCATGACCTCCTGAGGACGCTCCTCGAAATCCATGAAACCGACACGACCGTCTTCGAGAAAGAAGTCGCGCACATGCGGGCGGCCGTGGCAGAGACCTGCCGCATGCAATTCGCCAAGCGCCTCCGCCGATTTCACGAGCAGGGCGTCGTGTTCCGCCGGTTTTGCGGCCTTTATCGCGTCCATGCGCTCCATGATGGTGGGGCCGACATCCCCCAGGACAACGGCCGTCAGCGAGGAATAAATGATGGGCGGAACGGGGAACCCGCGGGCCCTGAAGGCCTCCAGCGTTTCGAGTTCCCGGCGCATCAGGCCCGCACCATCAAGCGGCGGCGATGGGCGCATGAAAGTATAAGGAAGCAGCTTTGCGAGAAGGGCCTGCAGCTTTATCCACCAGGACAGCGTTTCCGTACCCTGGCGCTTGATCCAGACGGTGGCGGCGGAAAGCTCGAGTTTCTGCACACGGCGCTCGCTTTTAAGCAAAGCCCGCATCAAGGCTGCGATATCGCCATCCTCGAGATGGACGTGGAAACCCTTCGCCTTTTCCGCCTCGCTTGCGGCAACCAGCATTCTTGCCCCCCAATGGCGCCTGCCGACCAAAAGCCGGATGCTCCACCCTTTTGGCAACCTCTGGGCAAAAGCGTTACCATCTTTGCCGAAACTGCCGTGAATTTCAAAAAAACGAAAACCCGCGCCGGAGAACCGGCGCGGGTTTCAAATGAACAACAGATTGTCCGCGCCGTAATTACTTTACAGCGGTTTCAAACTCGTTGGCCGTACCAGCATCCTTGAGGTACTCAAGCGCCTTCTTCGCTGCTTCGACGAGCGCGCCGAATGCTGCCGGCTCATGGATAGCCATGTCGGACAGAACCTTGCGGTCGACTTCGATGCCAGCCTTGTTCAGGCCGTCGATGAAGCGGCCATAGGTCAGGCCGAATTCGCGAACAGCAGCGTTGATACGCTGAATCCACAGAGCGCGGAAGTTGCGCTTGTTGACCTTGCGGTCGCGGTAAGCGTACTGCTTGGAACGATCCACGGCAGCCTTTGCTGCGCGGATGGTGTTCTTGCGGCGGCCGTAGAAGCCCTTGGCTGCCTTGAGTGTCTTGGTGTGCTTGGCGCGGGAAGTTACGCCACGTTTTACGCGTGCCATGTCATGATCTCCTTAAAGTGTCCAAATGTGCGGAAAAGTCTCAGAGACCGTTCGGCAGGTAGTTCTTGACGACTTTCTTGCCGTCAGCTTCGGCGAGAACCATGGTTCCGCGCGCGTCGCGAATGAACTTGTTGGTACGCTTGATCATGCCGTGGCGCTTGCCGGCGGCGGCTGCAACAACCTTGCCGGTTGCGGTGATCTTGAACCGCTTCTTTGCAGCGGACTTCGTCTTCATCTTGGGCATTTTGCTACTCCGTTTTTGTATCGAAACAGGCAGACGAGGCCTATTTCAAGCTATTCAGGAACGGCCTCGGCATGCCCTGCCGGACCGTTCGGACGCGCGCTTATAACCGCAGTCGGCTAAAAGCGCAACGGGGAAAGCAAACTTCCCCTTGCGATGGTGATTTATGCGACCGCAGTGGCTGGCGCAAATTATTTCGGGGCGAGAACCATCATCATCTGACGGCCTTCCAGCTTCGGTTCGGCTTCCACCTTGGCAATCGCCTGGGTGTCTTCCTTCACCTGGAGGAGAAGCTTCATGCCGAGTTCCTGGTGGGCCATTTCGCGGCCGCGGAACTTCAACGTTACCTTCACCTTGTCGCCATCATCAAAGAAACGACCCATAGCCTTCATCTTCACGTCATAGTCATGCGTGTCGATGTTGGGGCGCATCTTGATTTCTTTAACTTCGACGATCTTCTGTTTCTTGCGCGCTTCAGCGGCCTTTTTCTGGGTCGAGTACTTAAGCTTGCCGAGATCGAGGATCTTGCATACCGGCGGTTCAGCGTTCGGCGAAATCTCGACGAGATCGAGACCGGCCTCTTCCGCCATTTTCAAAGCCTGATCCGTCGGCATGCTACCGAGGTTCTGGCCCTCTTCATCAATAAGCTGAACTCTGGGAACCCGAATTTCCCGGTTGGAGCGCGGCCCCTCCTTGACGGGGGCATCGGCTTTGAAAGGTCTGCGAATGGTCGTATTCTCCTGATCTGTTTCTGGATCACGTCAGCAAAAAACAGCTTGTTTGGTACAAGCGGCGGAAATGTCGTTATTGCCGTGGCGAAGTCAATAGCATATCTGCCCGAAAAGATCACCTGTCGCCACGGTTTTTGCAAATACGCCGCCGATATCGCACGAAAATCAGGAGAATTGCATATACATGACCGAACAAGCCGCTGAATTCCTGCATATAGGAGCGGGTGACGACGCTCGCAACATCGCTTTTCTCCATCGCCGCGCAGCATCACAGCCGGACGCACCCCTGCTCGTCTGGCTCGGTGGCTATCGTTCCGACATGACAGGAACCAAGGCGGTGGAGCTCGATCGCTTCGCAGCGGAAAATGGTCTCGCCTGCCTGCGACTCGATTATTCCGGCCATGGAGCTTCCGGTGGCGATTTCAAAAAAGGCACGATTTCGCGATGGCTGGAAGAAGCACTCGCCGTGGTACGCGCCAAGGCGCCGTCACGCATCATCCTCGTCGGCTCGTCCATGGGCGGGTGGATTGCGTTGCGCATGGTCGAGGAGCTGCGCAAGGCAGGCGGTGCGCCCTCTGTCGCCGGTTTGGTTCTTATTGCCCCCGCTCCCGATTTCACTGCGGAGTTGATAGAGCCCAGCCTGACGGAAGCGGAAAAAACGTCGCTGGTGGAAAGAGGTTATTTCGAGGAACACTCGGAATACAGTCCCGAACCCAACATCTTCACCCGCGCATTGATGGAAGACGGCAGGCAGAACCGCGTTTTGCAGGGCATCATCACCACCGGCTGCCCCGTTCACATCCTGCAGGGCATGCGCGATCCCGATGTTCCATATCAGCACGCCCTGAAACTCGTCGAACATCTTCCCGCTGACGACGTGGTGCTGACGCTGATCCGCGACGGTGACCACCGGCTCTCCCGGCCACAGGATATCGACAGGATGCTTGCGGCCGTCAAAACCCTTGCAATATAGGCATTTCCGCAACGCTCTTAACCATATTCAACGAGTCTTGCGCGCCACCGGTTGCTAATGATTGACTCCTACCCCCCAACCCTCTTAACTTTTCGTTAAGAATTAAGGGACGGGTTTCATGATGAACGTACCGCTGGCGCGTGCGCTGCTGTCTGCAGTTGCCGCCGGGCTAATGACTGCTGCCTCCGCCATGGCGGAAACCAAGGGAAGCCCTTCCATGGTGACGGGCGGGATTACCTCCCAGCCGATCGGCCATTACGAGTTCTGTCAGAAATATGCGGATGAATGCAACATCCGCAGCAAGACGACACCGCCGCCGCGCGTGACGGATTATGGCTGGAGCGTCGTTCGCGAGATCAACACCTCCGTCAACACCACCATCGTGGCGATGACCGATCAGGAAATCTACGGCAAGGACGAAGTCTGGGAATATCCGACG
Organism: Rhizobium rhizogenes; assembly: GCF_002005205.3. Next base: position 2,916,874 of record NZ_CP019701.2, on the reverse strand, counting down.
ACCGCCGGCGATTGCGAAGACTTCGTGCTGCTGAAGCGCAAGAAGCTGATCGAGCGCGGTTTTTCCGTAGCCGACCTGCTCATTACCGTCGTGCGCAAGCCGGATGGCGAGGGTCATGCCGTGCTGACGCTCCGCACCACCGACGGTGACTATATTCTCGACAACCTTACCGACGACGTGAAGCTCTGGACCGACACCAACTATACCTATCTGAAACGGCAGGCGTCCTTTAATACCGGCCGCTGGGTTTCCATCGAAGATGGTCGTGACGTTCTGGTCGGTGCATTGCGCTGATCGATGGGATATAGCTCCAAAAAAAAGCCCGCAGCGTCTGCTGCGGGCTTTTTCATTTACTAGCCATTGCCGATGATGATGCCGGCTGCCAGCACCAGCGAACCGCCAAGCACAACCTGAAACACCGCCCGCAGGAACGGCGTTTCCATGAAGCGGTTCTGAATGAAGGCGATGGCCCAGAGTTCCACGAAAACGACGATGGCGGCAATCGCCGTCGCCGTCCAGAAATGCGGAATGAGATAGGGCAGCGCGTGGCCCAGGCCGCCTATGGCCGTCATGATACCCGAGGCAAAACCCCTTTTTACCGGGGAACCACGGCCCGAAAGCTTGCCATCATCATGGGCGGCCTCGGTAAAGCCCATCGAAATGCCCGCGCCCACGGAGGCTGAGAGGCCGATCAGGAAGGTTTGCCAGGTATCCTGCGTGGCGAAAGCAGCGGCGAAGATCGGCGCAAGCGTCGAGACGGAGCCGTCCATCAACCCCGCAAGGCCCGGCTGCACATAGGTCAGAAGAAATTGCCGCCTGGCCGTTTCCGCCTCTTCGGACTTGCCGTCCTCATCGAGGTGTTTTTCTTCCAGCCGTTGGGCAATGTCTTCGTGCCCCCGCTCCGCCTCGGCCAGATCGCCCAGCAGCTTGCGTGTCGAGGCATCGGTGGTTCGCTTGACGGCTTCATCGTAAAACCGGATCGCCTGACTTTCCATCAATTCCGCTTGGGCGCGAATTTTCTCCAGCGACAGGTTCTTCACCAGCCAGTCCGGTGTGCGCTCGTAAAATCCGCGCACATGTTCGCGGCGGATCAGCGGAATGGTTTCTCCAAAGCGGCGGCGATGCATGTCGATCAGCACATTTCGATGCTGCTGCTCGACTTCGGCCATATCATCAAAAACCTTTGCCGATTGCGGATATTGCGCCCGCAGATGATCGGCATAGGAGCGGTAAATACGGGAATCATCTTCCTCGGAAGAAATGGCGAGTGCCAGTATTTCCTGCTCGCCGAGCGAGGAGAAGGGGCGTTTGGAAAGGGAAAAAAGACTGCGGAACATGGCTGAAACCTTTTTAGAATAGTTCTAAATACAGCGGCGCGCCGTCACAATCAAGCCTTTTAGAATGGTTCTAATACGTCAAAGCGTCGCATTGCGGAGGACCACCAGACGGCGTAAATTCAAGGAAAAGGAAGCACGATGCAGAACCCGATCGCGGCAAAGGCCGCCCATAATGCAGACATCCAGCACAGGGCTGAACGAGCCATGGCTGAGATCGGCGTCGATGCCGGTTTCATCGATCTGCTGGTGGAGACATTTTACGGCCGCGTTCTGAACCACCCGGCGCTCGGGCCCGTCTTCGATGCGCGGCTGGCCGGGCGCTGGCCGGAACACATGGCCAAGATGAAACAGTTCTGGTCAGCCGTCGCCTTCAAGAATGGCGCCTATGGCGGCAAGCCGGTGCAGGCGCATCTTGGCGTAAAAGGCATGTCGGCCGAACTTTTCCCGCAATGGCTCGCGCTGTTTTCGGCAACGCTCGATGACATCGCGCCGAGCAGGGAGGCCCATGACTGGTTCATGGAAACGGCGGAACGCATCGCCAGAAGCCTGACACTTTCGCTGTTTTATAATCCTGCAATGGACGATCCGACATTAAGACGCGGCACATCGTAACGCCGTATACGGAAGCACAAAAAGGCGCGGCAAGGCAGCAATCGACAGGTGTCGCCGAAGAGCGCGCAAGTTTCGAACATTCCCCCTTGATGGCCGCGAGGATAAATGTTTAGTAGCCTTTGGGAGGCGTACCGTGCGGTTCGCCTGTAATATGCAGACGTATCAGGGCTTATCGACATGGATCGCAGATCATTTATCCGCAAGGCGGGCGCTCTTGGCGCCGGTGTTACCGCAACCGCGCTGGCCGCTCCGGCCATTGCGCAGGAAAACCCCAAGATCACCTGGCGCATGACGTCGTCCTTCACCAAGGGCCTCGACATTCTTTTCGGTGCTGGCCAGATGGTCGCCGATCACGTCAAGGAAGCTTCCGGCGGCAACTTCGTCATCCAGCATTTCGCGGGCGGCGAAATCGTGCCGGCGCTGCAGGCGGCCGATGCGGTGACGGCCGGAACCGTCGAAATGGCGCATACCTGCGCCTATTATTACGTCGGCAAGGACCCGACCTTCGCGCTTGGAACCTCGGTTCCCTTCGGCCTCAACGCGCGCCAGACGAATGCCTGGTTCAACCAGGCCGGCGGCAATGAGCTGCTCAACGAATTTCTTGCCCAGCACAATATCTACTCGATCCTGCTCGGCAACACAGGCGCTCAGATGGGCGGCTGGTTCCGCAAGGAAATCAACACCATCGACGACCTCAAAGGCCTGAAGATGCGTATTGCCGGCCTCACCGGCCAGGTGATGCAGAAGGTTGGCGTTACCCCGCAGCAGATCGCCGGCGGTGATGTCTATGCCGCGCTGGAAAAGGGCACGATCGACGCGACCGAGTTTGTCGGCCCCTATGACGACCAGAAGCTCGGCTTCTACAAGGTCGCAAAATACTATTACTATCCGGCATGGTGGGAAGGCGGCCCGGCCGTGCATGCCTTCGTGAACCTGCAGAAGTTCAATGAGCTGCCGGAAAACTACAAGCGCATCCTGAAAGACGCCTGTGCCGCCGGCAGCGCCAGCATGCTGGAACGTTACGATGCGCGCAACCCGAAGGCCCTGAAGGAACTGGTGGCGCAGGGCGCCATCCTGCGGCCGTTCAGCCAGGAAATCCTCGATGTCTGCCACAAGGCGGCGCAGGACACCTATGCGGAGATTTCGGCCAAGAACGAGAACTTCAAGAAGATCTACGAGAGCCAGCAGGCCTTCAAGAAGGACGCCTATCTCTGGGCGCAGATCGCCGAATATACCTATGACACCTACATGATGATCCAGCAGCGCAACGGCACGCTCTGATTTTTCCTCATTTCCCGACCATCTTCAGACGGTCATCCGGCATCTGCCGGGTGGCCGTTTTGTTTGGCGATACCAGCTTCCACACCTGCCGTTCGCGCCAGTCGACCGGGCTCATGCCGGTGACGCGGCGAAACTCCCGGTTGAAGTTGGACTTGGTCTGGAAACCCGAGGAGAACATGATCGCGGTTACCGATTGCTCCGTCTCCTCCAGCAGCCGGCAGGCCTCGCGGATGCGGAGCTGGTTGACATATTGCGAGACATTGATGCCGAGGGAACGATTGATCGCACCGGATATCTGCCGGCTGGGCAAGCCGAGGCGTCTGGCCAGCCGGGTCAGGTTGAGGTTCTCGTCGCGGTAAAGCGCCTGTGTTGTCATCAGCTGGTCGAGGCTTGCGACGATGTCCCGGTCCTGTTCCGATGGTTCAGAGGGAGGCGGCAATTCCTCAGCCGGCTCTGCAACCGTTTGCGGCGCTTTGCTTTTTCCAGCCATGGCTGCCATCAGACCGATCAGCAACAGCCCGAAAAGATTGGCATTGCTGACCAGTACGGCGACGTTTTCTCCATGCGCCCATTCGAAGTCGAGGAACACGAGAAGATCAAAGAGCGCCGAAACACAAAGCGCCATGGCAGCGATGATCAGCGCCCTGTGCGCGGAGGCAACGCTGGCGAACTGCGCCTCATCCAGCCCGTCCGGCCCTCTTCCTCCCAGAAGAAGCAGTGCGGCGGCATAGCCGACGAAGATGAGGATCAAGGCAAGGTCGATCACTACCGGCAAGGCGAGTTCCAGAACAACGATCAACAAAGGCGAGAATACAAGACTTGCCAGCATCGCTCTCCTGCTGTCTGCCCCGACCCTCATCAAGCCGCGAAAGGCGATATAGACAAGCGGTGGCAGGCAGGCGGCCAGAACCGGCAGGACATAACGTACCGCGTTGACGCCATACCCCCAGCGCAGGCCGACAAGAACCGATTGCGCGGCGCAAAGCGCGATCAGGGCCAGGAAGGCGCGGTTCGTGCGCACATCGTCTCCGCTTCGGAAAAAGACGATGAACATGACGACCAGCAGAAGCGCCACGACGAATGGCAGGGGAATGAAAAGCACGAATAAATATCCCGGATCGACGACCTGTTGTCTTTCCATGGACCAGATCGCGTTTCGGTACGACCTCAAACGCGATCAAGGACGCGAAAAACAGGTGACGGTGCAGATTGGGTCTCGTTCTTTCCGACCGCAAGAGGTTTTCATGCGCCCCATCGTCACCATCACCACCATGCTGTTTTCCGCTCTCATTACCCAGCCGGCTTTTGCAAATGAAGCCGTTGGCGTCAGCGAAATCACCATCCACTCTCCCGAACGTGGCAAGGATCTTGCCGTCACCGTCTGGTATCCTTCGGAAGGCAACGGCAGGCAGACGCTTTCCGGCGAGGACCGGATTTTTCAAGGCACGGCTGTCTTCAAGGACAGCGCAGTGCAGCCGGGTCGCCTGCCGCTGGTGCTTCTGTCACACGGTTCGGGCTCGAGAGTGAGCGGCATGGCCTGGATCGCCGCAAAGCTTGCGAGCGAAGGTTTCATCGTCGCCGGCCCCAACCATCCCGGCACCACCAGCGGCGATTCAACACCTGTCGATACGCCGAAAATCTGGGAGCGGACGGGCGATCTTTCCACGATCCTCACCGCGCTGACGACGCAGGGCAAATGGTCGGGCGCGATCGATGCGCAGAGGATCGGCGTCCTCGGCTTTTCCCTGGGCGGCAGTGCGGCAATGGAAATTTCGGGCGCACGCGCGGATCTCAACGCGTATAAGCGCTATTGCGAAGACTATGCCACGATGATGGATTGCCAATGGTTCGCCGGCGGCCGGGGTTATCTCAACAACGAGCCGGTCAGTGTACCGAAGCTCGACCTCGGAACCCTCGACAAGGCCCGTTTCGAGCAGCAGAACCGCGATCCACGCATTCGTTCCGCCGTGCTGGTCGATCCCGGCCTCGCACTCGCCTTCCAGCCGGACAGCCTGAAAACAATCGATATTCCGCTGGCCTTCATCAATCTCGGCAGCAAGGGGGAAATTCCACCGGCCGTGCTGGCGGAAAAACTGGCGGCCGAGGTGCCCGGCGCGACCTATCAACAGGTCGACGGGGCCAACCATTTCAGCTTCCTGCCCCTATGCAAACCGGATGCCGATGCGTTTCTCAAATCCGTTGGCGAGCGTGATCCGATCTGCGAACCGGCCGGGCCACGCGACCGGGCGGATATTCATGCCGAACTGGAAAAGATGATTGTTGCCGCCTTCAACCGCTCGCTGAAGCCGGGACAATAAGCGGCGGAATGTGCTAGCCGATCCGCTTGTAAAACAGCGTCGTGCCGCAATAACGCCCATCGGGAAACAGGGCGTAATCGGGAATGACCCCGACCCGTTCCCAGCCAAGGCGGGGATAAATCGCCTCGGCATCACTGCCCGTGGCCGTATCCAGCACCAAAAGGGTACGGCCACGGGCTGCCGTTTCCTCTTCAACCTTCTGCATGAGCTTGCGGGCAAGCCCGAGACCGCGGGCCGAGGGATGCACGAGAAGCTTCATCAGATCACCGCGATGTGGCTGGTTGGGTTTGGAAGCGAGGCCCACCTGCACGGTGCCCACCACCTTGCCATCCACTTCCGCCACGACATGGATCGTGCCGCCCTCATCCGCCGCTTCCGCCACGGCTCGCCAGAAGGGCTCTGCGTCCTGCGGGGAAAAGGGCAACATGAAACCAACGGATGCGCCGCCATTGACGCAGGCGGAGAGAACTTCGCAAAGCTCCGGAAGCACATCGAGCGTCTCTTGCCCGTTCAGCACGCGTATGGTGGCCATGAAAACTCCTCTGGAAAAAATCAGCGCTGTCTTTGGTCCAGCACGACGGCGTAACGCGCGGGTTTTTCGGAAGGGTTGTGAAAGACATGTCCTTCACCGACCGGCATGAAAAGGCAATCTCCAGGTTCCAGCCGATGCACCGCACCGCCGCTCGTCATCTCCAGAACGCCTTCGAAAAGCCAGACATATTGCGTCATGCCCCGGCTTGCCGCATGTGGCGGAAAACCGACGCGCGCACCGGCCGGAAACTCGACCTCGACAATATCGACATCGGATCCCACACGCGGCGGGGAGATGGCGCGGCGGACATAACCGGTTTCGGGATCTTTCCAGAGCTGCTGGTCGCGCTTCTTTACCAGCGGAGACACCGCCTCTTCATTTTCCGCGAAGAAGCCGGAGAGCGACAGGCCGAGTGCCGCACAGATGCGGGCGAGCAGCGATGCCGTCGGGCTCGCCTCACCCCGTTCGATGCGGGAAATCATGGCGCGGCTGACACCGGATTCAGAGGCAAGCCGATCCAGTGTCAGGCCGTTTTCGGCCCGCAACGACCTAATCCGCTCACCGATCGAACGTTCGAGAATATGATCTTCGTTTTCCATCATATGAGATTAGAATTCTCATATGATGGAGTCAATATCCATGATAGTGGAAACGACAATTGCTCTCGGATGGCCATTATCGCGGGAACAATGAAGGCTTCAGGCGCCGACCTGAGCAATCCAGTCATTCAGATTATAGTAGTTCGTTACTCGGCTAACTTTTCCATCCTTCAGGTCGAAGAAGGCACCGGCGGGCAGGACGTATTTCTGGCCATCGGCTTCCGGCAAGCCCTCGTCGGTCGCAAGGTATTCGCCGTTCACGGTGAATTCGGCAGAGGCACGTTTACCGTCTGCGCTCGCCATGATCACCATGTCGGTGAGGTTTTCCTTATAGCAGCGGTTCATGTGGTCCATGAAGGAGGCAAAAGCGGCCTTGCCGGTCTGGCGCTCGCCCTGATTGATGTCATGCACCACCTCGTCATGAAGAAGCGCCAGAAAGGCGTCCATGTCCTGTCGGTTGAAGGCATCGTAATAGGCGCGGATCGTCTCGGCTGCGGTCATCGTCTTCTCCGTTCAATGCTTGCGCGGGTTTCCCATGACGGTATAACCAGCGGAACCGAAAGTGAAAATGCCCATGACCGTCGAAATCAAGTCTCTTTCCGGCATTGACGCCGCACCCTATTTCGATGATCTCGCACGGCTGCGGATCACGGTGTTCCGCGCCTTCCCCTACCTCTATGATGGTTCGGTGGAGTATGAGCGCAAATATCTGGCCACCTATGCCGATACGAAGGGCGCCGTTTTCGTGCTGGCGCTCGACGGCGGGCAGGTTGTCGGCATGTCCACGGGCATGCCCATGGCGGCGGAAACCGACGAGGTGAAATCACCTTTCCTGGCGGCCGGTTACGACCCGTCGCAGCTGTTTTATTTCGGCGAAAGCGTGCTGTTGCCGGATTATCGCGGTCACGGCATCGGCGTGCGGTTCTTCGAGGAACGGGAGGGCCATGCCAGACGTCTCGATTTCGACTGGTGCACCTTCTGCGCTGTCGAGCGGCCTGCGGATCACCCGCGCCGCCCGGCGGATTACGTGCCGCTGAATGCCTTCTGGGAAAAGCGCGGCTATCGCCACCACCCCGAGCTGCGCACCAGCTTTACCTGGCAGGATATCGATGAGAGCGTCGAGAGCCCGAAACCGCTGTCCTTCTGGATGAAGAATATCGCCGCAGGAGATGGAAACCGATGACCCGCCTCGCCGCCAGCCAATATGCCATCGAACTGATCGAGACATGGGAAGCCTATGCGGCGCATCTTGCCGCCATCGTGCGCGAGGCAAAAGAAACGGGTGCGGAACTGCTGCTTCTGCCGGAATATTCGGCCATGGCGCTGACCGGGCAGCTGCCGCCAGATATCCGCTCTGATCTGCACCGCTCCATCGAAGAGATACAGCCGCTGATCCCCTCCTGGGTGGAGCTTTGCGAAGAGCTGGCGCGGCAACATCAAATCCTGTTCCAGCCGGGCAGCGCGCCGGTGAAGGACCCGGACGGCAAGTTCCGCAACCGGGCATGGCTGTTTGGACCGGACGGGTTGATCGGTTATCAGGACAAGCAGATCATGACCCGCTTCGAGCGGGAGCAATGGAATATCCATGCCGGTGTCGAGGGTTTGAATGCCTTCGAGACGAGCATTGGCAGGCTCGGCATCCTCATCTGTTACGACAACGAGTTTCCAATGCTCGGCCGCAGGCTGGCGGAGCTTGGCGCGGAACTGGTTCTCGCTCCCAGCTGCACCGACACACTGGCAGGCGCTTACCGGGTGCGCATCGGCGCGCAGGCGCGAGCGCTGGAAAATCAATATGCCGTCCTCTCCTCCCCCACCGCAGGTGAGGCTCCATGGTCGCCCGCCGTCGATGAAAATCGCGGCCGTGCGGCACTTTATGTGCCCTCCGATTACGGCATGCCCGCATCCGGCATCATTGCGGAAAGCGAAAGCGATGCGGTGACGCACAGCACGCTTCTGATCGCCGACATCGATCTTGCCACTGTCGCAAGGCTCAGGACCGAAGGACAGGTGGCCACCCGTCGCGACTGGCCGGAGCAATTTGCGATCTGAAAAGCCCATTTTAAAGGGCTTTTAACCAAATTCCCGCTTTGCGGCATGAGAAGCCCCTGCTATAGCGCGGGGCATGAGCACAAATTCGACCCGCACGCCCCTGGACCATATCCGCAACTTCTCGATCGTTGCCCACATCGATCACGGCAAATCGACGCTGGCCGACCGGTTGATCCAGTCGACGGGCGGTCTTGCCGAACGCGATATGTCGGAGCAGGTTCTCGATTCGATGGATATCGAGCGCGAGCGCGGCATCACCATCAAGGCCCAGACGGTTCGCCTGCACTATAAGGCGAACAACGGCGAAACCTATGTGCTGAACCTCATCGACACGCCCGGCCACGTCGACTTCGCCTACGAAGTGTCCCGTTCGCTTTCGGCCTGCGAGGGCTCGCTGCTCGTGGTGGACGCATCGCAGGGTGTGGAAGCCCAGACGCTGGCCAACGTCTACCAGGCGATCGACAACGATCACGAGCTGGTGACGGTGCTCAACAAGATCGACCTGCCGGCGGCCGAACCCGACCGCATCAAGGAACAGATCGAAGAGGTAATCGGCATCGACGCCTCCGACGCCGTGATGATTTCGGCCAAGACCGGGCTTGGTATTCCCGATGTTCTGGAAGCCATTGTTCACCGCCTGCCGCCGCCAACGAGCGAAGCTGGTGAAAGCGGACCGCTGAAGGCCCTGCTGGTCGACAGCTGGTATGACACCTATCTCGGCGTCATGGTTCTGGTGCGCGTCATCGACGGCGTGCTGAGCAAGGGCCAGCAGATCCGCATGATGGGCTCGGGCGCCAAATACGGCGTCGAGCGCGTCGGCGTGCTGACCCCGAAGATGGTCAATGTCGACAGCCTCGGCCCCGGCGAGATCGGTTTCATCACCGCCTCGATCAAGGAAGTTGCCGATACGCGCGTCGGCGATACGATCACCGACGACAAGCGCCCGACGGCGCAGGCCCTGCCCGGCTTCAAGCCGGCACAGCCCGTGGTGTTCTGCGGCCTCTTCCCGGTCGACGCGGCCGACTTCGAAGATTTGCGTGCGGCGGTGGGCAAGCTTCGCCTGAACGACGCTTCCTTCTCCTTCGAAATGGAATCGTCAGCCGCTCTCGGCTTCGGTTTCCGTTGCGGCTTCCTTGGCCTGCTGCACCTCGAAATCATTCAGGAACGCCTTGAGCGCGAGTTCAATCTCGATCTCGTCGCCACCGCGCCTTCGGTTGTCTATGAAATGACGCTGACGGATGGCACGGAAAAGGAATTGCACAACCCGGCCGACATGCCTGACGTTGTGAAGATCAAGGAAATCCGCGAGCCGTGGATCAAGGCGACGATCATGACGCCGGACGAATATCTCGGCGGCATCCTGAAACTGTGTCAGGACCGGCGCGGCCTGCAGACGGAACTGACCTATGTCGGCAACCGTGCGATGATTACCTATGAACTGCCGCTCAACGAAGTGGTGTTCGATTTCTACGACCGGCTGAAGTCCATTTCCAAGGGTTACGCCTCGTTCGATTACAACATCATCGATTACCGTGCGGGCGATCTCGTCAAGATGTCGATCCTCGTCAACGGCGATCCGGTGGATGCGCTGTCCATGCTGGTGCACCGCTCGGCGGCCGACCGGCGCGGGCGCGGCATGTGCGAAAAGCTGAAGGAACTCATTCCGCCGCACATGTTCCAGATCCCGATCCAGGCCGCCATTGGCGGCAAGGTCATCGCCCGCGAAACCGTGCGCGCGCTGCGCAAGGATGTGACGGCGAAGTGTTATGGCGGCGACGCGACGCGTAAACGCAAACTTCTGGACAAGCAGAAGGAAGGCAAGAAGCGCATGCGCCAGTTCGGCAAGGTGGAAATTCCGCAGGAAGCCTTCATCGCCGCCCTGAAGATGAACGACGAATAAGTAGTAATTGGAGGGAGGCTTGCAGCCTCCCTTTTGCATTTGAAGATATCTTCTCAAGTATGCAGCTTTGCACCCTTGGTGATCTTGTCGACGATCTTCTTGTCTGCCCTCAGCGCCATGCCGACCACCCTGGCATTGTCAGGAGAAAATTCCGAAAATACCTGGCGGTTGGCGACATCGTGCCCGGTGGAGAACATTTCCTCGATATAGAGCGACGTCGTGACGTCGCGCTCGAGGGAGCGCAGATGGATTTTGCGTAGCGCCTCCTGATCCGTGGCCATGACGACCACCGGCTGGATGGACAGGGGATTATAGACGTTGCCCGCACCATCGCGGTATGGTTCCCCAATAATCTCTCCGGTCTGGGCGACGATCCCCGACATGAGAAATGCGGTAACGTTCAGTTTTTGCCACACGGCAAGGTCATCACGAAGGATGACGGCGATCTTGGTATCAAACATGCGAACTCAATCTGGCTGTGGTTACGAAAGAGAAGCAATCCTAGCGCCTCGGGGCGTCGGCGATCTTGAACGTTCGTGCAAATTCGAGGGGATCGTGCAGGCCCCGGCGAGCGACGGCATCGAACGCATAGAAGCGCGCTTTCGTGGCAATGCCTATGCGCCGCACCGCCATGATACCTATGCGCTCGGCGTCACGCTCTCCGGCGTCCAGACCTTTTCCTATCGCGGCACCTCGCATTTCAGCATGCCGGGAAATGTCATCGTGCTGCATCCCGACGAAGTGCATGATGGCGGCGCGGGCACGGATGAGGGGCTGCGCTACCGTATGCTCTATCTTCCGCCTGAAAAAATGGCGCAGGCTGGATATCAGACGCTGCCTTTTGCGAGAAATCCCGTCATCGAGGACCCCGCCTTCCGGCAATGTCTGATCGAAGCACTCGGCGATCTCGAAAGCGAGCCGGACAATCTGCTCCTGACCGACTGGCAATCGCGGCTGGCGGACCTGCTTTCCAAGCATGCGAACGGTTGCGCCGGAACCGTCAAACGCATTGACCGCGCCGCCGTTTTACGGTGTCGGGACTACCTGCAAGAGAACAGTACCGACACCGTCGGTGCGGAGGAACTTGAACGAATAAGCGGACTCGACCGCTTTACGCTCTTCCGGCATTTCCGCGGCCTGCTGGGAACCAGCCCGCATCGTTATCTCATCATGCGGAGGCTGCAAAAATGCAAAGAGATGATGCGGGCCGGCGCCAGCCTTGCCGAAACGGCATTTGCCTGCGGGTTTGCGGATCAGGCGCATTTCACCCGGCATTTCAAGAATGCCTTCGGCATGCCTCCTGGACGCTGGCTTAGCCTCACCTCCAGCTGATCATTCCGGAAACAGGATCGACCGGTGAGCCGCAGCCCCTGCCATGGCACCGTCGCCCACCGCAAGGGCGACCGAGCCTGCCGGCCTTGCGACATCACCGCAGGCAAAGACGCCGCGGACCGTGGTCTGTTTCATGGCATCAGTCACGATGCTTGCCCCCATGGGGCCTTCCTCCACGGAGCAGCCGAGTTTTCCGATCCAGTCCGAGGTGATCCGCAGTTTCGGCTGGGTGAAAAGACCGGCCAGCGCAATGCTGCGGCCGTCGGACAGAACGACATCCGCATGTCCGGCAATTTCCGCGATACGGTCTTTTTCCACCCGGACACCACGAGCGGACAGAAGTGCGGCCTGGTCCTCATCCGGCATGAAGATACCATTGGTAAAGAAGGTCGTCTCGCCCCAGTCCGGCAGCATCAGGGCATGGTGGATAGCCATGGGTGAAGCGGCAATGACGCCGATTTTCCCCTGATCAAGCTCGTAACCATGGCAATAGGGGCAATGAAAGACCGAAGAGCCCCAGCGCTCTTTCAGCCCGGTTATGTCGGGCAGCTCATCGGTAACGCCCATGGCAAGGATCAGCCGGGCAGCACTTTCGCGGCGGCGACCGTCGATCTCGACGACGAAATCGCCAAAAGACCCTTCGGCATCGGTCACCCTGCCCTCCGCCCACTCTATCGTCTGGTAACGCTCGATCTGGCGGCGCGCTTCGGCGACGATCTCGCCCGGCGCCTTGCCATCCTGACCGAGAAAACCGTGGGAATGGCTGGCAAAGCGGTTCCTTCTTTTGCCGGCATCCACGACAAGAACGTTCTTTCTGGCGCGGCCAAGCTGCAGTGCGGCGGAGAGACCGGCATAGCTGCCGCCGATGATGATGACGTCGAATTTCATGATGCACCTATCGTTCAAGACCGGGCAGGAAGCGCCCATTCATTTTCACGATACTTATATTGTTACGTGATTTTTCGAGTCAAGGGTCACGCAACTTATATTGTTACGTCACTTCGGAACTGATAGCGTTGCGAAAAACAAATGGGCTTGCGCAATGAGACACGACACGCGCCTTTCAAGGGTGCTGCATATTCTGATCCATATGGAAAAACACGAGAGGGCGGCGACCTCTGAAAGCATCGCGGCCATGCTGCAAACCAACCCTGTGGTGGTGCGCAGGACCATGGCGGGCCTGCGGGAGCATGGTTATGTCTCATCGGAAAAAGGCCATGGCGGCGGTTGGGTTCTGGCGCGACCGCTCAGCGAAATCACCCTGCTGGATATTTATCGGGCGCTCGGCGCACCGGAGCTGTTTTCCATCGGGCTGGCGGGCGACAATCCGAACTGCGTCATCGAACAGGCGGTCAATGAGGCCCTTTTTGACGCGATGAAAGAGGCGGAAACCATCCTCCTGTCCCGCTTTGGAAGCATAACGCTTGCAGCGCTGGCGAAAGAATCGATCGCCCGCTGGTCCAGAGTGTCCAATAGCCCCTCGGCGATGGAGCAGCTCTAAAGGCGAAAGCTGATTGCATCCACGAAAAAACCGCCTGCCCGAAGGCAGACGGTTTTAGCATGTCAGTCAGCCCATTACGGCTGGGTCTGAGTGCCACCCGTAGTCGGGCTTGCCGGAGCCGTGTTGTTTGCCGGCGGCGTTGCCGGTGCGGTCGGCGTCATCGGGGCCGGTGCCTGATCCGTTGCAGCGGGCGGTGTGGTGGACGATGTCGTGGCCGGATCGGTGGTCGGGCCGCTCATCTGCGACCAGGCGAAAACGCCCACCAGCACGACGACGATGATCGCCAGCCACGGTACCCAGGACGACGAGGTCCGGGCAGCCGGCTCATTGCTGATATTCAGTTCCGGACGAAGATCGCGGTCCGGGCGCGGGTTGTTGGGATCGAATGTCATGGTATTTCTCCTCTTCACTCTGCGGAGAAAACGGCGTTCACGCGATTTTGTTCCGATTCGGCCCTTGGCCCTCACAAAGGGCGACGATCAGGCGCAGACCGGAGCGCATCCGCCACCACGGCCATGGTCTCCGAACTGCCTAACTGCGAAACGTTGAAACGCATGAAAGCGGCGGCATTCTGCGACGAACTGAACACATTTCCGGGCGCCAGAACCACCTGCTGCGCAAGGGCGTGGCGCGCCACATTGCCGGCATCCACCCCGTCCGGCAAGCGGCACCATAAAAACATGCCCGCCTGCGGTTCGATCCAGGGTACACATCCAATCGCCTTTAAACGCGCCGCCGCCTCCGGCATTGCCGCCGCAAGACGCAGGCGCAGCGCTTCAACATGACGGCGGTAGCTGCCATCCGTCAAAAGCGACAGGACCAGCGCCGCCGAGAAATGCGTCCCGCCAAAGGCGGTGGCGATCTTAAGGTCGGTCAGCGCCTCCACCCACGCAGGAGGTGCCGCAATGAAACCGCAACGCACGGAGGCGGACAGTGTTTTGGAGAAGCTGCCGATCTGGACGACGCGGTTCAACCCATCGAAAGCGGCCAGTCGCGGCGCCGCCTGCGTTTCGAAATCTGCAAAAATATCATCCTCGATGATGGTCAGTCCCGCCTGTTCGGCAAACATCAGCAGGCGATGGGCGGTAACGGCGGAAAGCCTGGCGCCTGTGGGATTATGGATCGCGGAATTGGTAATATAAAGACGCGGCTGGTGTTCTTTCAGCGCCTGTTCGAAAAGCGGAAGGTCCGGTCCGGTCGGGGTGTAAGGCACACCGATGACTTTGACGCGGTGCGCGCGCAAGAGGGCATGGAAATTGAAATAGCAGGGATCGTCGACAATCACCGCATCTCCCGGCTGCAGCAGGAAACGACAGAGAAGATCGATCGCCTGCGTGCCGGAATCCGTGAGCATGATCTGGCCCGCACCCGCCTGCACCCCGTGTTCGGCAAGCCTGCGCGACAGAAGCTGGCGAAGTTGCAGCAGCCCCATGGGGCTTGCATAGTCCGTCAGCAGGGCGGTATCCGCACGGGCAATCCCCCGCATCGCCCGCCGCAGCGCCTCTTGCGGCATCCACGATGCGGGAAGCCAGCCGCAGCCGGGTTTGGCAAGGACCGGGGCCTCGTCCAGCGCCTGCCGCGATACCCACAGGGGGTCCACCGCCCTGTCCAGCCGCGGCTCAATATCGGCCAGAGATAACGGCGCAAGCGCGCCAGCTACAAAAAAACCGGAGCCCGGACGTGAGCTTATCGTGCCATCGGCGACCAGCCGGTCATAGGCCTCGACAATGGTGGAGGTTGAAACCTGCATGGTTTTTGCCAGCGCGCGGACGGACGGTAAACGTGCGCCCGGTACGAGGCTGCGCGAAGCGATACGCTGGCGGATGTTCGCCATCACTTTTTCTATGCGTGTTCCGGGTTCCATGCGCGTGAGGGAAAAGACCTGTCCGTCCAAATCGCTCTCCATCCGTACTGGGTCAACAACCATAACAGTTTCTCAAAATTGTATATGACTGTTGCTGTTCCTGCCAGCCGTTCCGGATCAAGACAAGCAAAATGCAGGAGATGACAATGGACAAGACGACAAGCGGCTGGCTGAACGGTCTTATCGGCGTGGTGATATTCAGCGGCTCGCTGCCGGCCACACGTATCGCGGTGACGGATTTCGATCCGGTGTTCCTGACCGTCGCCCGGGCCAGCATTGCCGGCATTCTGGCGCTCGCCCTGCTGTTGCTGTTCCAGCAAAGACGCCCGGCACGGAACGATATGACATCGCTTTTCATCGTCTCGCTCGGCGTGGTGGTGGGTTTTCCGCTTTTGACGGCGCTGGCACTGCGTCACGTGACGTCGGCGCACTCCATTGTCTTTGTCGGCTTGCTACCACTTGCCACGGCGATCTTTGCCGTGTTGCGCGGTGGCGAACGTCCCCGCCCCGCCTTCTGGCTGTTTTCGTGTCTGGGCAGTGCTCTCGTGGCAGGTTTTTCACTGTCGAACTCGCTTTCAGCCGGAGTTGGGGCTTCGCTTGCCGGCGATCTCCTGATGCTGGGCGCGATCATTGTCTGCGGGCTGGGTTATGCGGAGGGCGCAGCCCTGTCGCGAAAGCTGGGCGGCTGGCAGGTGATCTCCTGGGCGCTCGTTCTCTCGCTGCCGGTGATGCTGCCGCTTGCCTTTTTCACCGGGCCGGAAACGCTTGCCGGCATCGATCCGCAGGCCTGGGGCGGACTTGCCTATGTCTCGCTGTTCAGCATGCTGATCGGCTTCATCTTCTGGTATCGCGGGCTGGCGCTCGGCGGCATTGCCGCCGTGGGCCAGCTGCAATTGCTACAGCCGTTCTTCGGGCTGGTGCTTGCAGCAAGCCTGCTGCATGAGGAGGTGAGCCCCGCCATGATCGGTGTCACGCTTGTGGTGGTGCTCTGCGTTGCGGGTGCCAGAAAATTCGCGCGCTGACGCACGACCCGGATCAGCTTGAACGGCGGTCGATCCAGCGATGCCATGCGTCCTCGCTGCCGTTGAAGACATTGAGATCGATACGGCCATCGACACCATGCGACAGGCCCGAGCCGGAATATTGCCAGAACAGCCACTTGCGGCCGGGATAGACCACGGACGGATGCTGGGCGACGGCGCGCAGCCAGAATGGATAGTCCTGGAACTCGCCGGTAAGATTGTCCTTATAAAAATCGGGCGCCGTATAGATGATCGGCCGCTGTCCGTAGTGGCGCTCCAGTTTGTTCATGAACACGCGCATCTTTTCCAGAACGCGTTCGCGGGAATGGCGCATCTTGCAGCTCGACTCGCCGTTATATTCCACGTCGATGACAGGCGGCAGCGCATCGGGATCGCGCGGCACGTTGCGAATGAACCAGTCGGCCTGTTCGCTGGCGGAGCGGCACCAGTAAAAGAAGTGGTAAGCGCCGCGGCGGATGCCCGCTTCCTTTGAACGCTGCCAGTTGGCGCGGAACATCGGGTCAAGATGATCGCCGCCATCCGTCGCCTTGATGAAAGCGAAGTTCGCGCCGCGGGTGCGCAGCAAAGGCCAATCTATATTCGCCTGCCAGCGGGAAACATCCACACCATGAACCTGGAAATGGCGCGGCTGAACCCGACCGAAATTGATGGGCTTGGCGTCGCTGAAGCTGGAGCGGAAGACGCGGGAGCGGATCTGAGCGCCAGCGCCCGCCGCCGGAGCGGCAGCCATGGCCAATTGTACCGGGCGTTCGGCCGGGCGCACCATTCCGGCCTGCGACGGGACCGGCAAACGGATTTCAGGCGCATTCTGCGGCAGGGACGCCCGCGGCGTGACGGCGGAAAAGGCCTTGGGTTCTTCCGGCACCGGCCCGCCCCATGCCAGAACCTCCTGTCGCGGCTGGGCCGTAATGGGCTGGGTACCGACACTTGCCTGCGGCACCGGCGCGGAAGGCGTGACCGAACTCGTGGTTTCCTTCGACGGCAAGCCGGCCACCAGGCTTTCCGGCCCGGAACTGGACGTGCAGCCGCCAAGCAGAAGGCAACCGAAGAAAAGTGCTGGCACAGCCGATGAACGCATGAGAACCCGTACGCAAAACAAATCGGGGGCACACTGACGCCGCCCGGAGACCTCGAAACACAAATGCTAACGGAAGATTATCAAAAAAGACTGAATCTTATCTTTACGCCGACATCTGCCAATGCGCCCTTCATTTCTGGCAGGCGAAATGCTTCGAGCTCTCACGTTAGCGGCAGTGCTCAGGCCGTCATGGTGGTCAGGTCAACGGTATCGGCGCCGGGGGAATTTTTCTTGATCGATTCGATTGCATGGACTGCCGAAGCCTTGGCCTTGTATCCTTCCGATGAAAACATCGTTTCGCCGTTGGAAGCCTTGAAGCGAAAGCGATATTCCCCGGCCCTGTCCTGATAAATCTCAAATTTATACATGTTTCTGCGCCTCCTTCGCGCGATATTCAGCCCAGCCGCAACCTTCATACGCCTCAGCTTCATTCACAAAGGAAATCTCGTGCGTTTAAACGAGCCGCACCCAGGCGCGGGCAATTTCCAACCCGGTTGCATCGGCCTTCTGCGCACGCATACCCCGGTGATCACCGTATTTCTCCAGCCAGCCGGGCGCCATTTTTTCCACCGAAGCCGGAAATGCCTCACACCAGCCGTCAACCACCGTCGTGGACGCCTCGAAATGGAACTGGGTGCCATAAACCGCCCGGCCGAGACGAAAGGCCTGATTGCGTGTCGCGCCATTGGTCGCAAGCCACGTTGCCCCGGGCGGAAGCGTAAATGTATCGCGGTGCCACTGAAAAATCGGGAATATCCTGTCCAGCCCGAACAATAATGGATCCGACATCCCTTCTTCCGTCAGCGACACATCCTGCCAGCCGAATTCCGGCGGGCCGGCAAGAATATTCTCTCCGCCATAGGCGCGCGCCAGCAGCTGGCTGCCGAGGCAGACACCCATTACCGCCTTATCGGCGTCACCAAAGGCCTTCATCAAAAGCGCAAGCTGTGGAAGATAGGGATAAAGCGCGTCATCAAGGGCGTTCTGCTCGCCCCCAAGAACAATGAGCGCATCATGTGCACCGGCATTGGCGGGAAGAGCCTCGCCCGCATAAGCGCGAATAATATGCACATCCGCTGCTGCCTCTTTCAGCGCGATGCCGAGCTGTCCATGGGGTGTACCCGCCATGTTTTCGATAATTGCAACGCGCATACGGCCTCTCGATGATGAGGGAAATTCAAACGACGCATCCGCCGTCAAATCCAAGCTTCACCATGAGAAAAACGGATTTTCAAGAGACCTGAACGGCGGCGGGGCGATATTCGACACGCCCCGCCGGCGGATTTCAGAATTCCCGCGACAGTTTTGCGTCGACGGAATGCCGGTTGCCACCACGAACCGCGAAGAACAGGAAGATAGCGGCCCAGAGGATCGACTTCTCGGCGCCGACCAGCCCTTCCGCTCTCAGTATGCCGTGAACATACACCGTTACGAGAAGCACGATCATGGCGGCAAAGGATGCCGGCCGCGTGAAGAGGCCGATCGCCACCAGAATACCACCGAAAAACTCAGTAGCAGCCAGGAGCGGCGACCAGAAGACACCGGGATAAAAGCCCAGATTTTCGACCATGCCGACAGCCCCGAACGGATTGACTATCTTGCCGAAACCATGGGTGACGAGGAGGAGACCCGCAGCGACGCGCAAAATGGTCTCCACCAGATCATGCGTGGCATTATAAAGCGGTGCGACAGCGGGAACGAAAAGACGCTGACGGTTATTGTCGAACTGGGCCATAGGATCTCCACGTTTCAGCCTTCGATGGCTTATCTGTTCGCAAAGCCCCATGGTAAGAACAAGCACGCGCCGGGTAAAAACATGAGTATTATAGTTGACATTATCGTGACCGGGCCCTGAAGGAGATGTGATCGTGACCGGAACCAAGCCGCACATAACCATTCGCTACTGCACACAATGCAACTGGCTGCTTCGCGCGGGCTGGATGGCACAGGAAATCCTGCAAACCTTCGCCTCTGACATCGGCGAAGTCAGCCTTGTCCCCGCAACCGGCGGCCTGTTCGAGATCACATTGGACGGAACCATCATATGGGAACGCAAGCGCGATGGCGGTTTTCCCGGCCCAAAAGAACTCAAACAGAGAATCCGCGATATCATCGACCCCGAACGCGACCTCGGTCACGTCGACAGAACGAGGCATGAAGGGCTCGACACCTGACCCGGCGACATGTTTCAACAACATCCGGCAAGTTTTTTCCCTTTAAAATCAATGATCGTCATAAAAGTTCAAAAAGTCTGTTGACACCGGGCGGCTGCCCTCGTACATCGCTCTCCGTCGCCCAGATGGCGGAATTGGTAGACGCGCCAGCTTCAGGTGCTGGTACTCGCAAGGGTGTGGAGGTTCGAGTCCTCTTCTGGGCACCATTCCTTTTTTGATCCTAGCCAGATCAATGACTTAGACGAAAAAACAGCAACATGCAGGCCTCCGGCAGAACGCCGGAGAGCATGTTGTGTTTTTTCGGTCTGCCAAAATATTCGGCTTCGTCTCTCACCAAAAATGGTCAGCGCCTGCATGAGCGCGATATTTGTCACGCCAGCAAAATACGGGCGGCTTCTTTGAGCGGAATCAATCCATTCGACGGCCCGGCTCGGCCTCGCCGGGGTTAAGGCTGAGAGTCTTTGTCGCCACTGTTTTGCGAATGCTGTTCGCAATTCGGCGTGCAGGAAAGCACGGTTCGTTCCGTCTGACGGAAGACGCGAACCGTATTGCCTTCATCGATGGAGACGAGAATGCGTTCATCGACGATCGGATTGCCATCAGAATCGAGAAGCACGAGGTTTGTCGTTCCGAAACTGCGGCCGGTCAGGACAATCGTCGTGGCATCCGCGACGGTGGCATCGGCAACTTTCGAATTACCGACGATAACCTTGCTTACGGGACGATCGAGACGGAGAACGCGGGCATGGTTCATAGAAACACGCAATATGTCTTCCTGAGCGAAAACAGAATGCGACGAGCCTCCCATAATGACGCACAAGCCCACCACAAATTTCGCCAGTTTTCCGGATGACACGCGTTTGGCCCTTGTTCATTACCCGCACTTCACTGTGTCCAAGAATGCTCGGTTTTAGTGAATGAAGCGTTAAATGGCGAAAATGCACGATTACAACGGTAACCAAGCGCACCTCAAGTCATCTCCCACTCCCGCAAACCCGCACCAAAAATGAACATATATGTCTCATCTAGAGAGCGCTCTTCTCAAAACGGAAAACACCTTGCAGCGAAATATATTCGTTTTCCAGCAAATATAAAAATACAGGCAATACTTTTTATCTTTGTTTACCAAGACAAACTCAACATGCCGTTTACTTTGGATTAATCCTTTTTTTTAAGCGCTTGGAAATTGCTCGGCGGTAGTTTGAACGCAACCGAACAACGGAGAACAGTTGTCGGCGTGCTGAACCAAACAAGAGTTAGGAGATACTCATGACCAAGATTTTCGCTCGTTTCCTCAAGGACGAATCCGGCGCCACGGCAATTGAATACGGCCTGATCGCCGCGCTTATTTCCGTTGCTATCGTTGGCGGCGCTACGACCATCGGCTCCCAAATCAAGCTCCTCTTCGAAAACATCGGTAGCGAAATGACGGATGCTACAGCCAAAACAACGGGTTGATAGCTGCGACGTCCTTGGATGGCCACCCCTTAAGCGGGTGGCCATCTCAATATTTTTGGCATCCTCCTTACATTGGTTGCCACCCATGTAGGAAACTCCTTTGTGGAATTGATCCGATGGTTGTAGCAGCAATTTTTCTGACTTTGCCTTTGTGCGTCGCTTTTGCTGCACTGAATGATCTATTCAGCATGACCATACCCAACAGAATACCCCTTATATTGCTGCTTTCCTTCGTAGTGGTAGCACCATTGACGGGCATGGATTGGCAGACTTTCGCGATGAGCATTGCTGCAGCCACTGCGGTATTTTTAGTCTGTTTTGCACTTTTTGCGGCCAATGCAATGGGCGGCGGAGACGCAAAGTTGCTAACCGCAGCGACAGTCTGGTACGGTTTCAATATATCGCTTGTGGAGTTTCTGCTCGCAGTGACATTCCTCGGCGGCGTGTTGACAATCGGCATCCTGCTTTTGCGGTCGCGATCGCAGGAAATCATGGCAGCTGGCATTCCTATTCCGGATTCCCTGCTGGTAGCAAAAAAAATCCCCTATGGCATCGGCATCGCCGTTGCTGGCCTTTTGACTTATGGTGACGCGCCGCTTGTAAAAGCCGCCATCGCCAGTCTTTCCTGAACAAGTCACGGCGCTGACGGATTAAAGTCCCGTTAACCACAAATCCAAGCATAATATTAACCATAATTATACCAATCACGCGCCATCCTGACGGGAGAAGAATCTGATTCCCTCAAGGATCGAGCATGAAACCGTCGCGTATCGTCATTCTCTCCGTTGCCCTGGTTGCAGCCGGCCTTGCCGGTCTTGTCGCCATGCGGATTTCCGGCGCAAAGCAGGTTATCGAAAAGGCGGAAACGATCATCCAGAAAGAGCCGACGGTCAACGTTCTCGTTTCCTCGGTCAATTTGCCCGTCGGCAGCCGTCTGAATGACAGCTCGGTGCGCTGGACACCCTGGCCGCAGGGCAATGTCGTCGACAGCTTCATAACCGAAGCCAAAAACCCCAACGCAATCACCGAACTAACCGGCGCCGTCGTGCGGTTGCCCCTGTTCGAGGGGGAACCGGTGCGGCCGGAAAAAGTCGTCGATTCCAGCACCCGCATCATGTCATCGCTTCTGCCGGCCGGAAAACGCGCCGTCGCCACGGAAATTTCCGTTTCAACCGGCGCGGGCGGTTTCGTACTGCCCAATGACCGTGTCGACGTCATCATGGTTCGCAAGGGTGAGAACGGAAACTTCCTGACCGAGAATGTTTTGAACAATGTCCGGGTTCTCGCGATCGACCAGCAGATCAAGGAAGGCGAAGACGGGATTTCCGCCGTCGTGGGCGCAACGGCCACACTGGAACTGACACCTGAGCAGGCGAAGATCATAACGGTGGCGCAGCAGATGGCGGATCGCCTCACTCTCGCCCTTCGCTCGATCGCCGATGCACAGGAAAACGACACGCTTTCGGCGGGCTATCTTCTCAACGGCGGCTCCGGCCAACCGGAAATTCAGGTGATCAAATCCGGTTCGATCGTCAAGGGCAATCAGGGAGCATCACAATGACCGGGGGGTTCATGGCAAAGCGCGTTAAAAAACACCTGCGTTCATCGATGCTGGGCGGACTTGCATTCTGCGTGGCTTTTTCAGGTATTCCAGGCCCGCATTCGCCCGAGTTTCTGCGTCTCGGCGAGGCCGCGGCACAAAGCGCCAGCATTGTGCGCATCACCGAGAGTGGCTCGGGCGTTCGCAAGCGCCTGAAACTCGGCCTCAACAAGGCTTTGGTCATCGACCTGCCCGAGGACGCCCATGATATTCTCGTTGCCGACCCCAGCCTTGCCGATGCCGTGACCCGCACGTCGAGACGAATCTATCTCTTCGGAAAAACGGTGGGGCAGACCAATATTTTCATTTTCGGCGATAGTGGCCGTGAAATCGTCAGCCTCGATCTCGAGGTGGAGCGCGATATCGTCGGGCTGGAGAGCAATATTCGCCGCTTTATTCCCGACTCCGACATCAAGGTCGAAATTGTTTCAGACAATATCGTTTTAACGGGAACGGTTCGTACACCGCAGGATTCGGCACGGGCAGTACAGCTTGCCGAAGCCTTTCTGAAGGGCGGTGAAGCCACCACCCGTAACATATCGCTGACGGGTGGTGACAATGGCGGAGACGCGGCGATTTTTGCCGAGAACCGCCAGGTGTCGCAGATCGTCAATATGCTGACGATCGAAGGCGAAGATCAGGTAACGCTGAAGGTCACCGTCGCCGAGGTCAGCCGGCAGGTGCTGAAACAGCTGGGTTTCAATGGCTCCATCAGCAGTTCGACAAGCAATAACGGCTTCGAATTCGCAAATCCGTCCAATCTTGGAAATGCAATCAGCGGCGCCTCGCGGATCGCCAGCGGCGCGATCGGTTCCGGTTCGCTCAACTTTGCCACCTATCTCAATGCCATGGAGCAGGCCGGTGTCGTACGCACGCTGGCCGAACCCAGCCTCACCGCCATTTCCGGCGAGCAGGCAAAGTTCTATGTCGGGGGCGATTTCCGTCTGCCAGCGGAACAGGAAGTCACCATCGACAAGGATACGGGCCAGCAGACCATAACGCGCACAACCGACACGGTCGACTACGGCATAACCTTGAATTTCCGGCCGGTCGTGCTTTCGCCAGGACGGATCAGCCTCAAGATCGAGACCAATGTTTCCGAGCCTACCTATGAAGGTAACGTGGTAACCGGAAATGCAGGCCGGAACATCCCGGGTTCGACTTACATGTCGATCCGCAAGCGCGAGACCTCGACAACCGTCGAACTTCCATCGGGTGGCTCGATCGTCATCGCCGGCTTGGTCCAGGATAATATCCGCCAGGCCATGTCGGGGCTTCCGGGCATTTCAAAGGTTCCGATCTTCGGTACGCTTTTCCGCAGCAAGGACTTCATCCGCAACGAAACGGAACTGGTCATCATCGCGACGCCCTATCTGGTGCGGCCAGTCGCGCGCAACCAGATCGCCCGGCCGGATGACAACTTCAATCCGGAAAACGATGCAGCCATGTATTTCATGAACCGCGTCAACAAAGTCTATGGCCGCAAGGATCAGGTTCAGGCGGCTCCTTATCAGGGATCGGTGGGGTTCATCTACAAATGACGACACGCGCACGAAATCCCCTCTTCAGAGCAAGCCCGGCGGGGGCAGGAAACATCATGCAGGAAACCTCTTCCTTTTTGTCCATCAGACGCGCCGGTCTCGTCGCCATGGTTGCGCTCACCGCCGGCCTTCTGCAGGGCTGCGCGCGTGACCCTTTGACGACCAATGCCATTCCTGACGACTATCGCACGCGCCATCCCATCACGCTCTCGGAAGCGGAACATTCGCTGGATATTCCGGTTTCGGCAGGCGACAGCCGGCTGACCACGGCAGTGGCGGATAATGTCCGCGGGTTTGCCCAGAATTACGCGTCCATGTCGACCGGCATCGTCAATATCCAGGTGCCGTCGGGGTCCGCCAATTCGGCGGCCGCATCAAAAATGGCGAAACAGATCCGCTCGACGCTTTCCGGCGCCGGAGTTTCTTCGGGCAAGATCATGGAAACCCGCTACGCCGCCTCCCCGAATGGCGATGCTGCTCCCATTCGTTTGAGTTATGTGGCCATCACCGCCATGACCGGGCAATGCGGTCAATGGCCAGAGGACCTTTCGGACAACACCTTTGCCAACAAGAACTGGTACAATTTCGGGTGTGCATCCCAGAGCAATCTCGCCGCACAGGTCGCCAACCCCATGGATCTGGTCGGCCCGCGTGGCATGAGCCCGATCGATGCGGAGCGCCGCGCGGTCGTCATCGACAACTATCGTCAGGGCAAGACCACGGCGACGCCGAATTGATGCGGCTCCAACATTTGTTACGGCAGGATAGACGATGAGCGCTGTAGAATACGATATCAAGGCAAGCGGCAGTGCAGACGCCGAGGCGCCCGTTCGTGCCGGGGACATGGATCGCCTGCGGCCCCTGCCCCGCATTTCCGTCCATGCCTTCTGTGTCAGCGACAATATGCAGGGTGTCATGGACGCATTGTCCGGCGACCGGCGCATGAGCAAGGTAACCCTCAGGGTAACCAAGGGAGACATCAACGCGGCCGCGACGATGTTTTCCGCCTCGCCGACGCCCAATCTCATCATTCTGGAGACGGCCAGCGCACCCGGCTCGCTGCTGGATGATCTGGCTCCGCTGGCAGAGGTTTGCGATCCCTCGACCCGCGTCATCATCGTCGGCCGGCACAATGACATAACGCTTTATCGCGATCTCATCCGCAACGGCATTTCCGAATATCTGGTCGCCCCGGTCAGCATGGCCGATCTGCTGGGCTCGATCGCGACGATCTTCGTTGACCCGGAAGCGGAGCCACTCGGCCGCAACATTGCTTTCATCGGTGCCAAAGGCGGCGTTGGCTCCTCGACGATCGCACATAATTGCGCCTTCGGCATATCCACGCTCTTTTCCACCGAAACCATTCTGGCGGACATGGACCTTGCCTACGGCACGGCCAACATCGATTTCGATCAGGACCCCGCGCAAGGCATGGCGGAAGCCGTGTTTTCGCCGGAACGGCTGGACGAGGTGTTTCTCGACCGCCTTCTGACGAAATGTTCCGACCACCTGTCGCTCCTGGCGGCGCCCTCGCTTCTCGACCGGACCTATGATCTCGATCGTCAGGCTTTCCTGCCGATACTGGAGGTCCTGCAGCGCAGCGCGCCCGTTGCCGTTCTCGATCTTCCACACCAGTGGTGCGACTGGACGCGGGCGGTCCTTGCCGAAGCTGACGAAGTGGTCATCACGGCGGTTCCCGATCTCGCAAATCTGCGCAATACGAAAAACCTGTTCGATGCGCTGATAAAATTGCGGCCCAACGACAAGTTGCCTCACCTCATTCTCAACCAGGTGGGCATGCCGAAGCGGCCGGAAATCGCCCCGGCGGATTTCCTTGAGCCCCTGGAAATCGAACCGATCGCGATCATCCCGTTCGATACCCAGCTGTTCGGCAGCGCCGCCAACAGCGGACGCATGATCAGCGAGATGGATGAAAAATCCCAGATCGCGGAAACCTTCTCGCAGATCGCTCATACGATTACCGGCCGCACCATACTGCGCAAGAGCAGACGCGGTGGCCTGGATAAACTCAAGAATATTCTCAAGCGCAAATAGGTCTTGCCTCTGCGCCCTTAGACGGAAACGCCGATGTTCGGAAAACGCGGGTCTGACGGCCCAACCAGAAGCACGAAGCCGGATCTGGCCGCACCTGTTTCCGTTCAGGTGGCGATGCCACCCGAGCCGCGTCCTCTTGCGATCGACACCTTGGAACCCGGCCAGTCACCCGCGACGCGGCAAGCGCAGGCAACATCGCAGTCGCCGCAGAAAAAGCGCGCCCGCACGGAAGACTATTACAATACCAAGAGCCAGGTTTTTTCCGCGCTCATCGATACGATCGACCTTTCGCAGCTCGCCAAGCTCGATGCGGAGAGCGCGCGCGAGGAAATTCGCGATATCGTCAACGATATCATCACCATCAAGAATTTTGCCATGTCGATTGCCGAGCAGGAAGAGCTGCTCGAAGACATCTGCAACGACGTTCTGGGTTACGGACCACTGGAACCGCTTCTCGCACGCGACGATATTGCCGATATCATGGTCAACGGATCCGGCCAGACCTTCATCGAAGTCGGCGGCAAGACCATCGAATCCGACATCCGCTTTCGCGACAATGGCCAGCTGCTGTCCATCTGCCAGCGGATCGTCAGCCAGGTCGGCCGGCGCGTGGATGAATCAAGCCCCATATGCGACGCCCGCCTGCCGGATGGGTCGCGCGTCAACGTCATCGCGCCGCCGCTGGCCATTGACGGCCCGGCGCTGACGATCCGAAAATTCAAGAAGGACAAGCTCACGCTTGACCAGTTGGTGCGTTTCGGGGCGATCACGCCCGAAGGTGCGACATTGCTCAAGATCATCGGCCGCGTCCGCTGCAATGTCGTCATCTCCGGCGGCACCGGCTCCGGTAAGACAACGCTTCTTAATTGCCTCACGAGCTTTATCGACAGGGATGAACGCGTCATCACCTGCGAGGACACCGCCGAACTCCAGCTGCAGCAGCCGCATGTGGTGAGACTGGAAACACGGCCGCCCAATATCGAAGGGGAAGGCGAGATCACCATGCGCGATCTCGTGAAGAACTGCCTTCGCATGCGGCCCGAACGCATCATCGTCGGTGAAGTGCGCGGACCGGAGGTTTTTGACCTGCTTCAGGCCATGAACACCGGCCACGACGGCTCGATGGGAACGCTGCACGCCAATACGCCGCGGGAATGCCTCAGCCGTATCGAATCGATGATCGCCATGGGCGGTTTCACGCTGCCGGCGAAGACGGTGCGCGAAATCATCTCCGGATCGATCGATATCGTTATCCAGGCTGCGCGCCTGCGTGACGGTTCCCGCCGGATAACGCAGATCACCGAAGTGATCGGCATGGAAGGCGATGTCATCGTCACCCAGGATCTGATGCGGTACGAAATCGAAGGCGAAGATGCGCATGGCAAGCTGATCGGCAGACATGTCTCGGCAGGCATCAGCAAACCCCATTTCTGGGATCGCGCACGTTATTACGGCGAAGAAAAACGTCTGGCGGCTGCGCTCGATGAAATGGAAAAGACATCCTAAGGGAAGGCGACCGTCATGGACCCCACAATCCTGTTACTGGCCGTACTTGTCGCCATTTCGGCAGGAGCGCTGGCTTACGCCTTCCTTTTTCAGCAGATAGAGGTCGAAAAAAAGACCACCAGCCGCTTCAAGCGGGTTCAGGCCGCCGAGACGGATCACGCCAACATCAAAGCGGCGCGCGACCGCGTGCAGGAACTCAGCAAGCGCCGTAAATCCATGCAGGACAACCTGCGGGAAATGGAAAAAAAGCAGAGTGAAAAGGCAAAGAAAGCCAAGAATGTCAGTTTGCGTGACAAGCTGGTTCAGGCAGGCCTGCAGCTTTCGGTCCGGCAATTCCACCTGATAAGCGCTGGCGCCGCCGTATTCTGCGCCCTTATCGCTATTCTCTACGGCCTGTCGTTGGTGCTCGCGCTGCTCATCGGGGTTGTCGTCGCGTTGGGACTACCGCGGTGGATTCTGGCTTTTCTTCTCAAGCGCCGGCAGAAAAAATTCCTTGAGGAATTTCCCAATGCGCTCGACGTCATGTGCCGGTCGATCAAGTCCGGATTGCCATTGAACGACGCCGTAAGGTTGATCGCATCGGATGGCCAGGAGCCGGTAAAAACCGAATTCCAGCGGATTGTCGATGCGCAACAGGTCGGTATCAGCATTCCCCAGGCAATCGAACGCATGATGCTTACGATGCCACTCTTCGAGGTCAGTTTCTTCGGTACCGTCATCAATATTCAGGCGCAGGCGGGCGGCAATCTTTCGGAAGCGCTGTCCAACCTTTCAAAAGTCCTGCGTGACCGCAAGAAGATGCGCGCCAAGGTCAGTGCCCTTTCGATGGAGGCGAAAGCGTCGGCGGTCATCATCGGCGCGCTGCCCTTCATCGTCATGATGCTGGTGCACTTCACGTCGCCAGATTACCTGTCCGTGCTCTTCACCGACCTGCGCGGGCACCTCATTCTCGGAGCATCGGGCATCTGGATGTTGATCGGCATTTTCATCATGCGCCAAATGATCAATTTCGATATTTGAGGGTGGGCCATGACAGGGAATCTCATCTCGAGCCTGACGGATCCGCAAACGATCATCGCCATCCTGGTCACTCTTGCGGTTTTCGCCACCCTCTACACCCTCATCATGCCGTTCTTCGAGCGCAAGGACTTCGCCAAGCGCATGAAGGCCGTGTCGTCGGAGCGCGACTTTATTCGCAGCCGGGAGCGTGAGCGCATTGCAGCGGCCTCCAGAGATGGAAAAGCCTCGTTGCGCGGCAGTAACAACAAATCGGCCCGGCGTATCGTCGAAAAATTCAACCTTCAGGAAGCGCTGGCTGACGCCAATACGATGAACAAGCTGCGTGCAGCGGGTTTTCGTTCGCAGAACGCGCTCAACACATTTCTTGCCGCACGCTTCCTGCTGCCATTCGCCTTTCTTGCCATCGCTTTTACCTGGGTCTTCCTTCTCGGAAACCTTGCCGACAAGGCTTTCATCGTCAGGCTGATGGCTGTGCTGCTTTTCGGTTATGTCGGGTTTTACGCACCCAATATCTATGTCTCGAACGCCATGACGAAGCGGCAGAGTTCGATCAAGCGCGCATGGCCCGACGCTCTGGATCTGATGCTGATCTGCATTGAATCCGGTGTTTCGATGGAAGCCGCGATGCGCCGTGTTGCGGAAGAAGTGGGCGAACAGTCCCCTGAACTGGCTGAGGAGATGATACTGACGACGGCGGAGCTCTCCTTCCTTCAGGACAGGCGCATCGCGCTTGAGAATTTTGGCATGCGCACACAGCTGGAAGGCGTCAAAAGCGTGGTGCAGGCCCTCATCCAGGCGGAGCGATACGGCACACCACTGGCTCAGGCGCTGCGTGTTCTGGCGCAGGAAGGCCGTGACGAGCGCATGAACGAGGCCGAAAAGAAAGCCGCCGCGCTGCCGCCAAAACTGACCGTACCGATGATCGTCTTTTTCCTGCCGGTGCTCATTGCCGTCATTCTCGGCCCGGCCATCATCCGGGTTCTGGATACGTTTTGACAAAGAAAAATACCGCCAGTATTTCACCCGGCGGTACAGCGTAATTCATATGGCAAGATTTTAGCCTGCCTATACCGGGCGGCCACATCCAAAGCGTATCAGCCCGCCGGCTTTGCGTCTTTTTTCGCCAGTTGCTGCCAGGAATTCTGCTGCGAGAGCATGGCACGCAGATAGCCGAGATTTGCCTGCGCCTGCTGTGGCGACAGTTCCTGGGCCGCGATACGCTCGGCTTCGGCGAAACGCCCCTGAAGACCGACCACAAGCGCCAGATTCTGACGGACGCGGCTATCGGCACCGGGCTGGGCGATGGCCGACTGCAGATATGTCTCGGCAGTGCGGGGATCACTCGACAGAACATAGGACATGCCGAGGTTCGAAAGCACGCTTGGATCATTCGGCTTGAGGTCCAGCGCCTGCCGATATCGGGAGCGCGCATCGTTCGAGCGCCCGAGCTGATCGAGCACGGCGCCTTCGGCGGAATAAAGCCGCCAATCGGGGCGGTCAGGCGTCTGTGCCCGCTGTATGGTCGAAAGCGCCTGTTCCAGCTGGCCGGCCGCCGCCTGCGCCTTGCCATAGGCGGCAAGCACGTCGCGATCCGCCGGATTGGCGATGGCAATCTGCTGCATCACGGCAAGCGCCTGCGTATTCTTGCCCGTCATCATCAGCACGCTGGCATAACTCATGCCGACCGACTTGTCCTTGGGGCTGCGCTCATAGGCTTTACCGGCAGTCTCCTCCGCCTGTCGCAACTGGTCCATGTTCATGGTGTCATAGGAACGCGTGGCTGCGGGAATGGAGCCGGTGGACATGCGATCCGGCTTATTGGTGCCCGCGCATCCGGAAACGGCCAGAACCAGCGCCGCCAGGCACACGCCGCGCAGCAATCCGGTCCGGCCTGTCTCGCCCAAAGAAAAAGCAGTCATGGCAGCGCCCCCGCCCAAGAATGATCGATCTTGCGCCCGACATACGACAGACTCACATGACGCAACTTTCGCTTAAGCAATAATCTGTTAACCCTAACAGAGCGTTAATCGCACCGATTCACGAGATTTACGGAAGCATACAATGGCGCCCTATCAGTTCATCGAACGCCCCACCCCTTTCAGCTCGAAGGCCGGCAGCACCTTGCCGGTTTTCGCCGTCACACCAGCCCATATTGAACAGGGTGCCATCGATCCTGTCGCTCTGGACTGGGCGAAAAAGGCGGGGTTCAAGGCGGAAGCCGGCGCCATCCTGCTTGTCCCTTCCGCCGATGGTTCGCTCGGCGGCGTGCTTCTCGGCCTTGGCGGCAATCCGTCCGAAATTCCCTTCATAACCGGGAAACTGGCCCGCGAGCTGCCGGAAGGCGAATGGCACATCGAGACCGCACCGTTGACGGCCAACCGCCTGGCACTCGGCTTTGGTCTCGGCAGCTATCGTTTTGACAAATACAGGACCACCAAGACCAACGGGGCAAGGCTTCTCATTCCACAGGATGCCGAAGACGGCGAAATCAAGCGCATTCTGGCGGGCGTTTTCCTTGCCCGCGACCTCATCAATGTTCCGGCCAATGACATGGGACCGGACGAGCTTGAAATCGCCTTCCGCGCCCTTGCCGCCCACTACAAGGCAAAGGTCAGCGTCACCACCGGCGACGACCTGCTGAAGGAAAACTTCCCGCTCATCCACGCCGTCGGCCGCGCCAGCGAAAGCGCGCCACGTCTTCTCGAGATGAACTGGGGCAAGAAGGGCAATCCGCGCCTTACCCTCGTCGGCAAAGGCGTCTGCTTCGATACCGGCGGTCTCGATATCAAACCCGCCGCCTCCATGGCTTTGATGAAGAAGGATATGGGCGGTGCGGCCAATGTCCTCGGTCTCGCCCTGATGATCATGGATGCGAAGCTGCCGGTCGACCTTCGCGTGCTTATACCAGCCGTCGAAAACTCCATCTCTTCCAATGCCTTCCGTCCCGGCGACATCTACAAGAGCCGTAAGGGACTGACGGTACAGATCGACAATACCGATGCGGAGGGCCGTCTTGTTCTGGCGGATGCGCTGGCCTATGCCGATGAGGACGCGCCGGACCTGATGATCGACATGGCGACGCTGACGGGTGCCGCCCGTGTCGCTCTCGGCCCGGATCTGCCGCCGTTCTATACCGATGACGAGGATCTGGCCCATGATATCGCGGAAGCGAGCATCGATATCGATGACCCGTTGTGGCGGATGCCCCTTTATATGGGATATGACAAGGACATCCGCTCACGCGCGGCCGACATCACCAACGCGCCGTCAGGCGGCATGGCCGGTTCGATCACAGCCGCGCTGTTTCTCAAGCGTTTTGTCACCAATACCAAGCGCTGGGCGCATTTCGATATTTACGGCTGGTCGCTGAGCGAGAGACATCACTCGTCGATCGGCGGCGAGGCGCAGGGTATCCGGGCGCTCTTCCACTACATCTCGCATCAATTCGCGAAATAATCACTTCCACGGGCGCTTCGTTAACCGGAGCGCCCGGTCTCGATTAAACCAGAACCTTCTGTTCCTTGTGGTCTTCCTCGCCGAAGAACTTCAGGTAACGCTCCACTTCAGCCGGTTCGCCCGTCGCTTTTTGCGGATTGTCCGAGAGCTTCACCGCCGGCCGACCATTGGCATCGCTGACCTTGCAGACGATGGAGATCGGCTTGAGGCTGGCAATGGTTTTCGGCGCGCAGCCGGCAAAATCATTGGTCAGATTGGTGCCCCAGCCGAAGCTCATGCGCACCCGGCCTTCAAAATGCCGGTAGGTGTCGATAATGGCATCGACATCGAGACCGTCGGAGAAGATCAGCATCTTCTTGCGAGGATCGCGGCCCATCTTCTGCCACCACTCGATGATCTTTTCCCCGCCTTCGATCGGCGGCGCGCTGTCGGGGCGAAAGCCCGTCCAGTCCGCCACCCATTCCGGCGCGTTGCGCAGAAACGCTGCCGTGCCAAAGGCATCGGGCAATACGATCAGCAGGTTGCCGCCATAAAGCCGGTTCCAATCCTTCAGAACCTGATAGGGCGCTGCCGCCAGTTCCTCGTTCGTTTGGGCAAGTGCCGCAACCACCATCGGCAGCTCATGCGCGTTGGTACCGACAGCTTCGAGATCGGAATCCATGGCGAGCAGGACATTGCTCGTGCCGGTGAAAGCAGGGCCGATGCCTTCCTTCAGTGCCTCGACGCACCAGCGCTGCCACAGGAAGCTGTGGCGGCGGCGGGTGCCGAAATCGGAAATGCGCAAGCCCGGCAGTTCCCGCAGCCGCTCGACCTTTTCCCACATCTTGGCCTTGGCGCGGGCATAAAGGACATCCAGCGTGAAATAACCGAGAGAACGCATGGCGCTACGCGAGCGGAGTTCGTTGATGATCGCCAGCGCGGGAATCTCCCAGAGCGTCGTATCCATCCAGCGGCCATGGAAATTCAGTTCATATTGCCCGTCGCGCTTGAAAAGCTCGTATTCCGGCAATTGATAGCTCGAAAGCCAGGACAGGAATTCCGGCTCGAAAATCTGCGAGCGGCCGTAAAACGTGTTACCCGCAAGCCAGATGTTTTCTTTTTTGGAGAGACGCAGGGTGCGCGCGTGATCGAGCTGCTCACGCAATTCCATCTCGTCGATCTCTTCCGCCAGCCGCACCGTCTTTGTGCGATTGATCAAGGAAAATGTCGCGTCGACTTCCGGATAGAGCTTCCAGATCATCTGCAACATCAACAGCTTGTAGAAATCCGTATCGATCAGGCTGCGCACAATCGGATCGAGTTTCCAGGTATGATTGTGGACACGGGTGGCTATATCGGTCTTCGTCATACTCGCATTCCCCAATATCGGCCAAAGGTCAAAATAGCCGATGTCACTCCGCACGCGTGCAGGTACCAACCTGTCATGCCGAAGATTTATCTGAAAAAGCGACAACAAGTCCAGAGCAACGAAAGGGCAAATGCCTTCCGTTGCTGCTTGCGCATCGATTTTCCGAACGCCGTCTGAAGTTTTCGGCCCGTCGCCTTAAACCATGTCGCCTCAGAAGGTCGGGTCAACGGGATTGATGCCGGGATACCAGTCCTTCGAGACCGGATTCCTGCCGCCGAAGCTGGAAATGCCGTTTTCATCCGTACAGCGGTAGCCCTGCATGGGAAGGCCCCGGCTGCCGAAAACATCCCGGTAGGGACCTCGGGAATATCCGGTAACGCCAAGCGCGCTATGGCAGGTGTAACGGACCTTGGGTTGCAGCGTTCGCGGATCCTTGACGCCGGGCAGATTCGCATAGGCGTCAGGCGCCGGGGCGAAACCATTCTGGAAAACCGTCTGCGCCTCTGCCGCGCCGCTCGCCATAACCGCCGCGAGGATGGCAGCCAATCGTGTCGCTGTTCTTGTCTTCATCGATGCCTGTCCCGTGCTTTTATCCATGGGATGTAGGCCGTCGGCGCTCTTCCTACAAAGGGCGGGGCGGGCACAATTTCGTGAAAGCCGCCTTCTCAGCCCTCCAGGCGGCGAAACGCCGTCGGCTTTTCATAAAGCCAGCCGATACGCTCGATGGCCGCATCGAGATTCTCGCGTGCGACATTCATCGTATGACCATTGGCATGCAGCAGGGTTTCTTCGTTCTCCATGAGGCCGACATGGCCTTTCCAGAAGACGAGATCGCCGCGGCGCAATTCGTCACGCTCTATTTCCACACCGAGCGACTTCACCTGCATGTCGGTATCGCGAAGAACCCGCCTACCGGTCATCGCCATGGAAAGCTGGACGAGGCCGGAACAATCGATGCCGAAACCCGAGCGTCCGCCCCACAGATAGGGCGTCTCGATGAAACGTAACGCGACAGCGACGTAATCGTCGTCACAAGCGGCATCGACGGTCTGGCAATGACCGGCGATGATGCCTTCGCCCTTGTCGGTCATCAGGTAACGGGTGCCGCGAGTTTCCGCCTCACCGACGATACGGACAAGGCTGCCCATCGACAGCGCCGCCACCGGCGGTTTGCGCAGCTCGGCCGAAGGATAAAGGAAGGTGCGCGGCGCGATGACGCGGTGGGTCGCGGCAACGACATCACCGATGGCCGTTTCCGGCACATAACCGGCGTAACCATCGGCATCCGCCTGCACCCATGCCCAGCCGTTTGCCCTATCGAAAACGCGCACCGTTTCGCCAAACAGCAGCTCGGTGTCGATGCCGGCGATAATATCGGGCGTCGGGCGCAGGCCGATCACCGGTGCCACGATCTGCGCGGGAGTGCCGCCGACAAAACGTTCGGCCTGCACCACGCCCTGCAGTTTTTCATCGGCGAGATCGGAACGGAAAACATTCAGGCGGCGGTCGAGCATCATGGGTTTCACGTCCTGAGGTTAGATCTTACGCGCCTGATCAATAACCAGATCGCCAAATTTTTCCAGATAGAGCGCACCTGCGACGGTACGTTTTATCACGACATTGCGCCTGTCCCGCTCATCGCGCACCCTGTCGACCAGCCCAAGCGCCCCGAGACTGTCAAGTGCGCGGGTGATGACCGGCTTGGTTACGCCCAGCATCGCGGCAAGACCCCGGACGGTGTGCGGCGGCGGCACGAGATAAATCTGCAGCAGGATGGCGGTCTGGCGCAAGGTCAAATCCGGTGCATCGGCGATGACCTGCGTCATGGAAACGCGATGCCAGAGTCCCAGAGCCTCCGAGGGTGACAATTGTGCAGGCAAGCCGGTAACCCTCCAATCGTTGTCCTACCGTTTTCATTCAACGGAAGGCAAAACTCAAGAACCATGCACACAAACAAACCGCCGCGCTGTTGGGACCCGACAGGTCGAACGGCGCGGCGGCGTTTTTTTGACCCGTTTTCCGGGCTTCCAACGTCCCCTCTGGACTTGTGACAGGAGAAGCAGGAAGCATGCCAGTTTTATTGCGGCGCACAAATTCAAGGTAAAACAAATACTTGCCACACCATCGCGGCACTATGGCCAATTTTTCCGCAACGAAGGAACAGCAATAAAAATAAGCAAGCGGGAATTCAATGCTTAAAAACTGCCTTCCGCCATAACGGCGGAAGGCGGGGATCATAGTGGATCAGATTTCCGCACCGCGCGCCGCATCAGCGGCACCGGCACTTTGCTGCCGGTTATGCCGGATCGATGACCAGAGCGAAATGCCGATCAGGGTCGCGCCACCAAGGCCGGTGATGACCTCCGGTATATGGAACATGGTCTGCACATACATGATGATCGACAGGATCAGGATCGCATAAAAAGCGCCGTGTTCCAGATAACGGTATTCGGCAAGCGTTCCCTTCTCCACCAGCATGATCGTCATCGAGCGCACATACATGGCGCCGATGCCGAGGCCGATGGCGATGATAAACAGGTTCTGCGTCAGCGCGAAGGCGCCGATAACGCCATCAAAGGAGAAGCTGGCATCAAGAACTTCGAGGTAGAGAAACGCACCGAAGCCGCCTTTCGCCGCGCCTTCCAGCATTTCCTGGCTGCGGTCGAGAATGCCGCCAACAACTTCCACCAGCAGGAAGGTCAAGAGACCCCAGATCGCCGAATGGAAGAAGGTGTTGGCCGCGACCGGACCGAGTTCCGGATTGTCACTCGCGCCGATGATGCGGGAAAAGATCAGCATGACGACAAGCACAAAGGCGATTTCAATCCCCTTGACGGAGGAATAGGCCGCTGCCTTTTCCTCGATCCAGCGCACCCAGTGCACGTCCTTTTCATGGTCGAAGAAGAAGTTGAGACCGACCATCATCAGGAAGGTACCGCCGAAAGCCGCGATCGGCAGATGGGCGTCACGCATGATTTCCGCATAACGTTCCGGTTGCGTCGCCGCCATGACGATCGCCGTCCAGGGGCCGACATTGGCGGCCACGACGACGATGAGCAGCGGGAAGACGATACGCATGCCGAAAACGGCGATGAGAATACCCCAGGTCAGGAAGCGGTGCTGCCAGACCGGTGTCATGTCCTTGAGCTTATTGGCATTGACGATGGCGTTGTCGAAGGAGAGCGAGATTTCCAGCACCGCAAGAACGACGCAGATAAAGAAGATCGTCGCCGTGCCGCCCACCGTTCCGGTCATTTCCCAGCCAAGATAGCCGCCAAGGATCAGACCGACGACGGTGACGATAAAAGCCCACTTGAAGTAGGAAAGCGTGGTTTTCTGGGCGGCGCTCATGTCCGGTCGCCTCCGATAACGAGGGCATACACGGACCGACGCGGAGCGTCAGGCCGCACGCAGAAAGCACGCGCGCGAAGCACATTCAGGTTTTTCATAGTTTTTAATCCGCCGGCCAATTTTTGCAGGCGGTACCGACATCACGAGAGCGCCGTAAAACTCTCGCCAGAGGGGCCCGGCACCTTTGTTTCCTCTGCCCTTGCGAGACAAATCATCGCAGGGCCCTCTCTTACTTCCCGAAGATCACGCCGTCGTCAAGTCCCGTGATCGTGTCGGCGGCGGCCAAAGCAGGATCAGACCTGCTCCGCGGCCAGTCCTTCGGCAGTTTCGCGGCGGCGTTTGAGCGTATTTTCACGGAAGAAAATATAGAGGCCGGACAGAACGATCAGACCCGCGCCGACGACGATGCTCGTCTGCGGCACATCGCCGAAGAACAGCCAGCCGAAAATCACCGCCCAGAGCAGCAAGGTATATTGCAACGGCGCGACGGTGGCCGCATCGGCCAGTTTAAGCGCCCGGTTGACCAGCACATGCGCGGCCATGGCGACCACGCCGAGTAGGCCGAGGAAGGCAAGATCGAAACCGGACTGCACCGGCAACCAGCCCGATGGCGCAAGAAACACCGCAACGATGCCAGCAAGCGCCGCTCCGATGATCTGCCAGAAGGCAAGCACCGTATCCGGCGTATTGCGCAGCTGGCGGCCGGACAACATCATGAAAGCGAAGGCGGCGCTGCCGAGAATGGAAAAGAGTGCCGCGGAGGTGAGGCTTGCCGAACTGGGTTTGAGCGCGATGAGAACGCCGACAAAACCGATGGCGATGGCCGTCCAGCGGCGCCAGCCGACCTTTTCCCCGAGCAGAAACGGCGAGAGCGCCGCCACGTAAATCGGAGCGGCAAGCCAATAGGTCATGACATCGGCCAGCGGCAGGGCGGCCACGGCGAAATAGAAACAGAAGAGCTCCGCCGTGGAAAAGAACACGCGCGCCACCTGAAGGCCAGGCCGCTCGATATTCACGAGGCCGGAAAGGCCGGCTCTCCAGACGATCGGAACGAGAATGACAAGCGCTGCCGCACTTCGGATGAGAATGACCTGACCCTGGCTATAGGTCGATACCAGCCATTTGCCCATGGCGTCGTTCAATGCGAAAAGCAGCATTCCAAGCAGCATGACGGCCACGCCGAGGCCGGTCGGCGAAAGCTTTTTTATCATAGTCGACATGTCAGGTTCCGATTTCTCCCAATGGCTGCATTGGTCGTCCAGCCAGCAGCCCTTTGTCAAGCCCGGAAGCAGCCGTCTCGCGCAATTAATATTACTAATAGCCGGACCGTCGGATATCAGGTGAAAATTCGCCTTTCTTCGGCAACGAGTTCCTGCAGAAAATCGACCACGGTACGGACGCGGACCAGTTGTCGGGCGGACTCGTGATAGGCCGTCCAGTAGGACCGGTTTATGCTGAGATGCGGCATGATCCGCCGAAGCTCGGCATATTGCCCGGCGATGTAATTATGCAGGATGCCAATGCCTGCGCCCGAGCGCACCGCCTCTGTCTGGCCCGTGGCGCTGGAGATTTCGAAGGCGGCATCCCAGTCGCGCATGATCTCGCCGGTATAGTTGAGCGACGGTGAAAAGATCAGGTCTTCCACATAACCGATGCGGCGGTGGCGCTTCAGCGCTTCGACATCGGCCGGCGTTCCATATTCGGCCAGATAATCCGCAGAGGCATATAGACCCAGCGAATAATCGGTCAGTTTCGAAAACATCAGGCGGCCCTGCTCCGGCCTTTCGATGGTGATGGCGATATCGGCCTCGCGCTGCGACAGGGAGAAAGAACGCGGCACCGGCACGAGCTGGATTTTCAGGTCGGGATACCGCGCCGTCAGCCGGCCGAGCCGTGGCGCGAGGAAGGATACACCAAGACCATCCGGCGCACCGATGCGCACCGTTCCCGCCACCACCGTATCGACGCGGCCAAGATTTGCCTGGGCATTCAGCATTTCAGTTTCCATGCGTTCGGCCCCGGCAAGAAGGCGCTGGCCCTCCTCCGTCAGCTCGCAGCCATTGGTGCTTCGCAGGAAGAGCTGCGTGCCGATCGCCGCTTCCAGGGCGGAAATCCGCCGGCTGAGGGTAGCATGGTTGACACCAAGCTTCCTGGCCGCCGACAGAAACTGGCCGCTTCGCGCGACGCTTAGGAACAAACGCACATCATCCCAGTTCATCGGCCCCTCCTTATGTCTATTTTTGCACAATGGATGCTTATTTCAGGCGATTGATTTGTGCAAATCGAAAGGTAATGCTGCGCCATCATAATCTGGAGGAAAACCCATGAAGGAAATCGGTCATTTCATTAACGGCAAGCATGTGCCTGGCACCAGCGGCCGCACATCGAATGTCTACAATCCCGCCACGGGCGAAGTTCAGGCAACCGTTGCGCTTGCGAGCGACGCCGAACTGCGCGCCGCCGTTGAAAGCGCCAAGGCTGCGCAGCCGAAATGGGCCGCCACCAACCCGCAGCGCCGCGCCCGCGTCTTCTTCAAGTTCGTCGAACTTCTGAACCGCGATATCAACGAGCTGGCGGTGCTGCTATCCAGCGAGCACGGCAAGACCGTCGAGGATTCCAAGGGCGACATCGTTCGCGGCCTTGAGGTCTGCGAGTTCGTCTGCGGCATTCCGCATCTGCAGAAGGGCGAATTCACCGAGGGCGCCGGCCCGGCCATCGACATGTATTCGATCCGCCAGCCGGTTGGCATCGGCGCGGGCATCACCCCGTTCAACTTCCCCGGCATGATCCCGATGTGGATGTTCGCCCCGGCAATCGCCTGCGGCAACGCCTTCATCCTCAAGCCTTCCGAGCGCGACCCGTCGCTGCCGATCCGCCTTGCCGAACTGATGATCGAGGCCGGTCTTCCGGCGGGCATCCTCAACGTCGTCAACGGCGACAAGGGCGCTGTCGACGCCATCCTGACCGATCCCGATATCGGCGCGGTTTCCTTCGTTGGCTCGACACCGATCGCCCGCTATGTCTACGGCACCGCTGCCATGAACGGCAAGCGCGCGCAGTGCTTCGGCGGCGCGAAGAACCACATGATCATCATGCCGGATGCCGATCTCGACCAGGCCGTGAACGCATTGATGGGCGCAGGTTACGGCTCGGCCGGCGAGCGCTGCATGGCGGTTTCGGTTGCGGTTCCGGTTGGCGAAGAGACGGCCAACCGTCTCGTTGAAAAGCTTATCCCGCAGATCGAGGCACTGAAGATCGGCCCCTATACCGACGACAAGGCCGATATGGGCCCGCTCGTCACCAAGGAAGCGCAGACGCGCGTCAAGGGCCTGATCGACAGCGGTGTCGCACAGGGCGCGAAGCTTCTGGTTGATGGCCGCGACTTCAAGCTTCAGGGCTATGAAGACGGCTATTTCGTCGGCGGTTGCCTGTTCGACCACGTCACCCCCGATATGGACATCTACAAGACGGAGATCTTCGGACCGGTTCTGTCGGTCGTTCGCGCCAAGAACTACGAGGACGCGCTCGAACTGCCGATGAAGCACGAATACGGCAACGGCGTCGCGATCTATACCCGTGACGGCGATGCGGCCCGCGATTTCGCCAGCCGCGTCAATATCGGCATGATCGGCGTCAATGTTCCGATCCCGGTTCCGCTTGCCTACCACTCCTTCGGCGGCTGGAAGGCTTCCAGCTTCGGTGACCTCAACCAGCACGGCACGGATTCGATCAAGTTCTGGACAAAGACCAAGACGATCACCTCGCGCTGGCCGTCCGGCATCAAGTCGGGTGCCGAATTCGTCATGCCGACGATGAAATAATCGGGAAAGCCCGCAAACAAGACAAAAGCCCCGCTGCAAAACAGCGGGGCTTTTTTTGATTAAAAAGACGACTAAAAAAATCAAGTTTCTTTCGTCAAGATAATTCCACTTAAAGCTGTTATGGCGTAAAAGAGCCGTTGCGGCGTGGGGACGCTGCCAAACAGACGATAACGGGGAAGCTTGCAAACTCAATCTGCCCGGAGAGGGGCATGTCATGAGGGACTATTATGAGTGATATCTCTGTCAGCGCGGATCAGCGCGCACTCGAACGCGGCTCATTCAATGGAAATGCCAAGGAATATTTCGGAATCTGGATCGTCAATATTCTGCTGACGATCATCACGATCGGTATCTATTCCGCCTGGGCGAAGGTGCGCCGCAAGCGTTATTTCAATGGCAACACCGTGCTGGCGGGCCGCGCCTTCGGTTACCACGCCACGGGCGGACAAATCTTCAAGGGACGGCTCATTGCCTTTGCCTTCATCGTCGTCTCGCAGCTTGTCGGTCTCATCCATCCGTACCTGGTCTTCGTGCCGGCAATCCTGCTGATGATCTTCTTTCCATGGCTGATCACGCGCAGCATTCGTTTTAATGCGCGGGTGACGAGCTATCGCAATGTGCGTTTTGATTTCGTCGGCACCGCAGGGGGCGCTTTTGTCTCCATCCTGCTCGGCAGCCTCGTTGCGTTCTTCTCCTTCGGCATCCTGGCGCCGCTGTCCAGCCGTTGGGCAAACCGCTATATTTTCGGCAACCTGCGTTATGGTGACCGGCCCTTCAGCGCCGACCCCAGGATCGGCAAGCTCTACCGGGTCTGGATCATTCCCGCGATCATGGTGGTGATCGGTGGCATCGTGGTTGGCTTCTTCGGCCTTGCCGCCTTTGCGGCCAACAGCGCGATGCTCGAAGACGAGACGACAGCCATGGCCACCGCGCTGGCTTCGCTCTATGTCGGAGTTTTCGGCGCATTTCTGGTCTATGGTCTTGCGGGTGTCGTCTATCGCACCGGCGTTCGCAACGTCGTCATTTCCTCCATGCTGCTGGACGGCAAGCACGACCTGCACAGCGACCTTCATCGCGGCCGCTACCTGTGGATCATCATCTCCAACCTCATCGTCACAGTCTTCACACTTGGCCTGATGCGGCCATGGGCGGCGGTGCGCGAGGCGCGTTACACCGTGGAACGCACGGCAATCCGCTTCAACGGTGACGTGGGCGAAGTCCTCTCATCGATGGAAGCCACCGGTGCCGCCGTCAGCGCCGAATATATGGATATGGAAGGTTTCGAATTTGGTTTCTGATACCGGAGAAACCGTTTCGGGCGAGTGGCATGCCGCTCGCTCCAGCCTTTCCAGCGCCGCCAGGCTGAAGCTTGGCGGCACGGTTCTTCTCGTGCTCGACACGAAGGACAACCACGTCAGAACCCAGGCCGAGATAAAAGCGGTCGAGATCAGCCACCGGGTCGGCACCATCCCCCGGGAGTTGCATTTTCCCGATGGGTCGCTGTTTGAAACACGCGACAATGACGGCGTGGATCGTCTGCTCGGCCAGCACATTGCCAAACGCGCCGGTTTCGTAAACTGGCTGGAACAGTTCCGCCTGCGACTGGTCGGCATCACCGCCGCGGCCGTTCTTCTGGCCTACGGCACCTACAAGCTGGCACTTCCGGCGCTGGTGGAGTTGGCGGTCGCCGTAACGCCGCCGATCGTTCCGCAAATCATGTCGGCCAGCACCATGCAGGCTCTGGACCAGGCAGTGTTTTCTCCAAGCGGCCTGCCGCAGGAAGAGCAGGATGCCATCCGTGCGGAATTTGCCCGGATCGCCGCCCATGCGGAAGGTTCACCCGAGGACTACAAGCTGAATTTCCGCAAGGGCGGTTATATCGGCCCGAACGCCTTCGCGCTGCCGGACGGAACGCTGGTCTTGACGGATGAGCTGGTGGAGCTGGCGGGGGACGACAGGCAGATGATTACCGGTGTCCTCGCACATGAAATCGGCCATGTGGAATATGAGCACAGCCTGCGGCAGCTTTATCGTGCCGCCGGTGTCGCAGGTCTTGTCATGCTGATCGCCGGCGACGTCGGTTCGGCGATGGAGGATATTCTCACCCAGGGCGGCGGCCTTCTGGCGCTATCGCATTCGCGCGATGCCGAACGGCAGGCGGACCAGCGCTCTGTCGAACTGATGCGCGAGGCAGGGCTCGACCCCACCGCCATCGAACGCTTCTTCGCGCTGCTTGAGGAAAAACTGGGCGACAAGGGTGGCACCAGCATCGTCTCCACCCATCCCGGAACGCCGGAAAGGCGTAAAGCGATCCTCGACTACAACGCTTCACTCGATAGCAAACCGGCGGACAACTGACCCGCCGGTAATATCGACACTTAAAGTCGCGAGCCTTGGGAGCGGCGTCAGTTGGTCGGACCGTCGTTGAAACCCACTTCGTCCACCAGTTCCGATGCCTGCTTGCGATGGGCGGCAATATCCGTCAACGGCAGCTTGTCCGGATTGATGGGGCCGAAGCCCTTCACGACATCGGAAGGCTCCGCGCCGGGCAGCACCGGATATTCAAAGACCTGCTTGGCGTAGATTTCCTGGGCTTCACGGGAAGCCAGAAATTCCATCAGCTTCAGCGCATTGTCCTTGTTGGGCGCATATTTCGTCAGGGCCATGCCGGAAATATTCACATGGGTGCCGCGATCGCCCGCATTGGGGAAGATCACCCGCACCGATCCAGCCCATTCCTTTTCTTCCGGTTCACGATCATTGGTCAGCATCAGGCCGACATAATAGGTGTTGCCGAGCGCGATATCGCATTCGCCGGAAAAGATCGATTTCGCCTGACTGCGGTCGGTGCCATCAGGCTTGCGCGCGAGGTTATTCTTCAGGCCGGTGAGCCAGGTACGGGTGTAATCGACGCCATGATGGGCGATCATCGAGGCGATCAGCGCGATATTGTAGGAATGTTGACCGTCGCGAATGCAGATTTTGCCCTTCCACTTGGGATCGGCAAGCTCCTCATAGGTGATATCCTTCTGGGTCACCCGCTCCCTGGAGGCATAGACAACCCGGCCGCGCGTCGTCAGGCCGAACCACTCCCCCTGGGGGTCACGGAGGTTCGCGGGTATATCCTTTTCAATGACGGGATCATTAAGGACCGGCTGCGTGACGCCGCCTTCCTTTGCCTCCACGAGACGGGCGATATCGACCGTCAGCAGCACATCGGCGGGCGAATTGACGCCCTCGGCCTGGATGCGCTCCACCAGCCCCTTGTCGAGGAAAAGAACATTCGCCTCGATACCGGTTTCCCTGGTGAAAGCATCCAGCAGCGGCTGGATCAGCTCCGGCTGGCGATAGGAATAGACATTCACCTCGCCTTCCGCAAAAGCCGCAGGCACGGCCGAGAGGATAGCCAGTCCCGAAAAAACGGCAGCGGAAAAATACGATTTCAAGCTTGCCATTATGAATGCCTCCATTACATTCCGATTCTTGACTTGTTTGTTCATGAATCATCGAGGCGGTCAACAAGGCTGTTCGAGAAATATCGGATGGATGCCAGTTTTTTCAGTTTCTGGAATTGTTCTAAACTGAAAAAGAGACTATATAACTCCACATTGAGAGTTAGGAGACCAGCATGCGTTTGACCAAACAGACCAACTATGCCGTTCGCATGTTGATGTACTGCGCCGCGAATGAAGGCAAGCTGAGCCGTATTCCAGAGATCGCTAGGGCCTATGGCGTGTCAGAGCTGTTTCTTTTCAAGATCCTGCAGCCGCTCAACAAGGCCGGACTGGTGGAAACCGTACGTGGCCGCAATGGCGGAGTGCGCCTGGGCAAGCCCGCCGAAAAGATCAGTCTGTTCGATGTCGTGAAGGTCACGGAAGACAGTTTTGCAATGGCGGAGTGCTTCGAGGACGGCGCTGTCGAATGTCCGCTTGTGGAC
This sequence comes from Rhizobium rhizogenes, assembly GCF_002005205.3. Next base: position 2,872,161 of record NZ_CP019701.2, on the reverse strand, counting down.
AGCTGCGGCCTGAACTCGGCGCTGCGCAAGGCACTCAATGCCTTCTTCGACGTGCTGGCGGAATATTCGATCGACGATCTCGTCAAGGCACGCCCGCAGATCAACTTCCTGCTCGGCCTCGATACCGAAATGCCGAAGGCCGTGGCGCTTCCCGCCGCCTGACCAGATGAATGCCAAAATGGCGACAGCCAGAGCCCGTGCCGGAAGGTCACGGGCTTTTCTTTTATAAAATACTCATGAAATACAATATTTTTGGTCCCGCCGGTTGACGTTGCGAGACGAAGCGGCGCATTTGGTCACGAGCTTTTTCAAGCAAACAATCAGCGTCGCAATGATCATCAAGCCCGAACTTCATACATTTGCGCTTACCGCCCTTGTCGGCAGCATGGGCGCACTGCTTGCCAGCCTGCTTCATGTTCCCGCCCCCTTTCTTTCGGGGCCGGCGCTCGCGGTGACGATCACCGGACTGGCGGGCGTCAAGCTTGGAATTCCCGCCTTCATCCGTAATGCCTGTTTCGTCGTCGTCGGCATTTCGATGGGAACGAGCGTAACGCCCTCGGTCATCGATGCGGCAAAGACATGGCCGCTGAGCTTCGTCGTCGTGCTCGTCGCCGTCGTCATCATGCTCTACGTCGCTTACTGGATCCTGCATTACGGTTTCGGCTACGACCGGACGACGGCCATGCTGGGCGCCTCCCCCGGTCACCTCAGCTACATCATCAGCCTTGGGGCGGAAACGAAAAGCGACCTTGCGACCGTCAGCATCGTGCAAAGTGTCAGGGTACTGGCGCTGACGCTTTCGGTGCCGCTGATCGTCGAATATTTCGATCTGGTCAGCACCGAGCCGCTGATCACAAACCCGCCAATGGGTCTTTTAACCCTGGCGCTGACCATCGCCGCATCCCTGCTGACCGGATGGCTTTTCCTGCGCTGGAGATTTCCGGCCGCCCTGCTGCTCGGCGGCGTTGCCGTTTCCATCGGCACCCATATTACCGGCCTTACCGAAGGCGGTGTTCCCACCTGGCTCAGCCTGCCGGTCTATGTGCTGATCGGCTGCCTCATCGGCACGCGTTTTTCCAATGTGTCGCTGATGGAAGTGCGCAAGGGTTTTCTGGCCGGCTTCGTCGTCACCATTGCCGTGATGGTGATCGCCGGCAGCATCGCCTGGATGATTTCCGGCGTCACCGGCGTTCCGCTCAATGCCGTGATGATCGCCTATGCGCCGGGCGGCCTCGAAACCATGGCGGCGATGGCGGTGATGATGCATGCCGATACCGCCTATGTCGGCTCCCACCACGTCATCAGGCTGCTGTTTCTCTCCGTGCTCATGCCACTCGTCATGGGCAAGGATGCGCGCAAGCGGAACGATGAGAGCTGACGGCCGCCCCGTGAGCGCAAAGCACCTCGCCGGACGCCAAATTGCAGGTGACGTTGCAACCTTTTTCCCTCCCGGTCGTTAACACTCCGCCGCAATTGCGGCGGCAATCTTTCACCTGTTCGGCAGGCTGACCCACCGGAGGAAAATTCATGAACCGCTTGATGACGTTGACGGGCGCAGGACTTGCGTTCGCCCTTTCTGTTTCCATCGCTCAGGCGCAGGTGGTGGTGTCGTCGAAGATCGATACGGAAGGCGGCGTCCTCGGCAACATCATCCTTGCCGTCCTCAGCAAGAACAATATCGAGACGACGGATCGCATCCAGCTTGGTGCTACCCCGGTCGTCAGGAAAGCAATCACTGCCGGTGAGATCGACATCTATCCGGAATATACCGGCAATGCCGCCTTCTTTTTCTCCAAGGCCGACGACCCGCTGTGGAAGGACGCCGCCAAGGGTTATGAAGAAGCGAAAACGCTCGACTACGACGCCAACAAGATCGTCTGGCTGACGCCCTCTCCGGCCAACAACACCTGGGCGATTGCGCTTCGCAAGGATGTCGCCGACAAGAACAATCTGAAGACGCTTTCCGATTTCGGCAAATATGTCGCCGATGGCGGCGCGGTGGTTCTTGCGGCCTCCTCCGAATTCGTCAATTCCGCCGCCGCCCTGCCGGCATTCCAGACGACCTATGGTTTCACCATGAAACCGGAGCAGCTGATCACGCTGTCCGGCGGCGATACGGCCGCCACGATCGCCGCCGCCGCCAACCAGACCAACAATGCCAATGCCGCCATGGTCTATGGCACGGATGGCGGCATCGCGCCTTCAGGTCTTGTGGTGCTGGAGGACGACAAACATGTGCAGCCGGTCTATCAGCCCGCACCGATCATTCGTGAAGAGGCTCTGAAAAAGCATCCCAATATCGAGGAACTGCTGAAACCCGTGTTCGAGAAACTCGATCTGGCGACCCTGCAGGATCTGAATGCGCGTGTGCAGGTGGGTGGTGAACAGGCGAAGACCGTGGCGCTCGACTTCCTGACAAAGAACGGTTTCGTCAAGTAAGCGATCATGGTGCCGGGGTGGGCTGCGGGAACCGCAGCGCTCTTCCGGCCCAGCGCTGGACCAGGGTGCAGGGGAGCAGGATTTGACGAAATGGCCTGACAAGGTGGGTGTGCTGATTTCGTGCCTGCTACTTTATGCGCTTTTTGTATCGCCTTTCATGACGTTTCGCGCCAACCGGATCGTTCAGGGCGAAGCACGGGCGATCTTCGATGCACTTCCATCCGTTTCCGCAACACTCCTTGCCGCCATCATTCTCGTTGCAGCCTTCATCGCTTTCCTGCGCTTTCCGGCCCGGCTGAAACTCGCAGCCGCCCTGGTCTCTCTTGCGGCGCTGGCGGTTTTTGTCGGGCAGGCGGCCTCCTTCCTCACACCGGAGGGTAATGGTTTCGCCCGCATTTCGCCGGCGAGCGGTTTCTGGCTGATGTTTGCCGGGCTGGCTTTGCTCGCGACGGATTGCATTGCACGTCTCCAGCCGAAGCCCGCCGTCCGGATATTGCTATTGCTCATGGCCGTTGCCGCACTTGCAGCCGTGCTGACAAGCGGCCTCTGGAACGATCTCTCGATCATCAGGGAATATATTGCCCGGGCCGATATTTTCTGGACAGAAGCCCTACGGCATGTGGAGCTCGCCATCGGCTCGCTGATCGCGGCGACAGTGGCAGGCGTTCCGCTGGGGATACTCTGTTACAAGGTCGAGCGGTTGCGGGCAGGAGTGCTGAACAGCCTCAATATCGTCCAGACCATCCCTTCCATCGCCCTCTTCGGCCTGCTGATCGCTCCGCTCGGATGGATTGCCGCCACCGTGCCGGGAGCGGCCAGGATCGGCATCGCCGGCATCGGCATGGCGCCCGCCTTCGTGGCGCTGTTTCTCTATTCGCTGCTGCCGGTGGTTTCCAACACGGTTGTCGGCCTTTCCGGCGTCTCGCAGGCGGTTCGGGAAGCGGCGCGCGGGCTTGGCATGACGCCGGTGCAAAGGCTGCTGCGGGTGGAGTTTCCGCTGGCCATGCCGGTCATCCTCACCGGTATCCGCATCGTGCTGGTGCAGAATATCGGGCTGGCGACAATCGCCGCCCTGATCGGCGGCGGCGGTTTCGGCGTTTTCGTGTTTCAGGGCATCGGGCAGACGGCCATGGACCTCGTACTGCTCGGCACCGTGCCGACCGTTCTCCTCGGCTTCGCCGCCGCGATCACACTCGATGCCCTCATCGACAGCAATCTCTTCAGCGCAGGCGGAAGGCAACAGGCATGATCGAGATCGACACCATCACAAAACGATATGGCGATGCGGCCGTGGTGGATCAGGTGTCACTGACCGTCGCACCGCGCACCGTCACCGTCATCGTCGGCACGTCAGGATCGGGGAAAACCACGCTGCTGCGGATGATAAACCGGCTGGTGGAACCGACCTCCGGTACGATCCGGATCGACGGTGAGGATGCCAGCACGATGCCGGGTTACAAACTGCGCCGACAGATCGGCTATGCCATTCAGGGCCATGGCCTGTTTCCACACAGGACCGTGGCGGAGAATATCGCCACCGTTCCGCAGTTGGTCGGCTGGGACCGCAAACGCATCGAGGCGAAGATCGATGCGTTGATGCACCTCTTCCAGCTTGATCCCGCGCTTTATGCGGATCGTTTTCCGCATGAGCTTTCCGGCGGCCAGCAGCAGCGTGTCGGCGTGGCGCGGGCGCTTGCCGCAGAGCCGAATATTTTGTTGATGGACGAACCCTTCGGCGCGCTGGACCCGGTGATCCGCGCCAAGGCGCAGAACGATCTTCTCGATATTCAGAAAAAGCTCGGCGTCACCATCGTCCTCGTCACACACGATATGGACGAGGCCTTTCATCTGGCGGATCGCATTGCCGTGATGGACAAGGGCCGTATCGTGCAGGACTGCCCGCCGGCGGAACTGGTGCTGAAACCGGCAACCGATTTTGTGCGCACCATGATCGGCGAAAACGAACGTGCGCTGAAACTGCTGTCGGTTCTCTCCATTGCTGACATCGTGGAGCCGGGAAGCGCCGAGGGCGAACCGCTCACCGAACATACAAGCCAGCGCGATGCCCTGTCAGCGATGTTATGGGCGGGCTGCGATGTCCTGCCGGTCGTCAAGGACAACGGCCAGCTCGCCGGCCGGGTGCGGCGGGACGTTCTCCTCCAGCGTGCTGCCGGAGCCTCATGAAAAACGCGGCCTCTTTTCTTGCAATCGGCTTTCTGGTGCTGGTGCTGATCGTCTTTCTTGCAGCGCCGCAAATCTTCGCGCCGATATTCCGCCCTCTTGTGCAGGCCAATGCACCGGCGATCTACACGCAGGCCAATCTTCTCTCCCTCACCCTCTCGCATCTGACCACCGTGGCGATCGCCACGGGGCTGGCCACGCTGGTAGCGGGTGCGCTTGCAGTTCTCGTCACCCGGCCTTTCGGGGCGGATTTCCTGCCGCTGTCGCGCAGCATCGTCAATATCGGTCAGACCTTTCCACCCGTGGCCGTGCTTGCGCTTGCGGTGCCGATGATCGGTTTCGGGGAGAAACCGACGCTTATTGCGCTGTTTTTATACGCATTGCTGCCAGTTTTCGAAAATACGCTGACCGGGCTTACCACCCTGCCCGTCACGGTAATGGATGCCGCCAGAGGCAGCGGCATGACCGGCTGGCAGCGGCTTGTCAAAGTGGAACTGCCGCTTGCCCTGCCCGCCATTCTTGCAGGTATACGGTTGTCGGCAGTCATCAGCCTTTCAACAGCCACCATCGGCTCCACGGTAGCGGCGCGCACGCTTGGCGAAGTGATCATCGCCGGCCTGCAATCCAACAATCTCGCCTTCATCCTGCAGGGCGGCTTGATCGTCGCCGCACTGGCAATTCTGATCCACTCTGCCTTTTCCGCGCTGGAAAGAACCGCCGCCCGCAAAACCGGGCACTGACACGGGCTGGCGCCGCATTTTTATATTCCCGATACCTGCCGCACATGTTAGGGGCTGACCGTCGAAACAGAAACATCAGAGGTTCGGGTGACACAGGCAATCGTCGTGATGGGAGTGAGCGGCTCTGGCAAGTCCACGGTCGCAGAGGAGCTGGCGGAAAAACTGGGCATCGCCTTTATTGAAGGCGACAAGCTTCACCCGAAAGCCAATGTCGATAAAATGTCCGAGGGCATTCCACTGACGGACGAAGATCGCTGGCCCTGGCTGGACCTGATCGGCGCGGAACTGCGCAAGGGCAGCGAAGGCAACGGTGTCGTCGTATCCTGCTCGGCACTCAAGAAAATCTATCGCGACCGGCTTCGCACGGCCACCGGCAGCCCGCTTGCTTTCGTTTATCTGGATGGCAGCCTGGAGCTTCTCAGCCGGCGCATGGGTGAACGCAAGGGCCATTTCATGCCGCTCTCGCTGCTTCAGACCCAGCTTGCCACGCTGGAAGTGCCGACCGGCGAACCGGGCGTCGTCACCGTCAGCATCGACACCACACCGGAAGAAATCGCGAAAAATGCGCTTTCCGGCCTTAAAACGGTGACGTTCTAACTCTCTGTTTCATTGCATTTCCGGAGGCGAAACCGCTTCAGGCTTTTGCTGGAAATGCTCTAAAAACCGAGCCTGTCCCGCATGCCGTACCACCACGCGCCAAGCACGGTCAGCGGCACGCGGAAGGTCTTGCCGCCGGGGAACGGATAGTTCGGCAGCGAACTCCAGACATCGAAACGTTCGGCGTGGCCAGCAACGGCCTCGCCCAGTATCTTGCCGAGCAGATGTGTGGTCGTTACGCCATGGCCGCTATCGCCATGCGAAAAATAGATATTGTCCGAAAGCCTGCCCATGTGCGGGATGCGCGTCAGCGTCAGCGCGAAATTGCCGCTCCAGGCGAAGTCGATCCTGATCTTTTCCAGTTGCGGAAAGGTCTTCAGCATGTTCGGGCGGATAACGCCGGTCAGGTCGGCCGGGTCGCTGCCGCCATAACCGATGCCGCCGCCGTACAGCAGGCGGTTATCCGAGGTGCGGCGGTAATAATCGAGAATATAATTGGCATCCTCGACGCAATAATCCACGGGCAAAAGCGCCTCGATCAGATCAGCATCGAGCGGTTCCGTCGCCATAACCTGACTTGAGACCGGCATCATCCGCTCGCCGATTTCCGGCAGCAATGTGCCGAGATAGGCATTACCGCAGACGAGCACATATTTCGCCTTCACGCTGCCCGTCGCCGTGCGCACCACGGGGTTTGCGCCCTGTTCTACCGAGATGACCCGCGAATTTTCGAATATGCGGGCACCGAGGCTTTCGGCCGCCGCAGCCTCGCCCTGCACCAGATTGAGCGGATGGATGTGGCCGCCGAGGCGGTCAATCATGCCACCGGCATAACGGTCGGACTTTACATAAGTGCCGACATCCGCCCTGGGGACCATTTCCAGCCCGCCATGGCCGTGCTTTTCCCAATGGGCTTTGTGAGCCTCCATCTCGCGAATCTGTTTCGGCGTGAAGGCAGCGAAGAAGCCACCATCGACGAGATCACAGTCGATGTCATATTTGGCGATACGCTCGCGGATGATCGCGCCGCCCTCCAGCGACATTTCCCCGAGCTTTACCGCCTTGTCATGCCCATAACGGCCAGCGATGGTTTCGAGATCACGGCTATAGCCATTGACGATCTGGCCGCCATTACGGCCCGAGGCGCCGAAGCCGACACGCACGCCTTCCAGCACAATGACGGCATAACCACGTTCACTGAGTTCAAGTGCTGCGGAAATGCCGGTGAAACCGCCACCGATGATGCAGACATCGGCTTCCAGCGCGCCTTCGAGCGTTGGCCGCACGGATTTGACATTGGCGGAGGCCGCATACCAAGAGGATGTGTGGCCCGGATTGGGGATCGTCGTTACCTCAGCCATCTCTCACACCGTCCTGATATAGGCGTCATATTCGACGTCGGTTACACGCAGGGAAAATTCGGAAAGCTCCTGCTGCTTGCAGGCGGAAAACAAGGTGCGGTACTTCTGGCCAAGCGTTGCATAGGCAAAGCTCGAGCGCGTGAAGCGCTGCAGGGCATAATCCCAGTTGGTGGGCAGCGGTTCGTGATTGATCGCATGGCTGTCACCGGCGATAGCGCCGCCGGGCTGGCGCTTTTCCTTCATGCCGGCAAGTGCTGCACTCAGGATCATCGCCACAACCAGATAGGGATTGGTATCGGCACCGGCCACGCGATGTTCGATACGCGTCGCGGCCTTGCTGGCAACGATGACGCGCACCGCCGCCGAGCGGTTGTCGATGCCCCATGAAGCGTAGGTCGGCGCATGCTCGCTCGGCGTCAGGCGACGATAGGAATTGGCGTGGGGGGCGAAGATCGCCATGCTTTCCCCCATGTTTTCCAACAGGCCGCCAACCGAATGCATCAGCGCATCCGACGGGCCGTTTTCTCCGGCGTAAATATTCCTGCCGTCCTTATCGAGAACGGAAAAATGCACATGCATGCCGTTGCCGGCCTGCAAGCCGTAAGGCTTGGCCATGAAGGTGGCGTCGAGTTCATGCCGCCGCGCCACGCCCTTGACGATACGTTTCAGGAAGACGGCGAAATCGGCGGCCTGCAAGGCGTCCGGCACATGGTTGAGGTTGATCTCATATTGCCCCGGCCCGTTTTCGCGCAGGGTCGTATCGGCAAGCACGCCCTGTGCCCGGCAGGCTGTGGCTATATCGTGGAAGACATCCTCGAAATCCTGCAATTCGGAAATCGACAGAACCTGGGTCTGGCCCGTGTGCCAGCGCCCCTCGCGGCTGTGCGGCGGGCGCACGGGATCCAGTGCGGAGCGGACTGGATCGATCAGGTAAAATTCAAGTTCGGTCGCCACGACCGGCGTGAGGCCAGCCTTTTTATAGGCGCTGAGAACCTGTGAGAGAACATGGCGCGGATCGCCATAAAAGCCGGTTCCATCCGGGTTTCTCATCGCCAGCAGAACCTGCGCTGTTGGACGGCCAAGCCATGTCACACGCGACAGCGTGCCGGGAACGGGGAAACAAAAACCGTCCGGATCGCCCGTGCCTTCGGCAAGGCCCGCGGCGTGCACATCCCGACCCCAGATATCCAGCGCATAAACGGAGCGGGGAATTGCCATTCCCTTTTCGAGCACGTCGATCGCCCTCTCACGCGGAATCCATTTGCCGCGTGGAACGCCGTTCGCATCTATGACGAAGGCTTCGAGAATTTCGATATCGGGATTATCGGCGAAAAATTTCTTTGCGTTTTCAATATCATCCATCATGCACCAGCAGGCCGTTTCTCTTCTGTTTCGCGCGCGGAAGCGCTTCGCTAACGAAAATCATCCTGCTGCTGATAGATGAGAAACCTCGCCACCATGATGACGTTTGCCCCTTTTCCCCTTGGATAAGCCTATGTTACGTGGCCCGCCGCAGGAAGGCCAGCGGATTCGGCCATCAGGGATTGAACCTTTCCGGGCGATAGGCGTCGATGGCGATAACAGGCGTTTCGCCGGCCATGGTTTCCGCCAGCACTCGACCGGTGATCGGCCCAAGTGTGAGGCCGTGATGAGCGTGGCCGAAGGCAAACCACAAGGTCCTGTGGCGTGGTGCCCTGCCGATGACCGGCATCATGTCAGGCGTGCATGGGCGTGCGCCCATCCATGGCTCCGCATCCAGCCGGCCGCCAAGGGGAAAGACGGTACGGGCCACCCGCTCCGCCCGCTCGATCTGCACGGGGGATTTCGGCGCATCGCGTTCGGCAAATTCAGCACCCGTCGTCAGGCGGATGCCCTTGCGCATCGGCGCCAGAAAATAACCGCGCTCGGCATCGATCAGCCAGTTGTTGAGCTTTGTCCCTTCCTGCGGCGCATAATGCATGTGGTAGCCGCGCTTCACTCCGAGCGGGAAGCGATAGCCAAGCCTTTCCGTCACGGTATCGGCCCATGGCCCAAGCGCCACGACGGCATGCTCGGCCTCAACTGCGCCGGTTTCGGTACGCACCGTCCAACCGCTTACCGTCTGGCTAAGCGTCGATGCATCTCCCCGAACAAATGTTCCGCCGTAGCTCTCAAACAGTCTGAGATAGGCGAGTGTCAGCGCGTGCGGATCGAGCACCGACCAGGGGTCGTTCCATTTCAGGCCGCCGACGAAATCCCGGCTGAGATGTGGTTCGGCGGAGGCAAGCTCATCAGCATCGAGTTTCGTGTGGGAAATGCCGTGGTCACGCGCCAGACGCTCGGCGAAGGCATAGTCGGCATCCCGCCTTGCGGCTGTCCTGTGAGCCTCCATCCAGCCATTCTTCACGATCAGATCGCCAGCCTTCGCCTCATCGATCAAAATGCTGTGTTCAGAGACGGAATGTTCGATCAGCGGCGCATAGGCACGGGCAATCGCCGCGTGACGCGTAGCTGCGGAATTATACCAGTAGCGGCCAAGAAAAGGTGCGATCTTCGGCAGAGCCGAGAGATGATAACGGGCATCGATGCTGTTGTTCAGGGAATAACGCAGCAGCAGTGCCAGGTCCTGCGGAAAGGCGTAAGGCACGACGCCTTCTCTCTGGATCAGCCCGGCATTACCGAAGGAGGTCTCCTCGCCCGGTCCGCGCCGATCGACCAGCACCACCGATTTTCCCCTTCGGGCCAGTTGCAGGGCGACCGACACCCCGATGATCCCCGCTCCCAGAACAATCACATCCGCTGCCATGGCAATCAATCCGTTTCCGCATCACGTCTCTCGCAACATGGGTCGGCATTTTTCGCAAAGCAACAGAAAAATCATTGCCTTAATAGAAACAGCGATGGGCCTACTGGCTCACCGCTTTGGTTTCGACAGCCTCGATATTAAAGGCGGCCGCCAGCAGCGCTCTGGTATAATCCTGCTGCGGATTAGCGAAAATCTCGGCCGCCGGGCCGCTCTCCACCACCTTGCCGTGGCGCATGACGATCAGGTCATTGGCGAGCGCTTTCACTACCTTAAGATCGTGGCTGATGAAGAGGTAGGCGAGTTCGTGCTTGGCCTGGAGATCGCGCAGCAGATCGACGACCTGCGCCTGCACGCTCATGTCGAGCGCCGATGTCGGCTCGTCCAGCATGACGAAACGGGGTTTAAGCACCATGGCGCGGGCGATGGCGATGCGCTGGCGCTGACCGCCGGAAAATTCATGCGGATACCGCCAGCGGGTGGTGGGATCGAGACCGACCTCTTCCAGCGCGGTAGCGACACGCGTATCGCGCTCATCGGCGGACAGGGCCCGCTCATGCACCTTCAGGCCCTCGGCGACGATTTCACCCACCGACATGCGCGGGCTGAGCGACCCATAGGGATCCTGAAACACCACCTGCAACCGGTTCCTGAGCGGCTTCATCATCTCATAGGAATAATGATCGATCGACTGGCCGATGAAGCTGATGCGCCCCTTGGATGCGATCAGCCGGGAGAGTGCCAGACCAAGCGTGGTCTTGCCCGAACCGGATTCGCCCACCACGCCCACCGTCTGGCCGGCGCGCAGGGTAATATCGATGCCGTCAACCGCCTTCACATGATCAACAACCCGGCGCATCAGCCCGGCCTTGATCGGGAACCAGACCTTGATGTCGTCGCCCTGCATGACCACCGGTTTGCTGGCATCGGAATGCGGTGGCTCGCCCTTGGGCTCGGCTGCAAGGAGATGGCGCGTATAGGCGTGCTGCGGATCGTTAAACACCTGCTCCACGGTGCCCGTCTCGACGATTTTGCCCTTGGTCATGACACAGACGCGATCAGCAAATTTGCGAACGATGCCGAGGTCGTGGGTGATGAACAGCATGGACATGCCGTGCTTGGTCTTCAGATCACTCAGAAGCTCAAGGATCTGCGCCTGCACCGTCACGTCGAGCGCCGTGGTCGGCTCATCGGCGATCAGCAGTTTCGGCCGGTTGGCAAGCGCCATGGCGATCATCACGCGTTGCCGCTGGCCACCGGACAATTCATGCGGATAGGCTTTCAGGCGCTTTTCCGGCTCGCGGATGCCGACCTGCAGCAATAGTTCCAGCGTGCGTGCCCGCGCCTCAGCCCCGGTGATTGCCTGGTGCAGCTCCAGAATCTCGCCGATCTGCCGCTCGATGGTGTGGAGCGGATTGAGCGAGGTCATCGGCTCCTGGAAAATCATGGTGATGTCGTTGCCCCGCACCGCGCGCAAGGCCCGCTCCGGCAGGGTCAGCATATCCTTGCCGTCAAACAGGATTTTCCCGGACGGGTGGCTTGCCGCCGGATAGGGCAGCAATTTGAGAATGGAGTTCGCGGTCACGGATTTGCCGGAGCCGGATTCGCCAACGAGGGCGACGACTTCGCCCGGCATCAGGTCGAAGGAGACGTGATCGACGGCAACGCTGGTCGCGCCACCCTGATGGAAGGTGACCGAAAGGTCACGGACGGAGAGAAGCGGCTGGATGGTTTTTTCCGTCATGGCGATCACCGGAACGTCTTGCGTGGATCGAAGGCGTCGCGCACCGCTTCACCGACGAAAATCAACAGCGAAAGCATGATGGACATGGTGAAAAACGCAGTGAGGCCAAGCCAGGGGGCCTGAAGGTTATTCTTGCCCTGCGCGATCATCTCGCCCAGCGACGGCGATCCCGGCGGCATGCCGAAACCGAGGAAATCGAGCGAGGTGAGCGTCGTGATCGAACCGGAAAGGATGAACGGCAGGAAGGTCAGCGTTGCCACCATGGCGTTGGGTAAAAGATGCCGGAACATGATCGTCCAGTTGCCGACGCCGAGTGCACGTGCAGCGCGGACATATTCGAAGTTTCTGGCGCGCAGGAATTCCGCACGCACAATGCCGACAAAGCCGACCCATGAGAACAGCAGCATGATGCCGAGCAGCACGAAGAAACCGGGTGGAAGAATGGCCGCAATGATGAGCAGGATATAGAGCACCGGCATGGACGACCAGATTTCGATGAAACGCTGCAAAAGCAAATCCGTCCAGCCGCCGAAATAACCCTGAATGGCGCCGGCGGTGACGCCGACCAGCGCCGACGCGATGGTCAGTGTCAGGCCGAACAGCACTGAAATGCGGAAACCGTAGATCATCCGCGCCGTAACATCGCGTGCCTGATTGTCAGTTCCGAGCCAATTCAGATTGCCAAGGGTGCAGCCGGGATCGGCATCGCCCTGCGGGTAGGCCGAGCAGCGATCCTTTTTGTCCATCAGCCAGAAGGGCGCGGTGGGCGCCGAATGCGGAATATTGGAATTGACCGTCTGGTAGGAATAACGGATCGGCGGCCAGATCATCCAGCCATTGGCGTTGATTTCGTCCTGGATGAAGGAGGATTTGTAATCGGTCTGGGCCAGGAAGCCGCCGAATTTCTCCTCGGGATAATCGACCATGACCGGCACCAGAATCTCACCCTTGTAGGAAGCGAGAACGGGTTTGTCATTGGCGATGAATTCCGCGATCAGGCTCAGGAAAAACAGGATCAGAAACAGCCAGAAGGACCAGTAGCCGCGCCGGTTCGCCTTGAAATTCTGCCAGCGGCGCTTGGTCGTCGGCGAAAACCACGGGCGCTTGGGCTTTACCAGCGTTTCGGTATTGGCGGTATGGGCGAGCGTCATCACACGTCCCTCCGCTCGAAATCGATGCGCGGATCGATCCATGTATAGATGAGGTCCGATATGAGGCCGACAACGAGGCCCATCAGCGAGAAGATGAAGAGCGTTCCGAACACGATCGGGTAATCACGATTGACGACCGAGAGATAACCGAGGCGGCCGAGACCATCCAGCGAGAAGATATTCTCGATCAGCAGCGAGCCGGTGAAGAAGGCCGAAATGAAGGCGCCCGGAAAACCGGCAATCACGATCAGCATCGCGTTGCGGAAGACGTGACCATAGAGAACCTTGCGTTCGGTGAGACCCTTGGCGCGAGCGGTGATGACATATTGCTTCTTGATCTCGTCGATGAAGGAATTTTTGGTGAGAAGCGTCGTCGTCGCGAAAGCCGAAAGCGACAGCGCGATCAGCGGCAGGGTCAGGTGCCAGAAATAGTCGATGATCTTCTGCCACCAGTTCAGTTCGGCAAAGTTATCGGACACAAGGCCGCGCAACGGGAACCAGTCGAAGAAAGATCCGCCAGCGAAAAGCACGATGAGCAGGATGCCGAAGAGGAAGCTCGGCACCGCATAACCAATGATGATGACGCCCGAAGTCCAGACATCGAAGGTGGAACCGTCGGAAACGGCTTTCTTGATGCCGAGGGGGATCGAGATGATGTAGGAAATGATCAGAATCCAGAAGCCGAGCGACGCCGAAACCGGCAGCTTGTCGATGATGAGATCAATGACCGAGGAATTGCGGAAGAAGCTGTCGCCGAAATCGAAGCGGATGTAATTCCACATCATTTCGAGAAAACGGGTGAGCGGCGGCTTGTCGAAACCGAACTGTTTTTCGAGTTTTGCGATCAGTTCCGGATCGAGACCCTGCGCACCGCGATATTTCGAGCCGCTTTCATCGAAGCCGCCGGACTGGCCCACAAGATCGCCGCCGCCAGAAAGCCGGTCGGAAGCGCTGTCGCCCTGCCCCGTCAGCTGCGCGACGACCTGTTCCACCGGGCCGCCCGGCGCGAACTGGATGACGAGAAACGAAATGCCCATGATACCGATGATGGTCGGGATCATCAGCGCCAGACGTCTGAGGATATAGGCGCCCATCAGCCTTTGTTCCCAGCCGATATGTCAGCGGTTTTCGTCTCTCTCAAACCCTGTCCTTTCCTCAAAAGCGCTCTTCCGCGCTCCAAGCGATTCGTATCGCCCTATGTGAATCAAGCCTTCGCCGGGAAAGCAAGGCCGGCGTCAGTTTGCGGCCTGGCTTGACCACCAAGCTTCCGGAAAACCGATGCCATATTCGGGCAGGTTTTCAGGGCGGGTGAGCGTGTTCCAGTAAGCGAGGAACATCTCGCCGCGGTAAAATTGCGGAATGACGTAGCTGTTTGCCAGAAGCACCCGGTCTAGCGCCCGCGCCGCGGCCACCTGTTCATCCCGGTTGGGCGCAAATATGACCTTTCTGACCAGCGCATCGACGGCGGGGTTCTTGATGCCGGCAAGGTTGTTGGACCCCTGCCGGTCGGCGGCGGCCGAGCCCCAGAAATCCGCCTGTTCGTTGCCGGGATTGGCCGATGTCGCCCAGAGCTTGACGGCGATGTCGAAATCGAAGCTGCGGGTGCGGTTGGTATATTGCGAGGCATCAACCGTGCGGATCGTGGCATTGATGCCGATCTTCTTGAGATTCTGGACATAGGGCAGGATGGTTCTTTCCATGCCGGAGGAATCGATCAGGAATTCCATATCCAGCTGCTGCCCGGTTGCCGCATTGACCATGCGGTTGCCACGCAGTTCGTAACCGGCGTCCTTCATCAGCTTCACCGCCTCGCGCAGATTGTCGCGCTGCTTGGCGGGATCGCCTGCCACCGGGTTGCGGTATTCGGTGGTGAAGACTTCGGGCGGAACCTGATCCTTCAGCTCCTGCAAAAGTTCCAGTTCGCGCCCGGTCGGCAGGCCGGAAGAGGCGAGCTCGCTGCCCATGAAGAAGCTGTTGATGCGCTGGAACTGGCCGTAAGCCAATGTGCGGTTCAGTTCCTCGAAATCGAAGGCGTAATTGAGCGCCTTGCGCAGGCTGGGGTTCTGGAACTTTTCACGGCGCATGTTCGGCACGAAGGCCTGCATGATGCCGACGGAGCGGTAGATATTCGGCAGTTCCTCTTTCTTGACGCGGCCTTCCTTGACGGCCGGAAAATCATAACCCGTGACCCAGCGGCTGGATGAGGCTTCCTGCCGGAAATCGACGGTGCCGGATTTGAAGGCCTGGAATTCCACATCCTGATCGGAAAAGAAGCTGTAGGTGATGGTTTTGAAATTGTTCATCCCGACATTCACATTGACGTCCTTGCCCCAATAATCGTCGCGACGCTCATAGGTCATCGTGGAACCGGGAGACAGCGAGGCGATCTTGTAGGGGCCGGAGCCCATCACCGGCTCCAGCGTGCCACGGGAAATGTCGCGCGGCTTGCCGTCCGGGCCGGCGGCTTCCCACCAGTGCTTGGGAACGATCAGCAATTGCCCGACGATCTGCGGCAGTTCGCGATTGTTCTTTTCATCGAAGGTGAAGGTGATGTCCCTCTCGCCGCTCACTTCAGCCTTGGTGACGTGGGTATAATAGGTGGCGAGCTGCGGGCTCAGGTCCTTGGCCTTTTCGAAGCTGAAAACGACATCTTCCGGGGTTACCGGTTTGCCGTCCGCCCATTTGGCCTCCGCCCGCAGCCGGAAGGTGGCTTTCGAAATATCGTCGGGATAGCTGACGCCCTCTGCCAGAAGCCCGTAGGAGGCCGAGAGTTCCTCTTCCGTCGATTTCATCAGCGTATCGAAAACCAGTGAAAGGCCAGTCGCCGCCTCGCCCTTGGCGAGCAGCGGATTGAGCGTGTCGAAGGTTCCCGTCGTCGACATGCGCAGCGCACCGCCTTTCGGCGCCTTGGTGTTCACATAGTCGAAATGATCGAAACCATCCGGATGTTTCAGCTCCCCGACCGTCGAAATCCCCTTGCGCCAGACATCACCCGACTGGGCGGCCGCTACCGGTATCAGCATGGCGGATGCCGCAAGAGCGACCAGAAGGCGGGATTTCAGTGGTGCCAATATCATCGGGGGAATGTCCCTGGTTCGTGTTTGTTGGAGAGAGCATAAAACAAAGATTGGCAAAAAACAGATGCGCCGGCTCACAAGCTCTTTATCGGCGCCCTTAATCTACCTGCTTCGCGCAGACCGGGCGAAACATGGTTTCAACAAAATCCCGTTCCAGTTTATTCTGCGGGGAAGAGAATCATCTGATCGGACGGACACGGCTATATGACGGCGGGATCATCCAGAATTTTCAAGGCGGCCATGCTGGCGATTTCGGTCGTCTCCGCGCTGCAGTTGCAGATGGAAACCGCATCGGCCGAGGACCGGCCTGCGAAAGAAGTGTTCGGCCATATGGCCCTGCCCTCCGCTGCGGCCTCCCAGCCGATCGGCTCTTATGCCAAGGGCTGCCAGTCCGGCGCCATCGCCATGCCGACGGACGGTCCCGGCTGGCAGGCCATGCGGCTTTCACGCAACCGGCGCTGGGGCCAGCCGCAGCTGATTTCCTTCCTCGAACGCTTTTCGCAGGATGCCCAGAAAATCGGCTGGCCGGGCCTGCTGCTCGGCGATATTTCCCAGCCGCGCGGCGGGCCGATGCTGACCGGCCATGCCTCGCACCAGATCGGCCTCGATGTGGATGTCTGGTGGCGGCCGATGCCTAACCCCCGGCTGAGTGTGGAGCAGCGCGAAACGGTGCCGTTCATCTCCATGCTGGACAAGAGCAAATTTCTGACGGTCGATGATCGCAAATGGTCGCCGCTCAATGCCCGGCTGGTGATGATGGCGGCGAGCTATCCGCAGGTGGAACGCGTTTTCGTCAACCCGGCCATCAAGCAGAAGCTTTGCCAGACATGGACCGGCGACCGCACCTTCATGGGCAAGATCAGGCCGATCTATGGGCATGACGAACATTTCCATATTCGCCTCGAATGCCCGCCCGGCGCGCCGAACTGCAAACCGCAGGCGGCCGTGGGCAAGGGCGATGGCTGCGACAAGTCGCTCGCCTGGTGGTTCACCAAGGAACCATGGGCGCCGCCGAAAAAAGACCCCAATGCCAAACCGGTGAAACCGCGCCCGGTCATGGTCTCCGATCTGCCCTCGGCCTGCGCCGCCGTGGCTGTTGCCCCTTCCGCCAATCCCGAGGGGCTTGCGGCCCAGGCCTACTCCCCGGCTCCGGCAACGCGCCAGCAAAGCGTGGAACAGGTCATTCAGGCAGCCCCCACCCTGCAGCCGCCATCGGATATTCCGCTTCCGACCCAGCGTCCGACATTGAACTGAAACAGAAATGAGGCATTCAACAGCTTCCCTTTTCAAATGGCGGCAAGCTGTTATAGAAGGCTTCAAATCGATTTAATTCTTTATGGGGACAGGCTGGGACCATGGAAGGGCAACGCTGTATCGCACTCATCGCTCACGACGAGAAAAAAGACGATATGGCGGATTTCGCCCGTCATCACCAGAAGGCGCTCTCCAGTTTCAGGATCGTCGCGACCGGCACCACTGGCGGGCGCGTGCAGGAAGCCTGCCCGGGGCTTGAGGTCATTCGTCTGAAAAGCGGGCCGCTTGGCGGCGACCAGCAGATCGGCGCGATGATCGCGACAGGCGAAGTGGACATGCTGATCTTCTTCACCGATCCGCTGACGGCCATGCCGCATGATGTTGACGTGAAGGCGCTGACACGTCTTGCCACGGTCTATGACATTCCCATGGCGCTCAACCGCGCCACCGCAGAAAACCTCATCGACTTCCACCTCGCCGACTGACTCTCCCCAACATGGAACAGGCAATGCCGAAGACGTCCGATACCGAATATCTGTCCTTTCCGATCCTTCTTGGCGACATCGGCGGCACCAATGCCCGCTTTTCCATTCTGATCGATTCCTTCGCGGAACCAGTGCACCTCACCACCGTGAAGACGGCGGAATATCCGACGATCGACGACGCCATCCAGCAGGCGGTTCTGGACAAGACCTCGCTTCAGCCGGTTTCGACCATTCTTGCGATTGCCGGCCCTATCGAAGGCGACGAGATACCGCTCACCAACTGCCACTGGGTCGTAAAGCCGAAGGGCATGCTGGCTAATCTCGGCCTGAAGGACGTCATCGTCATCAACGACTTCGAAGCGCAGGCTCTGGCGATTGCAGCGCTTGACGATGACAACCGCGAGCCTATCGGCTCCGGCAAGAAAGACATGCTGGCGTCGCGCGTCGTTCTCGGACCGGGCACGGGCCTCGGGGTTGCCGGTCTGGTTTACGCCCGCCATATGTGGTTTCCGGTGCCCGGTGAGGGCGGCCATATCGATGTCGGCCCAAGAAGCGCGCGTGATTATGCGGTTTTCCCGCATATCGAAACCATTGAGGGCCGTGTTGCCGGCGAGCAGATCCTGTGCGGGCGCGGACTGGTCAATCTCTACCGCGCCGTCTGCAAGACCGATGGCATCGAGCCCGTCTTTTCCGATCCGGCCGACATTACCTCGCAAGGGCTGTCGGGCCAGAATCCGCAGGCGAAAGAAACGCTTTCGCTTTTCAGCACCTATCTCGGCCGTGTGGCTGGCGATCTCGCGCTGATTTTCATGGCCAAGGGCGGCGTTTATCTCGCCGGCGGCATTTCGCAGAAGATCATCCCGGCGCTGAAGAGCCCGGAATTCCGGGCCGCGTTCGAAGACAAGGCGCCACACAGCGCGCTGATGCGGACCATTCCGACCTTCGTGGTCACCCATCCGCAGGCGGCGCTTTCTGGCCTCGCCACCTATGCCAGAACGCCTTCCGATTTCGGCCTGGCGCTGGACGGGCGGCGCTGGAGAGCCTGACCGCTCGCCTCTCAAAGGGAACTACCCTTCCCATGTGGCGCTTGCGAAGCGAGCGGCTGGTCTTTAACGTCACCGCTGCAAATATCAAACGTCCGATACCGGCGGGTTTCGATCCGCCCGACATGAAAAGTGAGTGACAGCATGGGCAACAGCGGCATGAAACTGGTGGTGGTCGGCGCGGCGGGCCGCATGGGACAGGCGCTGATACGCCTCATTCACCAGACACCAGGCGTCCAGTTGCATGCCGCCGTCGCGCGTGAGGGCTCGGCCTTTGTCGGCCGCGATGCCGGCGAGATTGCCGGTCTCGGCCCGATTGGCGTCGAAATCACCAACGATCCGTTACAAGCCTTCCTCCATGCCGAAGGGGTGATCGACTTCACTTCACCGGCAACCAGCGTCACCTTCGCCGGCCTCGCCGCGCAGGCGCGCATCGTGCATGTCATCGGCACCACGGGCTGCTCCCCCGAAGACGAGGAAAAATTCAAGGCGGCGTCGCGCCATGCCCGCATCGTCAAGTCGGGCAATATGAGCCTCGGCGTCAACCTGCTCAGCGTTTTGACGCAGCAGGCGGCGCAGGCACTGGATGCGCAGAACTGGGATATCGAAGTTCTGGAAATGCACCACAAGCACAAGGTGGATGCTCCGTCCGGCACGGCACTTCTGCTTGGCGAAGCGGCGGCGGCCGGCCGCAAGGTGGATCTCACCACCTCCTCGGTGCGCGTACGCGACGGACATACGGGTGCGCGGGAGACCGGCACCATCGGTTTCGCCACGCTGCGCGGCGGTTCGGTGATCGGTGAACATTCGGTGATCTTTGCCGGCGAGGGTGAGCGCGTCGAGCTTTCCCACTATGCCGGCGACCGCTCCATTTTCGCACGCGGCGCGATTACGGCGGCTGTCTGGGCCTTCGACAAGAAGCCGGGCTTCTATTCCATGCTGGATGTGCTTGGTCTTTCGCAGGCGGAATAAGCCCGTACCCTAATTTTCCACCGTGAATTCGACGGTATCGGCCGAAAATCGGCTGACGGCATATTGCACCGGCACACCATCCATATCGGCATTCAGCGCCTGAGTGACGAGCAGGATGGCACCCGGCGACAATTCAAGATCGGCGAGATCCTGCGTATCGGCGTGGCTGGCTGAAATGACGGTCGAGATGCGCACGTAGTCCGCCACACCGAGCGCCTTGAAAGCGGCCGTGATAGAACCGCTTTTCTGATAGGCCTCGCCTATTCCGGCAAAACGATCCGCCGGAAACCATGTGGTCGAACGGGACACCGGCCGGGTGTCGGCCTTGCGCAGGGTCTCCAGACGCACGAGCGGAGCGCCGGTCTGGAGTTGCAGCCGCGCTGCCAGATCGGCACTTGCGGGCTCGGTCGTGTGGGAAAGAAGCAGCGCCTCCATTTCCTTCACCTGATCGCCGATGCCTGCCGTGAAGCGTGTGCGCAGTGAAATCGGAAAACTCAGCCGTTCCTTGCGGGCAATCATCGTGCCGCGCCCCTGCCTCGGCTCAAGGATGCCTTCGCTCGCCAATGCGGCAATGGCGCTTCGGACGGTATGGCGGTTGACGCCGAATTTTTCGGCCAGCGTCATCTCGGGCGGCAACATGCCGGTTTCATCGTGATCACCAGCCGCGATCTCGCCCCTGATCCTGTCGGCGATCTGCCGCCAGAGCGCCACGCCGTTCTTTCTTTTCATCGCTGCCGAAGGGCTCATGTCACACGCTTGTCATTCATCGACGTTAATTGTAGCTTATATTGTATAGTTGTCTATATCAATAGACATTAGAGGTCAAGCGATGAATAACGAAGTTGCGAATATACTTAGCGAAAGGAAGCGGGTGGCGGCACTTCTTGCCCGCGCCACCGTTCAGGAACTTGAGGCGGTCTGGAACCGGCAGGACGCCAGCCCGCAGACGGAAAATGTGCGCGGGCCGGAAACCGGCCTCGTCATGGTCAAGGGCCGTATCGGCGGCGGCGGCGCGCCTTTCAATCTGGGTGAAACCACCGTTACCCGCGCGACGATCAAGCTTGCTTCCGGCACTGTCGGCCATGCCCATGTTCTCGGCACCGGCCGCAAGAAGGCCTGGTATGCGGCCGTTTTCGACGCTCTCTGGCAGGAAAACCCGACCCGCGACTTCATTGAAACCGAGCTGCTCTCACCGGTCGAAAAAAGACTGAACGAGGAAAAACAGCGCAAAACCAAAGAAACCGCCGCCACGCGGGTCGATTTCTTCACCATGGTTAGAGGAGAGGATTGATGGGTGTAAAGGCCGAAGCATTGACAGGCGGCTTTTCCAGCGCCGTCTTCGATTCCCAGCGGATTTTCAAGAAACTGATGGACGGCATGGCGCGTCCGGGCACACCGCAGACAATCGAAACCGCGGTCGCCCCGCCGCTACCGCTTGCTCCTGCAACTGGCGCGGTTCTGCTGGCGCTCTGCGATCATGACACGCCGGTCTGGCTGAGCGGCGCGCTGCGCAAGACTGCGGTGCCGGGCTGGGTCGGATTTCACACCGGGGCAATTGCGACGGAAGAAAAAAGCGCTGCACATTTCGCCGTTATCGAGGCGGGCAGCGCCATAGCTTCCTTCGGCCTCTTCGCCCAGGGAAGCCAGGAATATCCCGACCGTTCCACCACGGTCATCATCGAGCTGCCCGATCTCGATGGCGGACAGGAACTGCTGCTGTCCGGCCCCGGCATCCGCCACATCAACATCATCAGCCCAACCGGCCTGCCGGACATATTCCCGAGGCTGTGGGCGGAGAACAACGCCATCTTCCCGCGCGGCGTCGATGTCATCCTGACGGCCGGCGATAAATTCGTCTGCCTGCCGCGCACGACGCGCATTAAACCCGTGGAGGCATAAGATGTATGTTGCTGTCAAAGGCGGGGAAACCGCCATCGCCAACGCCCACCGGCTTCTGGCCGACAAGCGGCGCGGAGACCGCGACCTGCCGGCGATGACGGTCGCGCAGATCGTTTCGCAGCTTTCACTCGCCGTCGACCGCGTCATGGCGGAAGCCTCGCTCTACGATCAGTCGCTTGCAGCCCTTGCCGTCAAGCAGGCACGCGGTGACATGATCGAGGCCATCTTCCTGCTGCGCGCCTACCGCACCACGTTGCCGCGGTTCGGCTATTCGCTGCCGGTCAATACGGCTGACATGACGGTGCAGCGACGCGTTTCGGCAACCTACAAGGATTTGCCGGGCGGGCAATTGCTGGGGCCGACCTTCGACTATACCCATCGCCTGCTCGACCCCTCGCTGCTCGAAGACGAGGCTGTCGAAACCGCTGCCATTCGTGAAGGCGAACCGGATTATGTCATGCGGGTTTCCGACATTCTCGCCGAGGAAGGGCTGATCGAAAGCGATGGCGATATGCCTGACGATCATGTTGCCGGCGATCTGACGCGCGAGCCGATGGAGTTTCCGATGCCACGCGACCTGCGCCTGCAATCGCTGGCGCGCGGTGACGAGGGCTTTCTTCTCGCACTCGCCTATTCAACGCAGCGCGGTTACGGCCGCACGCACCCCTTCGTCGGCGAAATCCGCATTGGCGACGTGGAAATAGAACTGGACGTACCGGAACTCGGTTTTTCTGTTTCCCTCGGCGATATCCAGGTTACCGAATGCCAGATGGTCAACCAGTTCAAGGGTTCGGCCAAGGCGCCGCCGCAGTTCACCCGCGGTTACGGTCTGGTCTTCGGCCAGAGCGAACGCAAGGCGATGGCCATGTCGCTGGTCGACAGGGCACTGCGGGCCGGTGAATTCGGCGAAGATGTCGTTGCCCCGGCGCAGGATGAGGAATTCGTCATCTCACACGCCGACAATGTGCAGGCGACAGGTTTTGTCGAACATCTGAAACTGCCGCATTACGTGGATTTTCAGGCCGAGCTCGGCCTGGTCAGGAAAATGCGCGCCGATTTCGAGGCAATCAACGCTGATGGCGCGGAATGGATGGGCGATGCGGCCGAATAGCTCAGCGGCTGTGCTGCTCACCAAACCAGTAAGCGCAAAAGACGGTCGATGCTGCAAACACAGCAAAGAACACGGCTGCAAGAATTCCAATCTCCATGAGCTTGTACTCCTTTTTTCGCAAGGTTAACGCGCAATGCTTGAAGAAGTTTCATTTGACGACGGGCTGGCTGCCTACAACTTCGCCTATCTGGACGAACAGACCAAGCGGATGATCCGCCGGGCGATCCTGAAGGCCATCGCCATTCCCGGCTATCAGGTCCCCTTCGCTTCCCGTGAAATGCCCATGCCCTATGGCTGGGGCACCGGCGGCGTGCAGCTGACCGCCTCCATCGTCGGCCCTGACGATGTACTGAAGGTCATCGACCAGGGCGCCGACGACACCACCAACGCGGTCTCCATCCGCGCTTTCTTCCAGAAGGTGGCGAATGTTGCCGTCACCACCCGCACCAGGGATGCGACCATCATCCAGACGCGGCACCGCATTCCGGAAGAAGAACTGCATTCCGGTCAGGTTCTGGTCTATCAGGTTCCCATTCCCGAGCCCTTGCGTTTCCTCGAGCCACGCGAGACCGAAACCCGCGTCATGCACGCGCTGGAGGAATACGGCCTGATGCACGTCAAGCTTTACGAAGATATTGCCCGCAACGGCCGCATCTCCACCACCTATGCCTATCCGGTGAAGGTTGCCGGGCGTTATGTGATGGACCCCTCGCCGACCCCGAAATTCGACAATCCGAAAATGAATATGTCGGACGCCCTGCAACTGTTCGGCGCCGGGCGCGAAAAGCGCATCTATGCCGTGCCGCCCTATACCGACGTCGTCAGCCTCGATTTCGAAGACCATCCGTTTGAAATCCAGCGCTTCGACAAGCCCTGCGCATTGTGCGGCGCGGAGAATGTCTATCTGGACGAGGTGGTGCTTGATGATAAGGGCGGGCGAATGTTCGTCTGCTCCGATACCGACCATTGCGAGGACCGCCGTGCCCATGGCCATAAGGGCCATATGCTGGCGGATGTGAAGGAGGCCGCAGAATGAGCGACGCACCGCTTTTGAAAGTCCGGGACGTTTCCAAATATTACGGCGACCGCGCCGGTTGCCGCAACGTCTCCTTCGAGCTTTATCCGGGCGAGGTTCTGGCCATTGTCGGCGAATCCGGTTCCGGCAAGACCACGCTTCTCAACTGCATTTCCACCCGGCTGATGCCGACGGCGGGTAGCGTGGAATATCGCATGCGCGACGGTTCAGTGCGTGACCTCTATCATATGGGCGAGGCCGAACGGCGTTTCCTGATGCGCACCGACTGGGGCTTCGTGCACCAGAACCCGGCGGACGGGCTGCGTATGGCGGTTTCGGCCGGCGCCAATGTCGGTGAGCGGCTGATGGCCGTGGGCAACCGGCACTATGGCAATATAAGGCAATCGGCCAGCGAATGGCTGGAGCGGGTGGAAATCGGCACCGACCGTATCGACGACCAGCCGCGCGCCTTCTCCGGCGGCATGCGCCAGCGCCTGCAGATCGCCCGCAATCTCGTCACCTCACCGCGCCTCGTCTTCATGGATGAACCGACGGGCGGCCTCGATGTCTCCGTGCAGGCGCGCCTGCTCGATCTCGTGCGCGGTCTCGTCAATGATCTCGGCCTTGCCGTCGTTGTCGTCACCCATGATCTGGCCGTAGCGCGGCTGCTGTCCCATCGCATGATGGTGATGAAGGGCGGCGACGTCATCGAACACGGTCTCACCGACCGGGTGCTGGACGATCCGCGCGAACCCTACACGCAATTGCTTGTTTCCTCCATCTTGCAGGTTTGACGCTATGACGACGCCTCTTATCGTTTCGGAAGTCTTCAAAAGCTTCACCATGCATCTTCGCGACGGCATCGAGCTGCCCGTTGTCCGCGATGTCAATTTCTCCGTTTCGGGCGGCGAATGCGTCGTTCTCGGCGGCCCGTCAGGTATCGGCAAAAGCTCGATCCTGAAAATGCTCTATGGCAACTACGCCATCGACAGCGGGCAGATTCTCATCCGCCATCAGGGTGAGGTCATCGATATCGGCAATGCTTCGCCACGCACGATCCTCGATATTCGCCACCGCACCATCGGTTATGTCAGCCAGTTCCTGCGCACGGTGCCCCGTGTGGCGGCCATCGACGTGGTTGCCGAGCCGCTTCTGGCGCGCAAGGTTGCCACTGGGGACGCGCGCGAACAGGCAGCCATGCTGCTTTCGAAACTCAACCTGCCGCGGGAATTGTGGTCTCTGCCGCCGGCGACCTTTTCGGGCGGTGAGCAACAGCGCGTCAACATCGCGCGCGGTTTCATCACCGATCACGCGATCCTGCTCCTCGACGAGCCAACCGCCTCGCTCGACGCCACCAACCGGCGCGTGGTGGTCGACATGATCAGGGAGAAAAAGGACAAGGGCACGGCGCTGCTCGGCATCTTCCACGACGAGGAGGTGCGCGAAGCCGTTGCCGACCGCATTCTCGACGTCTCGCAATTCTCCCCCCGGAAAGCAGCGGCATGAGTGTCAAGGTCGGTCTCGAACCCGTCATTCACGACACCGCCCGCGTCACCAATTCCTCGATCGGCCGCTATACCGAAATTTCGGAGCGCTGCCGCCTCGAGGAGGTTGAGATGGGCGACTACTCCTACGTCATGCAGGATGGCGCGATCTGGTGCGCCACCATCGGAAAATTCGTCAATATCGCCGCTTCCGTCCGCATCAATGCCACCAATCACCCGATGCAGCGGGCGACATTGCACCATTTCACCTATCGCGCCCGCAGCTACTGGGACGACGCCGAGGATGAAACGGATTTCTTCGCCGCCCGCCGCGCCAAGCGCGTGGTGATCGGCCACGATGTCTGGATCGGCCATGGCGCGACCCTCCTGCCCGGCGTGACGGTGGGGAACGGTGCGGTAATCGGGGCCGGGGCGGTCGTTTCCAAAGATGTTGCGCCCTATACCATCGTCGGCGGCGTGCCCGCCCGGCTGATCCGCGCGCGTTTTTCAGCGGAGCTCGGCCGGCGCATGGACGATCTGAATTGGTGGGATTGGGACCATGCAAGGCTGCGCGGCGCGCTCGATGATTTCCGCGCGCTCGCCGCCGAGGATTTCGTGGCGAAATATGGCGGGTGAACTCCGCTCATACCAAAGCAATTGCAGTCCCGGGGCCATGTCCCGGGATTTCTGTTTGTCGGCTCCTGATAGCCAGGCGGAATTTGCTGCTCATGACATGCGTGACGAAAGGTTTGTCGGCGAACGCCAGAGTGTCGTATCTGCGAATTCTGTAATATTTTCTTCATTAAACTGACACGCGCAGTTCATGGACCGCTGTTAGGTCGAACCCCGTCATAAGAAGATTGGACGGGGAAATGAGCTTTCACCTGAAGCAAGTCACGCGCCGTTTCGGCAACCACACTGCGGTCGATGCCGTGAATGTCGAGATTCCGCAGGGTCAGATGGTCGGCGTGATCGGACGCTCGGGCGCCGGCAAATCAACGCTGCTGCGCATGATCAACCGCCTCGTCGATCCGTCTTCGGGTTCCATTCATTTCAACGATACGGAAGTATCGGCGCTGAAGGGCGCTGCGTTGCGCAACTGGCAGCGCGATTGCGCCATGATCTTCCAGCAGTTCAATCTGGTACCGCGTCTCGACGTGCTTACCAATGTCATGCTCGGCCGCCTCAACCACCGTTCGACGGCGCTCAGCCTGTTCAACATCTTCACCAATGACGAGCGCCTGATGGCGGTCGCCGCGCTGGAGCGCCTCGGCATCGAGCATGTGGCCATGCAGGCGGCAGGCACGCTTTCCGGCGGCCAGCAGCAGCGCGTCGCCATAGCCCGCGCCCTGATGCAGTCTCCGAAGATGGTTCTGGCCGATGAGCCGATCGCATCGCTCGATCCCCTCAATGCCAAGATTGTGATGGACGCGCTGCGCGACATCAACGAACGCGAAGGCATTACCGTCATCACCAACCTGCACACGCTGGATACGGCGCGCAATTATTGCGAACGCATCATCGGCATGTCACAGGGCCGCGTCGTTTTCGACGGAACACCGGCGGAGCTGACCGCTGCGGCCGTCACGGAGATTTACGGAACCGATTCGCAAGGCTCCGGCATCGACGAGACCATGACCTCGACCAGCATCAATATTCCCGGCGCGCAGCTTGCCGCGCGTCCGGTGCAGCAATCTGCCGGTCCCGAACCGCTCGCTCTCGCCGGGCTCTGAGGAACCGCTCAGCATCGTTTGCGCCCGCGTCAAGGGCCGACATCTCACAACAAACTCCGGCTCGCCGGGAAACAGGAGAAAGTCCATGTTGAAGAAAGTCCTTCTTTCGGCAGTCGCCCTTGGCGTTCTGGCCGGTTCCGCCATGGCTCAGGACGTCAAGGTTCTGCGCATCGGTCTCGACGGCTCCGAAAACGAAGCCGACCAGATCCGCAACACCAAGTGCGTTGCCGATGGCCTCAAGGCTGCGACCGGCGTTTCCGAAGTTCAGGTTTTCCCGTCGCCGGACTATAACGGCGTCATCCAGGGCCTGCTCGGCGGCACCATCGACATCGCTTCCATGGGCGCTTCCTCCTACGCCAAGATCGCCCTTGCCGATCCGAAGGCCGTCGACCCGATCCTGACCACGGCCGGCGCCGACGGTTCGACCGGTTATTACACGATCATGGTTGCCCGCAAGGACAGCGGCATCAAGACGCTCGCAGACGCCAAGGGCAAGAAGATCGGCTTTGCCGACCCTGACTCCACCTCGGGCTTCCTCGTTCCGAACGTCGCCATCCCGAAGGAAACCGGCGTTCCGGTCAAGGAATACTTCTCCGAAACCGGTTTCGGCGGCGGCCATGAGAACCTCGTTCTCGCCGTTCTCGACAAGAAGTTCGACGTTGGCACCACCTTCGGTTCGGGCGTCGGCAAGTGGGAAGAAGGCTACACGGCCGGCAACCTCTACCAGATGGTCAAGAAGGGTAACCTCGACATGGACGATATCGTCGAAGTCTGGAAGTCGCCGCTGATCCCGAACGGCCCGCTCATGGTCACCAACAAGCTCGGCGACGCGATGAAGCAGAAGGTCGAAGACTTCTTCATGGAACTGCCGAAGAAGGACCTCGCATGCTTCCAGGGCTTCACCCAGGGCAAGAACACCGCCTACATCAAGGTCGATCCGTCCTTCTACCAGACGATCATCGACGCCCGTAAGTCCGTTATCGGCGGCTGATCCTGAGATCATAACCGAAAGCGGCGGTGCCTTGCGGCGCCGCCGCTTTTGCCAATAAAGGAAAAAGCGGCATGGCGACCACACTGCACCATGGCACCCTCTCGCCCGAGGGATTGAGCGCATCGTCCCAAACGGTCATGCGCCATTATCAACAGCAGCTTGCGACACGGCGGATCTACACCGTCATTTCGCTCGTGATCTTCCTCGTCATTCTCGCCGCTTCACTGAATTTCGCCAATGCGGCCAATTCGGGCAAGTTCTTCGAGCGCCTGCCCTATTTCTTCGATTTCATGAAGACCTTCGTGCCGGACAGTCCGCTGGAAATTTTCCGGGCGATGTTCGACCTGCCATCGCCCTATGCGAACGGCTCGCTGAAATACAACTATGTCGCGGATCGCGTTTACATCACCGATGGCTTCTACATCCCGCATTTCATTTACCAGCTGATCATCACGCTCAACATCGCGCTGGTTTCGACAATCATCGGCACCGGCTTCGCCTTCGTGCTCTGCTTCTTCGCCTCCACCAACCTCGTCGGCGCCGGCCTCGTGCGCTGGGTGGTGCGCCGGGTGATGGAAGTGCTGCGTGCCTTTCCTGAAATCGTCGTCGCTGGTTTGCTGACCGCCATCCTGTCGATCGGTCCGATCGCGGCGATCATCGCGATTTCGGTCCACACGATCGGCGCTCTTGGCAAGCTGTTCTTCGAAGTGGTGGAAAATGCCGACATGAAGCCCGATGAAGGCCTGCGCGCCGCCGGCGCCAACTGGCTGGAGCGGGTTCGCTTCGCCATCGTGCCGCAGGTTCTGCCCAATTTCGTGTCCTATGCGCTGCTGCGCGCCGAAATCAACGTGCGCGCCTCCACCATCATCGGTGCTGTCGGCGGCGGCGGCATCGGCGAGGTCTTCCGGCTGTCGATCGGCAACGATCATGCTTCCAAGACCTATGCCATCATCATCCTGCTGCTGATCACCATCATCGCCGTCGACCAGTTTTCCAGCTGGCTGCGCCGCAGACTGATCGGCCATCAGTCCTTCGAATTCGGACGGGGAGCAGCCTGATGTCCTCCAGCTTCATTCTCAACACTGCCGAGCGCGAAAGGCTGACGGCCGCGCATCCCGCGATTTTCAAACGCGGCTTCATGAAGCGTTACGGTCTGCTGGTCGGTATTCTCGCCACCGTCATTTATCTCATCAGCTGCTTTTTCTTCTTTAATGTCGGGCCGGCTTTCATGCAGGGCCGCTGGGATCGTGCCTCGAGCTATATTCAGGACTGGTATTCCTGGCGCGCCCAGCCGCGCCTGCGCTTCGAGGATGGCAAGGTCGAGCCGCAATGGTCGAGCCGCGGACAATATCCCGTCGACGCAAAGATCGACTGGCTGCAGCCTCTCCCGGATGGCGGCTACAGCGTCGTTTATGCGGGTACGGAAAACCGCCTTGACGTGACGCCGACCCGGGTGGATGTCTATGTCGACGGTCAAAGCTATCCCGTCATCATCAATGGCGAACAGGCACGGGCGCCCGAGAACCGGCCGCAGGAAATCCAGCAGGACGGCAACAAGGTCCTCGTGCATTACGGTTTTGCCGGACAGGCGGAAATCCGTACCAGCCAGGTCTATGTGCAACGCCGTTTCCTTGGATGGGCGAATTTCCTGTTCGACACCAAGTCGGAATTCTGGGGCAAGGGTTATGGCGAACTGGCGGCTCTCGCGCTTTGGGGCGAGAGGCTCGATCCCGAGCGCTCCAATATCAGCCATATGGCGGATGATTTCCTCGACAACAGCGTCTGGCAGCATGCCGATATTCTATCCAAGCTGATGCAGACGCTGGTCATGGCCTTTGTCGGCACGCTGTTCGGCACGCTCGTCGCCCTGCCGCTCGCCTTCATCGCGGCGCGCAATATCACCGCCAACAAGGCTGCGAACTGGGGCATGAAGCGCCTGTTCGACTTCCTGCGCTCCATCGACATGTTGATCTGGGCGCTGTTCTTCACCCGCAGTTTCGGCCCGGGACCGATCCCCGGCATTGCCGCGATCTTCTTCACCGATACGGGCGCGCTCGGCAAGGTCTATGCCGAGGCGCTGGAGAATGTCGACGACAAGCAGCGCGAGGGCGTCAAATCGGTCGGCGCTTCCCCGATTGCTGTCAATCGCTTCGGTGTGCTGCCGCAGGTGCTGCCGGTCTTCATTTCGCAATCGCTCTATTTCTGGGAAAGCAACACCCGCTCCGCCACGATCATCGGCGCAGTGGGTGCGGGTGGCATCGGCCTGAAACTGCTGGAAGCGATGGGTACCAATGCCGATTGGGACAAGGTCGCCTATATGGTCCTGCTTATCCTCTTCGTCGTTTTCCTGTTCGACCATATTTCCAACTCGCTGCGTTCCCGCCTGATCGGCAAAACACAGCACTAGGCCATGATCGGGTGTGGTGACGAAAGTCGCAGCGACGTTTGTCCTCACACCCCAGACACTCGCGCAGTCCTGATTTATGCCGGCCACCTCCCTCGTTATATCCGTCTGCGCTCTCATTGCACTCGGAGTGGTTGGCGCATTTCGAATGCGTTTTTTCATGGGCATCATCATTCTGTCACGGAAAGCGATTACCTCGCACTCCTGACCTTGCGGGAAGCGGGCGAGTCACGCCAAATAGCTTCTCATCCCTGGTTTCCCATGACACTGAAGAGTGCTTGCCGTGCGCTACGCCATCTATTTTTCTCCGGCTAAAGATCATCCGCTGACTGAAGCAGCGTCACGCTGGCTTGGCCGCAATGCATTTTCCGGCGCGTTGCATGACGACCACGTCGACTATGCCGAGATGACGGAGGAACCGCGCCGTTACGGCTTCCACGCGACGCTGAAGGCTCCTTTCGAGCTTGCCGAAAAATACAATGAAGCGGAGCTGCTCACCGCTGTGGAAGACTTCGCGGCCAGCCAGTCGGCCTTCGATATTCCGCGTGTCGTCGTTGACGCGCTCGGGCCGTTTTTCGCGCTCGTTCCGGACCGGACCTACCAGCCGCTGCAGGATTTCGCCGCCGAGATCGTCGATCATTTTGACCGGTTTCGTGCGCCCCTGTCGGAGACCGATATTGCGCGGCGGCGGCCGCAAATGCTGACGGAAAGCCAGCGGCAGAATCTGTCACTCTGGGGTTATCCGCATGTCATGGACGACTTCCGCTTTCACATGACGCTCACCGGCCGCATCGACGAGGGTGACCAGCCCACCATGCAAGAGGTTCTTTCGGCGCGTTTTGCCGAATTCGTCGACCAGCCCCTCACCATTTCCGGCCTCGCTTTGTTCATTGAAGAAACGCGCGGCGCGCCCTTTACCGTTCATCGCTGGCACCCGCTTGGCCAGCAGCCAAAGAAAGATGCGAACCCATGACCGAGCACGCCCTGTCCAATGCCCGTATCGTCCTGGAAGACGATATTATTCTGGGATCTGTTCTGATCCGCGACGGCAAGATCGCCGATATCAGCGAAGGCGCCTCCAAAACCGGAGAGGATCTCGAAGGCGATTTCCTCATCCCCGGTCTGGTGGAACTGCATACCGACCATCTGGAGCAACATTATTCACCGCGTCCCGGCGTGATCTGGGACAAGATTGCCGCCATTCAGGCCCATGATGCACAGGTGGCGGCCTCCGGCATCACCACTGTGTTCGACTGCCTGCGGCTCGGCTCGGATGAGGATGGCGGTTTCAAGAAGGGTGAAATGCGGGAAATGGCTGACGCTATCGAGGCGGCAGCGGACCAGAACCGTTTGCGTGCGGATCACCTGCTGCATCTGCGCTGTGAGGTTGCCTCCGCCGATGTGCTCGAACATTTCGAGGACTTCGAAACCGATCCGCGCGTTCGGCTGATTTCGCTGATGGACCACTCTCCGGGTCAGCGCCAGTTCCAGTCCATGGATCAGTACATCTTCTATTACCAGAAGAAGCGCGGGCTGAGCGACGAGGCTTTTGCCGAATTCGTGCGGCGGCGGCAGGCCGCATCGGCCGAATATTCCGCCAAGCACCGCGATTATCTGGCAGCCCGCTGCGCCGAGCGCGGCATCACGGTCGCAAGCCATGACGACGCCACCGAAGCGCATGTGGGCGAAGCGATCGGCCACGGTGTGAAGCTGGCGGAATTCCCCACCAGCGTCGAGGCGGCAAAGGCCTCGCACAGCGCCGGCATGAGCGTCCTGATGGGCGCGCCGAACATCGTTCGCGGCAAGTCCCATTCGGGTAACATCGCTGCCCGTGATCTTGCCGAAATCGGCGTGCTGGATGTCCTTTCTTCCGACTATGTGCCGTTCAGCCTGCTTTTCGCACCGTTCCTGCTCGCCGATCAGGTGGAAGCCATCACCCTGCCGGAGGCGCTCCGCATGGTTACCGCCACGCCGGCGCGCACCGTTGGCCTTTTTGACCGCGGCCGTATCGCAACGGGATTGCGCGCCGATCTGGTCCGGGTTCACCGCGAAGATGGCGTTCCGGTCGCCCGTTCGATCTGGCGCCAAGGCAAGCGCGTGGCATGACCGACGGCGGGGAGGACAGCCGGCGTGAAAAAATGCCGGGAACGATGATCGTGGTTGTCGGCCCGAGCGGGGCCGGCAAGGACACGCTGATGGACTATGCGGCAACGCAATTGTCCGGACGGCCCGGTTTTCACTTCACCCGCCGGGTCATTACCCGCAGCGGCGATGCAGGCGGCGAAAACCACGATGCGGTTTCGATGCATGAGTTCAACCGGCTGGCGGATGAAGGCGCATTCGCCGTCTCCTGGCAGGCGCATGGGCTGAAATATGGCATTCCGGCCATGGTCCACCGTCATCTAGAGGCGGGAGACGTGGTCATCGCCAACGGTTCCCGCTCGGCCCTGCCGCAATTCGGCTCGGCCTTTTCCCGTCTCAAGGTCGTGAACATCGTTGCCCGGCCGGAGGTGCTGGCACGGCGGCTGGAACAACGCGGACGGGAAAGCCGCGAAGATATCCTGCGGCGGCTGGAACGCAGCTCGCTTACGGTCACCGGAGACTTCGACGTGACGACGGTGGATAATAGCGGCGCCATCGAAGATGCCGGCAGGACCATTCTGCAAGTGCTGGAACAAAGCTGCGGCCTTAGCCGGTCTTGAATTCCCGGCCCGTACTGCTCGACAAATAGCCTTGCAAAGCTTACCATCAGGCGACAATTTCCAAACATGGTACGCCAAGGCGAGGGATGCCCGAAAAGAGGGTCAGTGACGAGATAACTGTGGTGGCTGGTCTGGCCGCCGGCGTCGGCAATTATGCGCGGTCGCGGGGCATCGATATCGCCCCCATCTGCAAGGCTCTCGATATCGATCCCGCCACTTTCGACAGCCTGACGGAGCGCATAAGCCTCGACAGATTGTGCCGCCTGCTTGAAACCTGCGCCCTGATTTCGGGTGACGATGCCTTCGGTCTGCAATGCGCCTCCAGCTTTCCGGCCGGTGCATCCGGCGCATTCGGCTATGGCCTGATCAGCGCGCCCACGGTGCGGGCTTTTCTGCGTTTTCTTCAGGATCACGTTTATTACGCAACCAACAACAGCAATTTCACCATGGTTGCGGACACCACACATGTAACGCTTTCCTGGTCCTTTGCGCCTGTTATCGCCAAGCGGGACCAATATGTGGATCTATCCCTGACAGTGTTGATCCAGCGCCTTCGCGATATTCTCGGCGAGCGCATCCACCAGATCGAAATCGGTCTGGAGCGGCAGAAACCGATTAATATTCAGCTATTTAAAGAAAAAATGAGCAAACGGATCAGCTTTTCCCAGCCGATCCATACGATGCGTCTTCCCGTATCGCTTCTCGATGTGGTCAATCCGAATGCGGATGAGCGGCTTTTCGAGCTGATGAATTTGCAGTGCCGGATGCTGCGACCGGAAACCTCGGCCGACGCAACACATTTCATCGACCAGGTGAAACGATACATGCAGATGCGGCTGTCGGATGCGGAGCTTTCTCTCGGCGAGATCGCACCCTATTTCAATCTCTCCGAACGGAGTTTTCAGCGGCGGCTTGCCGAACTTGGCACTAATCTCAACGAGATCAAGGATGCCATACGCAAGAACGCCGGCTTCAAGCTTCTGGTGGAAAGCGACCTGCCGGTTTCAGACATAAGCTACAGGCTGGGCTATTCGACACCCGGAGCGTTTTCACGCTCGGTGTCCCGCTGGTTCGGGGCCACCCCGACGGATATTCGCAAGAAACATGCGCATCATTCCGCCGGATAAAACCCATTTACGGCACCTATATTTCAAAATTACACTTTAAATTTAAAAATTATGTCGGCTTTTCACGGCATGTGTGCCGAAACATAACAATAAAAGCGCAAAACTTGGCGTGGGATGTTATTTTATCGCTGTCCGATATCGCCTATTAGAGCGCCGCGTGGCCCGTCGAGTGTGACGGAAACATTCCAAAGCTTTGAATTTGTACATTGTTCCGGGCCAGAACCGATACCGGTTCAGGACATGTCGGAGCGACTGTTCTTCCAATGGCCGGGGGATACCGTCAATACCGGGGCCCGCCGGCTGCGAAAGCGGCCGCTCATCGCATAATTCCTGATGCCATATGAAACTTATTGGCGAAATTGGCGTTTCTGTTCGCGTGCAGACAGAGCGTTGGCGAGCGGGTCTCAGGGAATGAAATTATTACCTGATCGCACTCCGGGAAGGTCAATCTCTTTTGAGGCAGAAAGAACATGTCTTTAAAAACGCCGCATGAACGTCGCCAGACGCGCGAAATCACCCTTTCAGACCGGGAACGGCACTATCTGGGACTGGTGGCGCGGGGTAAACACCCTTCCCACATCGCCCTTGTGACTGGCGCGAAGGAAGCGGAAGTGAAGGACGTACTGGAAGCAGTGCGGACCAGGCTCGGCGCGGCCAATCTGCTGAATGCCGTCAGCATTGCCCTGCTGCGCGGCCTGATTGAACAGGACATCTAAAGATTTTTCGCTCCAGGCTTACGTGAATTCGTCCCCTTTCCGTAAGCTGAAAACCGGATGAGCGGCTTTCTGCGTCAAATCCCCCATTTTGGTGGCGGGATGGCGGACCAAAAGCGGGCAGGAAATGATTTCCGGCCCATATAGACGCAAATGCAAGCGGCCATAAACGGTTTGCCCGGCGGATCACTGGATCCGCCGGGTTTTCATTTTGCAACTCTTTAGAGCGACCGGATTTCGGCGAGAATATCGCTTTCGATGACGATGCCACCTTCCAGCGCCTGACGGCGGATACCCTGACTGCGCCGGCCGGGCAGGCGTACATTTTCCTGTTTTTCGATCTCGCCGGCAATCAGCGCCAGCCGCTCGGCAAAGGCCGCACTGCCTGTCGATACCGGATCTATGGCTATGATCGTATGGCCAAGGGCGGGCGGCGCACCCTTGTCATCCAGAAGGGAGGAGGCCTCAAACGCGAAATTTCCGCCGGTCAGCGCAGCGGCCATGATTTCCACCATCAGCGCCAGCGCGGCACCTTTCGCCTCACCTGCGGGCACCATGGTTCCCGCTATCGCTTCTTCCGGATCGGTCGTCGGCCGGCCATTACTGTCGAGCGCCCAGTCACCCGGAATGGTCTCACCCTTCTGGCGCGCCGCCATGATCTTTCCGCGCGCGACCTTGGAGAGCGCCAGATCGATCACCAGCGGGTCGGCGTTGCCGACGGGGGTGGCGAAGGCGATCGGATTGGTGCCGTAAAGCGGTTTGCTGCCACCCCAGGGCGCCATGGATGCCGGCGCATTGGCGAACATGAGCGCGACGAGACCCATGTCGGCAAAACGTTCGACGGTCAGCGCCATGACACCGGCATGATGGGAGCGGTGGATTGCAGCAAGCGCAATGCCCTGCTGCCGGACCATTTCAGGCAATTCCTCCAGCGCGCAGTCGATCGCCGGATAGGCATAACCATGATTGGCATCGATTGACAGGACACCCGGCTTCACGCGCTTCGCCACCGGCCGCGCCTTGCCATCGACCTTTCCGACCCGCGCCTGACGGACATAAACGGGAATACGGCGAAAACCGTGACCGCTCTGACCCGCGGCTTCCGACGCCACGAGCGCCTTGGCCACCGAGCGGGCGTTCTGCGGCAGAACGCCATTGCGCTCAAAGATAGAGGATACGAGATCCTCCGCCTCTGCGATTGAGAATTTCATTCCGGAATGCCTCTGCTTGGTAAAGTCGACAAGACCTACACCATCGAAAACATTCGCGAAATCTTATTCGCGCACAAACCGGTTCACGCGCGAAGAATAGTGGATAGCCGTCTGTTCAAACGCTGTTCTAGCGGATGCTGATCGGCAGCGTGATCGTCTTGTTTGCTTCCGGAGGAGGCGCCGGCACGGGTGACGCGCTCTGAATCCAGGCTGCGATCTGCTGGTCGATGGAGGAGTCGCCCGTAGACTGCACAACGCTGACCCCGCTGATGGCGCCGGCATCATTAACCCTGAACCGCACTGTCGCCGTCATCGCATCACTGCGCAGCGAACGTGGCTTGCGCCGCTGGATATGCGAGCGAACCTTCGATCCCCATTTCGCAGGCGAGGCCGATGATGACGAGAAGAAACCGGCATTGTTGCGCGATGCCGCCGTCCGGTCAGACTGCTGGGCCTCCGCCTTCGCGGTTTCGCGCAATTCCGATGCCTGCTGCGGTTTGGGACGCTGGCGCTCGACTTTCTTTTTCTCTTCCGGCTCTTTCTTTTCCACCTTCTTTTCGACAGGCGGAGGCCGCATGACGGGCAAGGGAACCTCGACATTTTCGAGTTCCGCCATCATCTGCTCCTGCACGGGATCAATCGGCTCCACCGGCTCGGGAATTTCCTGCGGCTCGACAATCTCCTCGACCGGCGGTTCAGGCGGCTGAACGGGTTCTGGCGGTGGTGTTTCCGCAACCGGTTCCGGTGGTGGCGGCTCTTCCGGAGCGGCCTCTTCCAACGGTTCGCTGCTGTCGCTCTTTACCTCTTCGGCGTCTTCGACATCCTGCGCCTGCGTCGTTTCCTCGGTCTTGACGGCTTCCGGTATCGCCGCCATTTCGATCATGATCGCGGCAGGCGGCGGTCCGCCGGCATCCAGTTCCTCCGGCTCTTGCATCAGGTAATAGGCAAAGCCGGCATGAACGCTCAGCATCAGCAGCGCCGCGGTGGACCACAGCATCACTTCCCCGAGACGGGAATGGCGGGCCTGCGGGTAGCCGTTTTCGGTCATGGCGCGGTTCCCTGCGCCGCCGGCGCGGTAGGCCCGGCCGGGGGCTGTGTGGCTGCTGCTGCAGCATTTTCGAGCCCCACCAGGGCAATCTTCAGATAACCCGCATCCCTGAGCAGATTCATGATTTCCATGAAGTGACCATAGTCGACGGCCTTATCGGCCCGCAGGAAAATGCGCGTATCCTTCTTGCCGCCCGTCTGCCGGTCTATCGCTGCTGCCAGGGCTTCGCGGGCGACCGCATCATTGCCGAGGTTGAGTGAAAGATCGTCCTTCACCGTCAGATAAAGCGGTTCTTCCGGCCGCTCCGCCGGCCTGGCGGTGGATGCCGGCAGATCGACATTCACATCAACAGTGGCGAGCGGTGCGGCCACCATGAAGATGATGAGCAGCACCAGCATCACATCGATGAAGGGCGTGACATTGATCTCATGGTTTTCGGAGAGATCGTCACCGCTGTTTTCGCGAATTCCGCCAGCCATGATCGATCACCGTCCAACCAGCGACACGGCGGGCTTACTGGCACTGCCTGGCGGAATACGGCGGAAATCAAGGTCGCGGCTGACGAGGCGCTCCACGCCGGCTGCGGCATCCGCCAGCAGATGGCGGTAACCGGTGATGGAGCGGGCAAAAACGTTATAGATCACCACCGCGGGAATAGCGGCAACGAGGCCGATGGCGGTAGCCAGAAGCGCCTCGGCAATGCCGGGTGCGACAACGGCAAGATTGGTGGTCTGCGTTTCCGAAATGCTGATGAAGGAGTTCATGATCCCCCAGACCGTGCCGAACAGGCCAACGAAGGGTGCGGTGGAACCGATCGTTGCCAGGGCACCCGTTCCGCGCGACATGCGGCGGCCGGCATGGGTTTCGATACGCGACAGCGCCGAGGAAACCCGTTCCTTGATACCACCGCCATCCGTGTGTTCGACCACCGCGTCGGAAAGCTGCATTTCGTGGGTCGCCATGCGCAGCATGAGTGCGGCCGGGCCGCCCTTGTTTTCAACAGCCTCGGTTGCCTCGGTCAGGGTTTTGGCCCGGCGAATGACCTTCAGTGTCGCGCCTGCACGCACCCGTGCACCGGCGAGCTCGATCGATTTTGCCACCCAGACCGTCCAGGTAACCAGCGATGCGAAGGCAAGACCGATCATCACGCCCTTCACGACCCAGTCCGCCGCCATGAACATGCCCCAGGGCGACAGATTGTGCGGGATGTCGGCGCGGTGTTCAGCACTTGCGGGTTCAGTGCTCACGGGCTCTATCGGCGTCGAAGCCTCATTCGGCGCTACCGTCTGGTTGGCCTGTCCCGGCTGTTCGGTCGGCGTCGGCTGCGGCGCAACGCCCTCGGGTGCCGGCACGGGATCGGTTGCCGATTGAGCGGGCGCAGGCGGGTTCGAAGACGGCTGGGCAGGCACCTCGGCGGCCGGTTGTTCCGGTGCGGTCGCGGAAGGCTGGGCTGGCTGGATCGCCGGCGCATTCGGTGTCACAGGCGCTTCCGCCGGCGGCAGGGCGGGCTGGACGGTTTCCGTTTGAGGCGCGGGTTGAATCTGGGGGTCGGATGCCGTCTGAGCCAAAGCCACGCCGGCACTCAGCCCGGCCAGCAGGGTGACTGCCGTGGCAAGGGAGAGATGCCGCAACTTGTTTGCCCTGTTGAGGGAGGCGGAAGAAATGGAGGTCTCAGCTGACATAATTTTAATCCCGGATTTCCGTCGATGAACTCATCCGCAGATTGGCCGGCTCCTGAAAGCCGGGGTCATAAACGGATGCCGTCGTGAAAGCTTGACGTTCCGATAATAAACCTGAGTTCTTTTGACAACTATTATATTGTCAAAAGACGACTCGCAAACTCTTCTTTACAAAAAAGTGACTGCGCTGCGGCCTTCAGTTGTTCTGCGAAGGCGAAAATTGCGCGACGAGCGCGTGCCGGTCACCGGGATAGGTGACCCTGACGTGGGTAATATAATCCGCCCCGTGCCATGTGCGGCGATCAATGACCAGACAGGCGGCACCGGATGCGATGCCCAGCGCCGCCGCACTCCTGCGGTCGGCGGAAACGGCGCTGATGCGATGTTCGGCGGCACTCCAGGGCACCATCTTCAGCAACCATGTTCCCGGCCCCATCTGCGAAAAATCCGTGATTTCCGCCTCTGGAACGGCGATGACATTTATGATGCGCTCCTCCAGACAAAAAGGAACGCCGCCGGCAAAATGCGTGCAGGTGAGTTCCAGAACCCGGGCATCGGCGGCAAGCGCCATCGCCGCACCGTCGTCGTCACCGGCAGGGCGCAGACGCCGCTTGTCCAGCCGGTATCCGTAAACGAGGCCGAGCGCCTGCACCTCCCGCTCGATATCATGGATTTCCAGCACAGCCGATTGGGCATGGGGCTGGCGGACGAAGGTACCGAGACGGCGGCGTCTTTCAATCAGGCCCCGCTGCACCAGCTCGCCCAAAGCCTTGTTCACCGTCATGCGCGAGCAGGCATATTGCCGGGTCATCTCGTGTTCGAAGGGAATGCGATATCCAGGCGGCCATTCGCCCGACATGATGTGGCGCTCGACATCGTTGCGGATGCGTTCGTGCAGTGATCTCTCCTGAAGATCGGCGCCTGTGCTCCTCATCCCGATGCTTTCATCCTCCCGGTTCGCTCGGTCAACTATCCATGGGCAGCGGCAGCAATCGCCTCGCTGCGGATTTCCTCCGTCAGTTTGGCGCGCAGCTGAGAAAATTCCGGGCTGGCCTTGACGGTGTAGTGACGCGGATGCGGCAGGTCGACCGGCGTGATCGACTTGATGCGACCCGGCCTTGCGGACATGGTCACCACACGCGACGCCATGAAGACCGCTTCTTCAATGTCATGGGTGACGAAAATGACGGTCTTCTGCTCGCGCTCCCAGATGCCGAGCAACAATTCCTGCATCAGCCCGCGCGTCTGGTTATCGAGAGCGCCGAAAGGCTCATCGAGCAGCAGGATTTTCGGGCCGTTCGCCAGGGCACGGGCAATCGCCGTTCTCTGCTGCATGCCGCCGGAGAGCTGTTTCGGCCAATGGTTTTCAAAACCGCGCAGGCCGACCTTGTCGATATAGCTATCGACAATCTCCCATTTTTCCTTCTCGGCCACACCACGTTCGCGCAGACCGAAGGCGACGTTTTCCCGGATCGTCAGCCAGGGAAACAGCGTATAGGACTGAAATACCATGCCGCGATCCGCCCCCGGCCCCGTCACCGCCCGGCCGGAGAGAAGAACCTCACCCGTCGTCGGACGGTCGAGACCGGCGATAATGCGCAGCAACGTCGATTTTCCGCATCCTGATGGACCAAGGATCGTGACGAAATCGTTGCGGGGAATTTCCAGACTGGTGGGCTGCAGGGCCAGCGTCGGCTGCCCGCCCTGAACGCCCGGAAAGGTGCGGCTGACGCCCTTGATAACGAGTTCGCTCATCAGGCAAGCCTCCAGGCGAAAAGCTTCCGGTTCAGCGATTTGAACGCGA
Organism: Rhizobium rhizogenes; assembly: GCF_002005205.3. The sequence goes on along the minus strand of NZ_CP019701.2, from coordinate 2,831,414 downwards.
AATCCGAGATGAGGCCGATAACACCGATGACGATGATGCCGAAGATGATCTGCCCGGTCGCCATCAGCGCCTGGCTGTTGATGATCATATACCCGATGCCCGACGACGCGCCGATCAGTTCGGCGACGATGACATAGGTCCACGCCCAGCCGAGAACGAGGCGGAGGATTTCGGCAATGTCAGGCGCATTGGCCGGAATGAGCACACGGCGAACCACGCCCCGGTCTTTTGCGCCGAGTGTATAGGCGGCCTCCACCAGATCGCGCCGCGTACCGGCGACCGCTACGGCCACCATCAGGATGATCTGGAACACCGCGCCGATGAAGATCACCAGCAGCTTCTGCATCTCGCCAATGCCGGCCCAGAGAATGAGCAACGGCACGAAGGCGGACGCCGGAAGGTAGCGCGCGAAAGAGACGAAGGGCTCCAGCAGCGCTTCGATGGGTTTATACGCCCCCATGGCGATGCCGAGCGGCACGGCAACCACCGATGCCAGCACGAAACCGCCCACCACGCGCCAGATGGTCATGCCGATATCGCTGGCAAAGCCCTGATCGGTGATGAGATAGATGCCGTCCTTCAGCATGGTGATGGGGTCGGCCAGAAAGGTCGGCGATACGAAGCCGCCCAGCGTGGCGAGGCCCCAGGCGGAGAAAAACAGCACGAAGAACAGGATACCGAGGGCAATCCTCGTGCTGTTCCTGATGGGTTGAAGAGGTTGCATACTGTCGCCTGTCTGGGAGAACTGGCGCGGCAGCGGCGCCGCGCCCTCAAAGCGCCTCCACACCATTCCCGGCCTGGAAGACACTTTCCTGCGTGTCATTGGCGGCAAGATTCCCTGCGAGGGGACGCAGCCGCCTGCTTCCGTCACTTGATGAAGGACGTATCCGCGAGGGTCGAAAGATCGGGCTTCGACTTGATCACGCCGATTTCGAGCAGCAGATCGGCCGATTTTTCGGAGAAGGTCTTGAATTCACCCTCGAAGAATTTCTGGTTGGCGGCCTTGTCCTGCCATTCCAGGAACTTTGCCGAAGCCGCAAAGGCCTCTCCGGCCTGCTTCACATCCGCGCCCATCGTCGCATAGGACTTCTCAGGATCTGCCTTGATGAGATCGAGCGCCTGGAAATAGCTGTCCGCCAGGGCTTTCGCCGCCTGCGGATTGTCCTTCAGGAAATCCGGTGTGCAACCGAACGTATCCATGACGGCGGGATAATCCAGCGTCGTGGCCAGAATCTTGCCCTTGTCGGGGGCGGCACGCACAGTGGACAGGTAGGGCTCATAGGTCATGGCCGCATCATTCTGGCCGGCGACAAATGCCTGCGCGGCCGGTCCCGGCTCAAGATTGACGACCTTTACATCCTTCAGCGTCAGTCCGTTTTCCTTGAGAATCCAGGCAAGGAAGAAATAGGGCGACGTGCCGGGCGCGGAAGCGGCAATCGTCTTTCCCTTGAGGTCGGTGACCTTGGAGACGTCGCTGCGCACCGCAATGCCATCGGCGCCATGCGATTTGTCCATCTGGAAAATCTGGGTGGACTTCACACCGTTGGCATTCCAGGCGATCCATGTTTCCACCGTGGTGGCAGCGCACTGGATATCACCCGATGCCAGGGCCAGATGCCGGCTTGCCTGCGGTATCTTCTTGATATCGACCTTCAGGCCGTTCTTTTCGAAAATACCCGCTTCCTTGGCGAGTGTCAGCGGCGCAAAACCGGTCCAGCCGGACATGCCGATGGTCACCGACGTCTCCGCATAGGCGGAAGCGGATGAGACAAGCGTTGCAATAGTGGCGAGAACCCACGTTTTTTTCATGATCTGAACCCCTTTTGATTTATTTTTGTGCGACATTTTTTATCGCTTTATTTGAGGCATCGTAGGCAGGGATTTTATATTTGTCTAGACAAAATAGACACATTCGAAAGCCGCCGGAAATATTGCAAACTGGCCATCCGCCGTCCTACACATAGTGTGACGCGGCCGGGTATTGGCCCGCCGTTTTCCTATCGAGCTTTCCATGACCAGACAGAGACGTCGCAACATTATCAAGGCAAGGCGCACCGGAACAGGTATTGCGCTGGTTGCCGCCATTTCCTTCATTGCCGGCATGACCGACGCGGTGGGTCTTTATATTTCCGGAGATTTCGTCTCCTTCATGACCGGTAACACAACGCGCGCCGCCGTCTCGATGGAAGCGGGCATCTATTCCCATGCGGCGAAACTGCTCTTTGCGATCGTGGCCTTCGTGGCGGGCAATGCCGGCGGCATCGTTGTGGCGCACAAGTTCGACCGGCGCATTTTCGCCGTTCTCATGGTGGTGGGATCGCTGGTGGCGATTGCGGCGCTGCTGCGCGGCGAAACATCAGGTCTCGCGCAATTTTATCTCGTCGTTTTCGCCATGGGCATGGTCAATGCCGCAGTGGAGCATATTGAGGGGCTGCCGATCGGCCTCACCTATGTGACCGGCGCCCTTTCCCGTTTCGGCCGCGGCATCGGCCGTTTTCTTCTCGGCGAACGGAGCCTTGACTGGGGCATCCAGATCGTACCCTGGCTCGGCATGCTCTGCGGCGCGATCTGCGGCGCCGTTCTGGGCGCCACGCTGCATTCGGATGCTTTGTGGGTCGTTGCGGCCGCGGTTTTCGCCGTCGCCACCGCCACCCTCGTCATTCCGCGCTCGCTTCGGCAGCGATACAATCAGAGGGTCAAAATCCGACGGATTGCGCCGTAAGGGCTGCCGCTGTCATTTTCGCGAAATGGTGACGAATTTCGTACCGCGTACCCGCACCGTCATCAGGCAGGGTTCCTTGTCGGTGCGCTCGCAATAACGGGGATGCATCTTCAGCACGAAGACCATGTTGCCGAAACGCTTGATGAAGTCATAGCCGTAAATCCGGGCCGTGGCGATCATCAGATAACCGCCCTCCTTCACCTGAACGTAGAAATTATAGGGGCAGCCCTCATCGTCGCAGCTGCGGCCCTTTTCGCCGTCGCAATCGAGAACGCCGTGATTGACGACGGCATCCATCAGCCCGTCATTGTTGATATCCAGCCGTGTGACGAAATCATCACCAAAGGCCGCCACCTTGCACTCCCTGCGGAAATGATCCTTTTCGTAAATCTCGGGATCACTCACCAGCTGCTGCTGCGCCGACAGCGCCGCCGGAAACATCAAGAAGACCAGCACCTGAAGAGCGGCAACGAGAGCGATTCTCACGGCATTTTCCTTTGCATCCGTTTCGGTTATGGATGTTGCGATCATCCGGGCGGCCAGCCTAGAGTTTAGTGCTTGCGCGACACTGACGTGTTCGCGGACCGTGTTTCGGGGGGAACCTTTTCATGACGCTTCTCGGTTTTCTCGATTATGCCGGCGTCGCCATCTTTGCCGCAACCGGTGCGCTGGCCGCCTCGCGCAAGCAGCTCGACCTGATCGGCTTCCTGTTCTTTGCGGCTGCGACCGGCATTGGCGGCGGCACGGTGCGCGATCTCGTGCTGGGCAGAACGCCGGTCTTCTGGGTGGTGAACCCGACCTATATTCTGGTCTGCGTATCGGTCGCGGTTCTGCTGTTCTTCACCGCGCATCTTTTCGAATCCCGTTATCGCGTATTGATCTGGCTCGATGCGCTCGGTCTTTCCGCCTATTGCGTCATGGGAGCGGCAAAGGGCCTCGCCGCAAGCGGCTCCGCAACCGTCGCCATCGTCACCGGCATTCTGACAGCCACGTTCGGTGGCGTGCTGCGTGATATTCTCGCCGGGGAACCTTCCGTTCTATTGCGCCCGGAGATTTACATCACCTGCGCGCTTTTGGGCTCCTCCACCTTCATTGTCGTCTATTTCCTCGGCGCACCGCTTTATGCCGCATCAGCGGCGGGGGTCCTGACGGCCTTTGGCATCCGGTCCGGCGCGCTGGTCTTCGGCTGGACTTTCCCGCCCTACAAGGCCAAGCCCGGCAGACGACCGGAAGATGTCATGAAGTGACATATGGAAATGACAGCTGAAAACAGAAAAGGCGCCCACGGGCGCCTTTTTCACATCAACTATCAGGCAAAGCTTCAACCGCGCTTGCGGCGAAGGCGGATGACCACATCCACATGGGCGATTTCCATGCCTTCGGGCGCTTCCGGCAGATTGTCGATCTGGAGATTATTGATCGGAATATCGAGAACCTCGTTCTCGCCCTCCACGAAGAAATGGTGGTGATCCGAGACATTGGTGTCGAAGTAGGTGCGCGCGCCTTCCACGGCCAGAACGCGGATCAGACCGGCTTCGGTGAACTGGTGCAGCGTGTTGTAGACGGTGGCGAGGGAAACAGGCACGCCGGCGGTGACCGCCTCATCGTGCAGTTCCTCCACCGTCAGGTGGCGATCGCCCTTTGCGAAGAGAAGATCGCCCAGAGCCACACGCTGGCGCGTGGGGCGCAGCCCCGAGCGCCGCAGCCTCGTTCCGATATCCAATGTGGCGTCAAATGCCATGCAATCCCATTCCAAACAGAGGTATGAAACTCGTCAATTGCATTAGCATATATCTTTTGCAGCGAATGCTTTCAATAGTTTCAGCGCCGTCAGGCGCGGCAAATGGCGGCAAACCGGCCATTCTTGCAAATTTCCTCTGGTTCCTGCCGGATGGTTCCTGTATGCGGACGGCATATTGAGGTAATGACTTCTGCAAAGAAGGTTCGAAGACAAAGAATGACGCCGGAGCGGCCTCTGCCCTTGCAGCGCTTCATTTTGAACCTAACTTGCTCTAGTGAAGTCGATCAACACCAGTAACTGGGGAAGTGAAAGCGGTATGGCAACGAGGCAATCAAGTTACAATTACGAGGAGATCCTGTCCTGCGGTCGCGGCGAATTGTTCGGCCCGGGAAATGCCCAGCTCCCATTGCCCCCCATGCTCATGGTTCACCGCATCACCGAAATTTCCGAAACCGGTGGCGCCTTCGACAAGGGTTTCATCCGCGCGGAATACGATGTCAGCCCCGATGACTGGTATTTCCCCTGCCATTTCCAGGGCAACCCGATCATGCCGGGCTGCCTCGGCCTTGACGGCATGTGGCAGCTGACGGGTTTCTTCCTCGGCTGGCTGGGCGAAGAAGGCCGCGGCATGGCGCTCTCCACCGGCGAAGTCAAATTCAAGGGCATGGTCCGCCCTCACACCAAGCTCCTTCAGTACGGCATTGATTTCAAGCGCGTGATGCGCGGTCGTCTGGTGCTTGGAACAGCCGATGGCTGGCTGAAGGCGGATGGAGAAACCATTTATCAGGCGACGGACCTTCGTGTAGGACTGTCGAAGGAAAAGACTGCCTGAGGCAGACGGAATAAGTCCTGGCAAAAGCCGGGCGGCTTCGGTCGTCCAGCCGAAATCTTAAGAAAAGGTCCCTTTCATGAGACGAGTTGTTGTCACCGGCCTCGGTATTGTTTCTTCCATCGGCGGTGATGCCGCTGAAGTCACCGCATCGTTGCGCGATGCGAAATCCGGCATTTCCTTTTCGCCGGATTTTGCCGAACACGGTTTCAAGTGCCAGGTCTGGGGCAAACCCTCTCTCGACCCGACCGATCTGGTCGACCGCCGCGCCATGCGCTTCCTGTCACAGGGCGGCGCGTGGAACCATGTCGCCATGAAGCAGGCGATCGCCGATTCCGGTCTCGAAGAGAGCGACATCAGCGGCAACGAACGCACCGGCATCATCATGGGTTCGGGCGGTCCTTCCACCCGCACCATCGTCGAGGCCGCAGACATTACGCTGAAGAACAACAGCCCGAAGCGCATCGGCCCCTTTGCCGTGCCGAAGGCCATGTCCTCCACCGCCTCCGCGACGCTTGCCACCTGGTTCAAGATCCATGGCGTCAATTATTCCATCTCGTCGGCCTGCTCCACCTCGGCGCATTGTATCGGCAACGCCGCCGAAATGATCCAGTGGGGCAAGCAGGACATAATGTTCGCGGGCGGCCATGAGGATCTCGACTGGTCGATGTCCAACCTCTTCGACGCCATGGGCGCCATGTCGTCCAAATATAACGAGACCCCGAGCGTCGCCTCGCGCGCCTATGACGTCAACCGCGACGGTTTCGTGATTGCCGGCGGTGCGGGCGTGCTGGTTCTCGAAGAGCTGGAACATGCGAAGGCGCGCGGCGCGAAGATCTACGCCGAAATCGTCGGTTACGGTGCGACCTCCGACGGTTACGACATGGTGGCCCCTTCGGGCGAAGGCGCGATCCGCTGCATGCGGCAGGCGCTTTCCACCGTCAAGGGCGACATCGACTACATCAACACCCACGGCACCTCGACGCCGGTTGGCGACAGCAAGGAAATCGGCGCGATCCGTGAAGTCTTCGGTGACAAGATCCCGCATGTCCAGTCGACCAAGTCTCTCACCGGCCATTCACTGGGTGCGGCTGGCGTGCAGGAATCGATCTACGGCCTGTTGATGATGCAGGAACGCTTCATCGGCGAAAGCGCGCATATTTCCGAGCTCGATCCGGAATTTGCAGGCGTTCCGATCGTTCGCAGCCGCATCGACAACGCCAGGATCGACACCATCCTTTCCAATTCCTTCGGCTTCGGCGGCACCAACGCCACGCTCGTCTTCCAGCGTCATAACGGATAATTGCCCATGAACGGCATCATGCAGGGTAAACGCGGCCTCATCATGGGCGTCGCAAACAATCACTCCATCGCCTGGGGTATCTCCAAGGCACTGGCGGCACAGGGTGCGGAACTGGCCTTCACCTATCAGGGTGAAGCGCTTGGCAAGCGTGTGAAGCCGCTGGCTGCCGAGCTCGGCTCCGACTTCATCGTGCCTTGCGATGTCGAGGATATCGCCTCGGTCGACGCCCTCTTTGCAACGATCCGCGAAAAGTGGGGCTCGCTGGATTTCGTCGTGCACGCCATCGGCTTTTCCGACAAGAACGAGCTGAAAGGCCTTTACGCGGATACGACGCGCGACAATTTCAGCCGCACCATGGTCATTTCCTGTTTCTCTTTCACGGAAATCGCCAAGCGCGCCGCTGAACTGATGACCAATGGCGGCTCGATGCTGACGCTGACCTATAATGGTTCGCAGCGCGTGATCCCGAACTACAACGTCATGGGCGTCGCCAAGGCGGCACTCGAGGCCTCCGTGCGTTATCTCGCCGCCGATTACGGTCCGCGTGACATCCGCGTCAACGCCATCTCGGCCGGCCCGGTCCGCACACTGGCGGGCGCCGGTATTTCGGATGCGCGGGCGATCTATGCATGGAACCAGAAAAACGCGCCTCTGAGACGCACGGCCGATATCGACGATATCGGCGGATCGGCGCTCTATCTGCTGTCCAGCCTGTCGCGCGGCGTGACCGGCGAATGCCACTATGTGGATTGCGGCTACAACATCACCTCGACACCCACACTCGAGGTTCTTTCAAAAGCGGATGCGGAATAATCCGTATTTTTGTCTTTCGGCAAAAGCCCGGCAATATGCCGGGCTTTTTGCATTTAAAGCCTGTGTCATTTTTGTGAATCGCTAAAGTAGAACCTGTTCGGGTAACTGAATTTAAACATCGGCTGGTTATGGTCCGCAACAATTTCAACGGTTGCGCTTGCCGCATATTCCAAAGATAGACACATATGCGACTGGCCAGACTGACGCCATTGCTGAGAAAATTCGGAATCTCGCGCGACGGGACAGCGGCTATTGAATTCGCGATCCTCGCCATTCCCTACTTCCTCGTCGTCTTTGCAATCATCGAGACTTTCATCGCCCTGATAGCGGAACAGGTCGTCGTGAATGCCACGGACACGATGGCGCGGCGTCTGCGCACCGGGCAGATCAGCAGTTCGATTTCGAAAGAGGATTTTCGCAAGAACTTCTGCAACGAAGTTTCGGTGATGATCACCTGCTCTGACGATGAAATAAAAACCGAACAGAAACTTTATATCGACCTTCGCTCCTTTCCCGCCTTCAAGGATATTCCAACCACGATACCGCTGAAGGCCTATGGCGAATATTACGATCTCGATACGGCGGAATTCGGCTTCAAACCGGGCGGACCGGAAACGATCAACATGCTGCGCGTTTATTATCGCTGGCGCGTCATCGCCGATATCATCCGGCCATATCTCACAAAAATACGCCCGGCGGACGGGTCCATGCCCTCACATTTTCTCATCGTCGCGACCGACGCCTTCATGAACGAGAAATACACCACAAGCGGAGGCTTATAATGGCAGGGCTGGTGGACGCCGTGGCGAATGGCAGACATCGTTTTGCCGCGCTCGCCGCGCGCTTCATAAAGGATCGGCGCGGCGTCGGCGCGGTGGAATTTGCAATCATCTTCCCGATATTGCTCGCCCTTTATGTGACGTCCTTCGAACTCACCATCGGCTACAATACCTATAAGCGGGCAAGCAGCGCTTCGGCGACGATCAACGACCTGATCTCGAAGACAGGCTCGGTTGACAAGGCCTATCTTAAAAACATGCAGCATGTTGCAGCCGCCGTCTTTGCACCTTACAGCACGACGGGTTTAAAGCTGAAGATCAGCGGCATAACAATCGACAAGCAGAAACAGGCGAAAATCGCCTGGTCCTGGGATGAGAGAGACCAGAAGCCTTATCCCGTGGGATCGGTGGTGGCGGTTCCGCCGCGTCTGCTGATTGCGGAAACCTTCCTGATCCATGTCGAGCTTTCCGTCCCGCATGAATTGCTGATGTTCATGACCGACGTCTCATCCTCCGGTGTAAGATCGATCACCATCGGCCGCGACTACTTCTTCAAGCAACGCGATGCGGAGGTCACCTGCACCAATTGCTGAGCCATCGGGAGCAGCAAGGGTGATCCCCCACATAATCTGTCTCTAATAGACGTCGCGCAGATAACGTTTTTCGCGCTTCAGCCGGTTCACATAATCGCCTGCCGCTTCAGCAGAAATGCCCGCCTCATCCATGACGATCTGATGCAGGGCATCGTCGACGTCCTTCGCCATGCGGGTCGCATCGCCGCAGACGTAGAAATAGCCTCCCTCTTCGAGCCATTGATAAAGCGCCTTGCCGTTCTGGCGCATGCGCGTCTGCACATAGATCTTTTCCGCCTGATCGCGCGAAAAGGCGAGATCGAGGCGCGTCAGCACGCCCGTGCGGCTCATTTCGCCAAGCTCGTTTTCGTAGATGAAATCCGACTGCCGGTGCTGGTCGCCAAAGAACAACCAGTTCCTGCCGTTTGCACCCCTCGCCTGTCGTTCCTGCAGAAAAGCCCGGAATGGTGCAATGCCCGTGCCCGGCCCGACCATGATGACAGGCGCGGCATTATCCTGTGGCACGCGGAACGCCTTGTTAGGCGAAACGAAAATTCCGGCAGTCTTACCAGCCTCCACCCGATCCGCCAGATAGGTGGAGCATACGCCGCCACGCTCACGCCCCTCGGCGCGATAACGCACGCTGGCAATCGTCAGATGCACGCTGTTTTGCGCAACCAGCGGGCTGGAGGAGATGGAGTAGGCGCGATGCTGCAGCGGCTTCAGGAAGGTCACGAATTCCGCAAGCTCGAATACGGGTTTTCCGCCGAGATTGACCAGATCGAGAATATCCTTGCTCCAGAGAAAGGCAGCAAGTTGCTCCCTGTCCCCATTCGCAAGGATGTGGCTGAGCTCATCATGCCCTGCGCGCCGGCCGATTTCGGCGACGAGCTCGCGCGAGGGTGTCGAGATTTCGAACATGTTGAGAAGCGCATCGCCGACCGGGCGATCCAGTCCTGCGACTTCACTCTCTGCGCCCGCGCCGAAATGCGCGAGCAGCGCGCCGACAAGTTTCGGATCGTTGAGGGGAACGACGCCAAGGGCATCACCCGCCTCATAATCGAGCCCGCTTTCCCCAAGATCGAATTCGTAGTGGCGGATCTCCTTCGACGAGCCCGGGCCGGAAAGACGGTGATTGACGCTTACCCGCGCCGAATAGGGGTTCTTGCGGTTCCAGCCCTGCTTCGCCCGCATCGGCGGTTCGGCGACCGCAGGCGCGGCCGTAGCCGTCGCATCACCACCGCCAAGGGCGAGCGCGAGCGGCAGGGTCTCGCCGATCCATGCAGTGGCCGCATCCTCAAAGTCGATATCGCAGTCGATCCGCGTCTTCATGCGCTTGCCGCCAAGCTGTTCGAAGCGCGTATCGATGAGCTTGCCCGCCTGGCAGAAGCCGTCGTAACCGGTATCGCCGAGCGCAAGCACGGCAAAATTCATCTCGTCCAGTCGCGGCGCGCCGTCAGCGGCAAGCGCCTCCCAGAACAACTGGGCATTGTCAGGCATCTCGCCTTCGCCATAGGTCGAGGTGACGACGATGACCCGCTTCATGGAACCGAGACTGTCCATGGATACATCGTCCAGCGCCGTTACCACCGGCTGCATGCCCTGGGTACGCGCAGCGGCGGCGATATCCATCGCCAAAGCTTCGGCGTTGCCAGTCTGGGTGCCGACAAGGATGTTCAGCACGCTGGCAGCCGTTTTGGGGGCGGCAGCGGCCACCGATGTCTCCAAACCGATGGCGGCGCGGGAATGGAGTCCGGCCAGAAAGCCGGCGAGCCAGGCGCGCTGGTCACCATTGAAGGGCGCGTCTTCGGGAATATAGGGTATCTTCATCATGCTGCCCTGTTCTGGCTGGATGCGGTGGCGAGGTCCGGTATGGCGCGGGCAGCAAAAAGCTCCTCGAAGCCCGGCAGGCGGCCGATCTTCTCGATGTTTTTGCAACTCTGCTGCATGATCCAGCCATAGGTGCCGGGGCTGTCCACCGACCAGATGTTGCGGCGCGCCAGCGCCTGCTTGTAATCGTCGAGCCGCTTGGCGGCGATCATCACCGCAAGCTGTTCGTCGCCATGATCGGAAAGCGCCTCGCGCGCATATTTCAGCAAACGCTGCATCAGCGCATAATCTTCCGTGAGGATGAGATTGCGCACGGCTTTTTCAATGCCGGGATCGGAAGGACCTGATGCCATCGGCACCCGCTGCAGGGCGATGGCCTGCGCCATGCTCAACACCGTGTAGTTATTGATGAGCGCATACATGTCTTCCGTATCCGTCTCGCCGTAACCCGGCACCGTTCCGTTCAGCACGGACTTGCGGTCGCGGTAGGCGAGCTTGAACTTGCGTAGCTGATGGGCGGCAAGCGCGGAGGCCAGTTCCTCCAGCAGCTCCTTGCGGGGCTTGGCTTTGAGAATTTCGTCGCTGTCCTGATAAAGCAGCAGGGCGCGCGGCATGCCGTAGACGAAATTATGCTGTTCGCTCTCCCAGTTTTCCAGGAACCATGCCGCCTTGGCCGAGCCGGTTTCCGCGACGTGCCAGGACAGAAGCTGGTGGACGGCCTGATTATGGATCGCGGCCTGCTCATCTTCGCCAGTGATCGAGCCGAGCAGGATCGAATCGTGGCTGACCTTCTTCGGCAGATCACCATAGGGATCGTATTGATAAACGAAACCGCCGCTCATGCCGTTGCCGAAGCCCTTGCCGAAACTGCCGAGGTTCAAGACCGCGCCATTGGTCATGTATTCGCAGGCGAAATCACCCACGCCTTCGACAACGGCGGTTGCGCCGGAATTGCGCACCGCGAAACGGTCACCGGCCTGACCTTCCACAAAGGTGCGGCCGCCAGTGGCGCCGAACAGCGCGAAATTACCGACCAGCACATTGCCGCCCGCCTCTTGCGAACCGCCGCCGGGAGAGCGCACGACGATGGTGCCGCCACAGGCGCTTTTGCCAACGCCGTCATTGCAGGTGCCGGTATGGATCATGACCATGCCGTCATTGCAGAAAGCGCCGAAGGACTGACCGGCGGAACCTGACGTATCGATGCGCACCGACCCCGCTTCCAGGAACCGGCGGCCACGGCTGTCGCGCTTCACCGCCGGCAGCGCATCCGCCTCTTCGTCGGAAAGCTCATGGTTCAGCATGCGTTCGATATCGACGGCGAGCTGGCCGCCGACGCTCTTGTTGCAATTGTTGAGGAAACGATTGCCGCCAAGCTCGATGTTCTCGCGCCTGCTGTCGACCAGCGCCGAGCGCACGAGTTCGATGAAGGCATCGTCCAGCGCAAAATCCTTTTCCATATAGACCGGGCTGTCGATCTTCACCTCTTCGACCACGGCAAGCATTGCCCGGAGGTCAAGCTGGCCGACGCTTGCCGGATGATCGAGGAGGTGAAGGAGATCGGAGCGGCCTCGCGCCTCCCGCAACGAACGCAGGCCGAGAGTGGCCAGGATTTCGCGCGTTTCATGGGCGATGTTCATGAGATATTGCGCCAGCGCCCGCGGATCGCCGTTGAAGGCTTCCTGATTGGTGGTGAGACCAGCCGGGCACTTGATGTTGCAGTTCTTCGCCATGACGCATTTCAGCATCATCAGCGCCGTGGTGCCGAATTCGAAGCTGTCGCCGCCAAGAAGGGCTGATTTCACCACGTCGCTTGCCGTCTGGTGCGCGCCGGAACAACGCAGCAGCACCTTGGCGCGCAGGCCGGTGGCGCACAGCGCCTGATGCACCTCGGCGATGCCGATTTCCGCCGCACGGCCGGTATATTTGAGGCTGGTGACGGCCGCCGCACCCGTACCGCCGGTATTGCCGGCGACATTGATGACATCCGCCCCCGCCTTGGCGACGCCGACCGCAATGGTGCCGATGCCTTCCGACGAGACGAGCTTGACGATGACGCGCACGCGCGCCGCCTTGGCATCGTGGATAAGCTGGGCCAGATCCTCGATCGAATAGGTATCGTGATGCGGCGGCGGCGAAACGAGTTCGACGCCCGGCGTGCCTCCACGTGCCGCCGCGATTTCCACCGTCACCTTAGGAGACGGCAGCTGCCCGCCCTCACCCGGCTTTGCGCCCTGACCGATCTTGATCTCGATCTCTTCCAGCATCGGATCGGCAAGATAACCGGCCCAGACACCGAAGCGGCCGGAGGCGAACTGCTTGATGCGCGAGGCACGGATGGTGCCGTAACGGGAGATATGCTCGCCGCCCTCTCCCGAATTCGACATGCCGCCGACCATGTTTGTGCCATGCGCCACCGCCTCATGGGCGGCCGCGACCAGCGCGCCATGGCTCATCGCACCCGACGCCAGCGTCTTGGTGATCTCGCTCGCCTTCTGCACCGTATCGAGCGGAACGCTCGCCGGCGCGGTGCGGATAAGCGAGAGGTAGGCGGAGGCCTCACCCCTCGCCTGAACCATGAGCGCGCCGCCTTCCAGCCAATGCCCGGCGATATCGTCACCGAAGCGGTCGAGCAGCGACTGGCCGAGTGCGGCAAGGCGGGCAAGTTCGTGACCATGCGGACCGGTCAATTGCAGCCGGAACGCGCCGTCTCCCGCCTCTTCGCACAGCAATCCGCGCACCATGAAGCTGTTGTTGCCCTGCCGGGAGAAGCGACCCATTTCCCGGCGGAATTCTTCGGCCGAACCGGCGAAGGTCACATCGGCCGGCAATTCCAGAACATCGCGCAGGGCGGCCGGACGTCGCGCCCTTTCTTCCGCCATCATACGGGCAAAGGAACGGTAACCGGGTGTCACCTCGAACGCGTCGATGGCCTCGGGGGTCAGCCGGTCGAAGCTGTTGTGATAATAGGCCGCATCGTTGAGACCGAAGGCATCCTCAAGCCGGTTGAGCGGCAGGAGGCGCAGCGCCTCCTCGTTTTCGGTTCCCTTGTCGAAACCGATCTTTTCCTCCGTCATATCCACGAAGCCGCGAACCGCCGTCGTGCCATAGGAATGGCCGGCACCTTCCGCACGTTCCTTGAAGAGGCCGAGCAGGGGAATGTCGTTCTCATCCTTCACCGACAGCGCCTTGCGGTGCCAGTCCGCCACCGCCTGCGCGATGACGGCGAAGTTGACGCCACCGACAGGGGTTTTCACATTGGGGAAATAGCGCTTCAGCACCGGATCGTCGGTATCAAGGAAGTTCGGCTCGAAAAACTCGCCGCCGATGTAGCTTTCCGCCGTACACAGGCCGACCTTGCCCATTGTCTTCATCAGCGACTTTTCAGCCGCCTTGGCGAAGCGCTTGAACGCCTTGTCGGCATCGGCCCCGAATTTCTCCTCCGCACGGAACTGCACGCCGAGTGGGTAGACCGCCGAAGCGCCGAAACCGAGACCGGCTGCAATGTGATGGGAGGAGGAAAACTGTCCGCTTTCGACGATCAGGGAAACGCGCAGCCGCAGGCCTTCCTCGATCAGCCGCTGATTGATGGCGGAAACGACCATGATCATCGGCAAGGCCGCACGGCCTGCCGAGACATGCCGGTCGGTGATGACGGCAATGCCGCCTTCGTCAGCCGCGAAAGCCACGACCTCATCGCAGAGGCCGTCGATCGCCTGCCGGAGGGCCACTTCGTTGGCATCGGCAGTGTCGGAGACCGGCGTATAGAGCATTTCGAAACGGCGAACGGGTGTCTCGGGCTGTTCGCGAATGCGCAGCATGTCGAGGTGGGTGAGGATCGGGGAGCGCACGACGATCTGGCGAGCTTTCTTCGCACCGCTGTTCGGCTTCGCGCCCAAGGCTACCCGCAGTGTCATGCCATCGGCTTCGCGGATACTGTCGAGCGGCGGATTGGTGACCTGTGCGAAACGCTGCGAGAAATACTTTGCGACCCCACCTTCCTGATCGGACAGGGCGTTGATGGCGTTGCCATAACCCATGGCCGAGATCTTTTCGGCACCGGAGGCCAGCATCGGGTCCATCAGGAACTTGAAGCTTTCCTGATTGTGCGAATAGGCGACATAACGCTGATGCCGTTCCAGATCGCCATTATAACGCAGTGGCGAGCCCTGCTTTTCCGCCGGTACTTCCGGCAGGTCCTCAAGCATGATGCGCGCTTCCGATAGCAGGCACGGATAGTCCCGCCGGGCCGCCAGAAGCTCAAGCGCTTCGACGGTGGAAAAGGCGCGGCGCGCGGCGTGATCGTAATAAAGCATGCCCCCTGCCTCGATACGGCCGCGACGGATGACGCTCTCGGCCGGAAAGGCGATCTGACCGGCCTCTGACATGACGCAGAGATAGTCTTCCGTTTCCACGGTGCGCAGGGGACGCAGGCCAAGGCGATCGAGACGCGCGCCGATGATAGTGCCATCGCCGAAGATCAGCGCGGCCGGGCCGTCGTTCTTTTCCTCATAGAGCGAGAAATATTCCAGCATCGCCTTCACACCGGGCGAGAGCGTGTCGTCGTTCTCCCAGGCCGGCGGCATCATCGAGACCACGGCGGTGACGAGGTCGAGACCATCCTCCATCACCCGCGCCTGCAATGTCTGGTCCAGACGGCAGCTATCCGACTGGCCCTTGGGCCTGACGATGCTGGCATTCTTCGCCAGCGCCACGGCCGCTTCCGATAGCCGGTTTTTCTTGTCGGTGTTGAGTTCGCCATTATGCGCCATCAGGCGGAAGGGCTGCGCCATGGAGGGGTGCGGATCGGTATTGGTGGAGAACCGCGTGTGGAAATACATCGTATGCACTTCATGGCGCGGATCTGTCAGATCGCGGAAATAGGGCATGACCTCCTGGGAGTTCAGACGCCCCTTGAGCACCTGCGTGCGCGCGCTGAGCGACAGCGGATAAAAACCGGCAAGCTCCGGCACGGTGTAAGCGAGCGCTTCGATGGCGAGCAGAGCCTTATGGATGCGCCAGTCGAATTCGGCGAGGGTCGCGCATTCCATGGGTGCCGAAAAGACCCATTGGCGGATCGGTAACTGGTAAGGGATTGCGGCGGGACGGATGGCCGCATCATTCACCGGCACATCGCGCACCAGCAGGACCGAAAATCCCTGCTCTTTCAGAGCGCTGCCGATGATACCGACGGCCTCACCGTGGAAAGCCGGGTTCTGCGGCAGGAAAAAATTGCCGACGCCGAACCGGCCGGCCTTGAGGGAACCTTGTCCCGTCAGCTCACGGAAAAAGGAGAGCGACAGGTCCAGCGACACGCCCGCGCCATCACCAACGCCTTCCGCCGACATGCCGCCGCGATGCGGCACGGCACAGAGCGCCTCATGACCGCGCTTCAGCACATCATGCGTCTGCATGCCATCCTTGCGGGTGATGAAACCGACGCCACAGCTGCTTTTTTCAAAAGCCGCATCGTAAAGGCCGAATTTTTGCTCCGTCACACTCAAGGCACTCTCCTCTCGTTGCGCATTTCGCGCGGCATCACCCTCTTTTCCCGAAACCCGGCGCGTCAGCCGGCACTCTGCGGGCGGAGCCGCAGGCGACCTGGCTGCTCCTCTTTTTTTTGGCTATCGGCGTTTAATGGCGCGAACGGTCGTTTTGCGGCCGGCAAACGGCGTGGCGGCAATGGCCGCTTTCTCGCAAATAATGATCGTCGTCGTTCGCATCGCGTTCCCTGGTGGCCGGTATTTCCGGCAATGAGACACACTGAATTACGTCAGTATTACTTACATAATATTTCATGATGGGCCGAGTCAAGATTAAAATCGGCCTCGCGCAATAAAAAAACAAAAACGCCGCGAAATCCGACAGGATTCCGCGGCGCGATGGCTGCAGGGATTGTTAAATTGCCCAGATCAATCCGAAGGCATTTCCAGCGTTCGGCTGAACCACAGGGCAACCAGCGTACAGACGGCACCCGACATCAGGTAAATGCCGACGGCGAACAGTCCGAATTTGGACGAAAATCCAAGCGCGACGAGCGGTGCGAAACCGGCGCCGATCAACCAGGAAATATCCGAGGTGAGCGATGCGCCAGTATAGCGATATTCGCGGCTGAAGCGGGAGGCGAGCGCGCCGCCCGCCTGGCCGAAAGACAGGCCAAGCAGCGAGAAGCCGATCAGAACGAAGAGATAGCGGCCGATATCGCCCGAACCGAGAAGGACCGGCGCAACAAGGCTGAATAGACCAATGAGCACAGCCGCAATGGCCAGAAGCTTCCGCCTGCCGATCCTGTCGGCCAGAATGCCGGACACCACGATCATGCCGCCGGCGATAATGGCGCTGACAAATTGCACGAACAGGAAGTCCGACACACGCTGGGTGGTGTTGAGGGAGACCCAGCTCAGCGGAAACACCGTGACGAGATGGAAGAGCGCAAAGCTTGCCAAAGGCACGAAGGCACCGGTGACGACGACCGGGAACTGCGAGCGCAACATCTTGAACATCGGGCGCGGTTCCAGCTCATGCTGCTCCAGCATGGCCTGGAATTCCGGCGTGACGATCATGCGCAGGCGGGCAAAGAGCGCGAGAACATTGAGCGCCAGCGCCACGAAGAAGGGGAAACGCCAGCCCCAGGCGAGGAATTCCGCATTGGAAAGCTGCGTGACGAAAACGATGAAAAAGGCGCTGGCGAGGCCGAAGCCCATGGCCGCGCCGATCTGCGGCATCATCGCGTACCAGCCGCGCTGTTTCTGCGGTGCATTCATGGCAAGCAGCGAAACCAGACCATCCCAGGCGCCGCCCAGACCAAGGCCCTGGCCGATGCGAAACACCGCCAGGAGAACGGGGGCGAGCATGCCGGCTTCCGCATAGGAGGGAAGGAAGCTGATCGCCATGGTGGAGCCACAGAGTGTGAAGAGCGCCGCCATCAGCTTGACGGCACGACCGAACTTGCGGTCGATCTGGAGGAAGATCAGCGAGCCGATCGGCCTTGCGATAAAGGCCAGAGAGAACACCGCGAAGGAATAAAGCGTGGCCGTCAGCGGATCGACGAAGGAAAAGAAGACATGCGGAAAAACGAGAGCGGAGGCGATGGCGTAGATGAAAAAGTCGAAAAACTCCGTCATTCTCGCAAGAATGACCGCAATCGTGATGCGATCCGGATCGACCTTGACCGGATCTGTTCCATGACCATTGGCTTCCGGCGCCTGCCCAAATGATGGAGCAGCATTGCTATAACTCATAATATCCCTCCTGCGTCATGGACGAACCATTTCCTGTAACGCGCAGGCTCCTCTTCCGTTGCGTTACGATGCGACGGATTGTCACACGCACCCTCCGTAACGTCAATTGAAGTTTGATAAGAAAGGCTTGCCCCACAAGCCCGCTATGCGATAATGCAGCCGCTCCGCCTTCAAAGGCAGCTCTGCCAGGCACATGGTGCATCGCGAAGGTTTCGCTGCACCGCGACAATATACCTCATTTGAAAAATGATGTTCGGCAATTAATCGCGGCATAATCCAAACTGTACGAGTTCAGAGAACGTGCGCATGATCAAAAAAATCCCATCCGCCCTTCTGGCTATTCCGGTACTGCTGCTGCTTAGCGGCTGTAACCTCGTGGTCATGAATCCATCGGGCGACGTCGCCATCCAGCAGCGCGATCTCATCATCACGTCTACGGTTCTGATGCTGCTGATCATCGTTCCGGTCATCGTCCTCACGCTTTTCTTCGCATGGAAATATCGTGAATCGGCCAAAGCCGAGGATTACGATCCCGAGTGGCACCACTCCACGCGCCTTGAAATGGTGATCTGGTCGGCTCCGGTCGCCATCATCCTGATGCTCGGAACCGTGACCTGGATTTCCACCCACCGTCTCGACCCCTATCGCCCGCTGGAGCGCATCGACGAGAGCCGCCAGGTCACCGCCGATATCAAGCCGCTCACGGTCGAAGTCGTCGCCATGGACTGGAAGTGGCTGTTCTTCTATCCCGAACTCGGCATTGGCAGCGTCAATGAATTCGCCGCTCCGGTCGATGTTCCGATCAATTTCAAGATCACCGGCACGACCGCGATGAACTCCTTCTTCGTTCCCGCGCTCGCCGGCCAGATCTACGCCATGGGCGGCATGCAGACAAAGCTGCACGCCGTCATCAACAAGGAAGGCGTCTATGACGGCTTCTCGGCCAACTTCTCCGGCCCCGGCTTCTCCCATATGCGCTTCAAGTTCCACGGTCTCAGCCAGCAGGGCTTCGACCAGTGGGTTACCAAGGCGAAAGAAGGCGGCAAGGGCTTCGGCCGTCAGGAATATCTGGAATTCGCCAAGCCATCCGAGCGCGAGCCGGTGCAATATTTCGCCTCGGTCGATCCGGAACTCTACAGCGCCATCCTCAACCGCTGCGTGGAGCCCAACAAGCTCTGCATGCGCGACATGATGCATATCGACGCCAATGGCGGCGGCGGCAAGGAAGGCATCGACATCGCCAAGGCGCTGAACTCCGTCGTCTGCACGCCGCTTGCGCCTTATGGCGTCGCCAGCGGCCCCCAATCCACTCCGGCCGTGATCGAAGGTCAGACTTTCGAACCTGCGGCGCTGCCGGAAACCAAACAAGTCGCTGGCTGACGATACGTCCCGGCATTCTGCGGCGCGGCCTGTCCGCGCCGACCTTACGTCTTAGAATCGCAAGAGGCTGAAAATGATCGTCAATTCCGATCAAACGTCGTTCCTGTTCGGGAAGCTGACATGGGAGTCCATCCCGCTTCACGAGCCCATTCTTGTCGCCACCTTCGCGGCCGTGGCGCTGGGCGGCATCGCCGTCGTTGGCGCCCTCACCTATTTCCGGCTGTGGGGCTATCTCTGGAACGAATGGTTCACGAGCATCGATCACAAGAAGATCGGTATCATGTACATCATTCTGGCGCTGGTCATGCTTCTGCGCGGCTTCGCCGACGCGATCATGATGCGTGTCCAGCAGGCGATCGCCTCCGGCGGCTCGGAGGGTTATCTTCCGCCGCACCATTATGACCAGATCTTCACGGCCCATGGCGTCATCATGATCTTCTTCATGGCCATGCCGATGATCACCGGTCTCATGAACTTCGTCGTGCCGCTGCAGATCGGCGCCCGCGACGTTTCGTTCCCCTTCCTCAACAACTTCTCCTTCTGGATGACCACGGCCGGCGCCGTCATCACCATGATCTCGCTGTTCATCGGTGAATATGCGCAGACCGGCTGGCTGGCCTATCCGCCGCTTTCCGGCATCGATGGAAGCCCGGGGGTCGGGGTCGATTATTACATCTGGGGTCTGCAGATCGCCGGTGTGGGAACGACACTGTCAGGCATCAACCTGATCGCGACCATCATCAAGATGCGTGCGCCCGGCATGACCATGATGCGCCTGCCGATCTTCGTCTGGACGTCGCTGTGTTCGAACATCCTGATCGTGGCCTCTTTCCCGATCCTGACCGGCACGCTCGCGCTTCTCACCCTCGACCGTTACGTTGGCACCAATTTCTTCACCAACGATCTCGGCGGCAATCCGATGATGTACGTCAACCTCATCTGGATCTGGGGCCATCCCGAAGTTTACATTCTGGTGCTGCCGGCATTCGGCGTGTTCTCGGAAATCGTCTCGACCTTCTCGAACAAGCGCCTTTTCGGTTATGCCTCGATGGTCTACGCCACGGGCGTCATCACCATCCTCGCCTATATCGTGTGGCTGCACCACTTCTTCACCATGGGTTCCGGTGCAAGCGTGAATGCCTTCTTCGGCATCACCACGATGATCATCTCGATCCCGACAGGCGCGAAGATCTTCAACTGGCTCTTCACCATGTATAAGGGTCGCATCAAGTTCGACGTTCCGATGCTCTGGACGATCGGCTTCATGATCACCTTCGTCATCGGCGGCATGACCGGCGTTCTTCTCGCCGTTCCGCCTGCGGATTTCGTGCTGCACAACTCGCTGTTCCTGATCGCCCACTTCCACAACACCATCATCGGTGGCGTGGTGTTCGGTGTGCTTGCAGGCATCGTCTACTGGTTCCCCAAGGCCTTCGGTTACCGTCTCGATCCGTTCTGGGGCAAGCTGTCCTTCTGGTTCTGGTTCATCGGCTTCTACTTCGCCTTCATGCCGCTCTATATTCTCGGCCTGATGGGGATTACCCGCCGTATCAGCCAGTTCGAGGACAATTCGCTGCAGATTTGGTTCGTGATTGCCGCCTTCGGCGCCTTCCTGATCGCGCTTGGCATCGCCTCCTTCGTCATCCAGCTCATCGTCAGCTTCCTGAAGCGCGATCAGCTGCGCGATGTAACCGGCGACCCCTATAACGGTCGCACGCTGGAATGGTCGACCTCGTCGCCGCCGCCGGCCTACAACTTCGCCTTCACGCCCGTCATCCATGATGTCGACGCCTGGGCGGATATGAAGAAGCGCGGCTACAACCGTCCCAGGGAAGGTTTCATCCCGATCCATATGCCGAAGAATACCGGCGCGGGCGTCATCATCAGCGCCATCAGCGTGGTGCTCGGTTTTGCGCTGGTATGGCACATCTGGTGGCTGGCAGCTCTCTCCATGCTCGCCATCATCGCGGTCTCGATCGCTCATACCTTCAACTACAATCGCGATTACTACATTCCGGCTTCCGACGTTTCGACGGTCGAGGCGGAACGTACGAAGCTGCTTGCTGAACAGGCGTAACGAATATGGCTCATGCACCTGCACAAAGCGTCGACGGCGCTGAACCACCGGTCTTCTACCTGAAGGAAGACCACCATCCGGAAAACGGCACGTCGCTTGGCTTCTGGCTCTATCTGATGAGCGACTGCCTGATCTTCGCGACGCTGTTCGCCACCTATGCCGTTGTCGGTCGCAACTATGCGGCCGGCCCTTCGGGCGCGGACCTGTTCGATCTGAAGCTCGTGGCGATCAACACCGGCTTCCTGCTTTTCTCCTCCATCACCTATGGCTTCGCCATGCTGGAAATGGAAAAGCAGAAGGTAAAGGCCACGCTGGTCTGGCTCGGCGTCACCGGTCTCTTCGGCCTCGCCTTCCTCGCCGTGGAGCTTTACGAATTCCATCATCTGATCGCGGAAGGCGCCGGTCCGCAGCGTTCGGCGTTCCTGTCCGCCTTCTTCGCGCTGGTCGGCACCCACGGCCTGCACGTCACCTTCGGCATCATCTGGCTTGTCACGCTGATGTTCCAGGTGGCCAAGCATGGCCTGATCGCGGCCAACAAGCGCCGCCTGATGTGTCTGTCGATGTTCTGGCACTTCCTCGACGTCATCTGGATCGGCGTCTTCTCCTTCGTCTACCTCATGGGAGTCCTTTGATGAGTTCCGAAGCACACGCACATCACGACGCGCATGGCGACGACCATCATCACCATGATGCCGCCAGCCATGGCACGTTCAAAAGCTATATGATCGGCTTCGTCCTGTCGGTCATTCTGACGGCGATCCCCTTCTGGCTGGTCATGGGCGACGTTCTTGAAAACAAGACCCTGCTCGTCATCGCCATCATGGGCCTCGGCGTCATCCAGATCTTCGTGCACATGATCTACTTCCTGCACATGGATACCAAGTCGGAAGGCGGCTGGACCTTCATGGCGCTGATCTTCACCGTTGTGGTGCTCCTGATCACGCTCTCCGGCTCGCTCTGGGTCATGTACAACATGAACAAGAACATGATGCCGCTGCACATCGAGGATGTGAAGAACCTGCCCTGAGCAGCATAGATCAACGGCCTGCCGGACCCCGGCGGGCCGCCTTCCGCGCCAACACATAACCCCATGAATCGTGGTGCGATTTATGGGGTTATTTGCTGGAAGAACCGGATGCCGGCGGCAAACCGCGTGCCGCCTCGCAAGGACTGTGCAACCATGACCGATCCGTCAAGAACCTCACCACGCAACCAGCGCATCCGCCCCGCTGCAATCCTTGTCCTGTTTCTGACCATGATCCTGACAGGCTGCCTGCTGGCGCTCGGAACATGGCAGGTCAAACGCCTGTCCTGGAAGCTCGACCTGATCGAGCGCGTCGAGGCCCGCGCCCATGCAGAACCTGTCGACGCACCTGCCGCCGGCGAATGGCCCGCGCTCGCCGATCCCGCAGGTTACGAATATCGCCGCGTGAAACTGTCCGGCACCTTCCTCAACGACAAGCAGGTTCAAGTCTACACGGTTACCGATCTCGGTCCCGGTTACTGGGTCATGACCCCGCTGCGGCGAGACGATGGCTCAAGCGTCATCGTCAATCGCGGTTTCGTGCCGTCCGACCGGCGCGATCCGTCCTCGCGCCGGGACGGCGAACCGACCGGGCGCGTCGAGATCGTCGGGTTGATGCGTGCGCCCGAAACCGGCGGGCTTTTCCTCCGTACCAACGATCCGGCGAACGGACGCTGGTATTCCCGCAACATTCCTCAGATCGCCAAGGCATCCGGGCTTTCAGACGTCGCGCCCTTTTACGTCGATGCGGATGCGACGCCCAATCCGGGCGGCCTGCCTGTGGGCGGCAAGACCATGCTGATCTTTCCCAACAACCATCTCTCCTATGCGGTCACATGGTATATTCTGGCGGCCATGGTGATGGCTGCCGGCTGGTATGTCCTGCGCAATCTCAACGCACCGAAATCCAGGCGGGAGCCCGATTGAGCGACCGGTTTTACCGGATGGTTCACAAAAGCACTTCCTTCTTCACGTTTTGCTGATCTATAACGACAGTTCGGCCTGACATTGCCCGTCGGCGCATTTTCGTTTCGGTGAGTTATGGCAAGAGCACTTCTTCTGGTTCTGGATTCCTTCGGCGTCGGTGGTGCGCCTGATGCAGAGCATTATGGCGATCTTGGCGCCAATACCCTCGGCCACATCGCTGAATTCTGCGCTGCAGGTGCAGCCGACAGGGCGGGACTTCGATCCGGGCCACTAAGGCTGCCGAACATGAGTTCCCTCGGCCTGCTGGAGATCGCACGTCAGGCGAGCGGCGAGATCCCTGCCGGCATGGAACCACCGGAGCGTATTTTCGGCCTGCATGGCTGCGCCAGCGAAGTTTCGAAAGGCAAGGACACGCCTTCCGGTCACTGGGAGATCGCCGGCACACCTGTCACCTTCGACTGGGGATATTTCCCGACGGAGGGCGACGCCTTTTCTCCGGAACTGGTGGAAGCCATCTGCAAAGAGGCGGGTATTCCTGGCATTCTCGGCAATTGCCACGCGTCCGGCACGGAGATCATTGCGCAATTCGGCGAAGAACATATCCGGAGCGGCAAGCCGATCTGCTACACATCGTCTGATTCCGTGTTCCAGATCGCCGCTCATGAAACGCATTTCGGGCTACAGCGCCTCATTTCGTTGTGCGAGACGGTGCGCAAACTGCTCGATCCGCTGAATATCGGCCGTGTCATTGCCCGTCCCTTCATCGGCGAGACGGTCGCGACCTTCGAACGGACCGGCAACCGCCGCGATTTCTCCGTTCTGCCACCCGAACCGACGCTGCTCGACCGGCTGGTGGAAGCGGGCCGCAAGGTGCATGCGATCGGCAAGATTGGCGATATCTATGCGCATCAGGGCGTGTCACGCGTCATCAAGGCAAACGGCAACGCCGCCTTGATGGATGCGACGCTGCACGCCATCGACGAGGCCGAGAATGGGGACATGGTCTTCACCAATTTCGTCGATTTCGACATGCTTTATGGCCACCGCCGTGACGTTGCCGGTTATGCCGCCGCCCTTGAGGCTTTCGATGCGCGTATTCCGGAAATCCATCGCAGGATGAAGCCGGGAGACATTGCCATTCTCACCGCCGATCATGGTTGCGATCCCACCTGGCGCGGGACGGACCATACGCGCGAACGGGTACCGATCATGGCATTCGGACCGGGCATCCGCTCGCGCGATGTCGGCATTCGTTCAAGCTACGCCGATATCGGCGAAAGCATCGCCCACCATCTTGGCATAGAGGCCGGTTCACACGGCAGGAGCTTCATTTGACATCGCATTTGCTGAAAGCGGAAATTCACTGCCACATCGAAGGTGCGGCACCGCCCGCCCTCGTCGTCAGGCAGGCGGAGAAATACGGCATAGACACCAGCAGCTTCCTGCGCGACGGCCGATATGTCTGGTCGGATTTCGCGGAGTTCATCCAGTGCTACGATGCGGTGGCGCAGGTATTCAAGACGGATGAGGACTATGCCGTCCTGACCGAGACCTATCTGACCGAACTTGCCGACGCCAACACGATCTACAGCGAATTGATCATCTCGCCCGACCATGGTGACCGCATCGGCCTCGGCGCGGACGCCTATCTTGCCGGAATTGCCGAGGGCATCCGCATCGCGAAGGAAAAGACCGGTATAGAAACCCGCATCATCGTCACCGGTGAACGGCATTTCGGCCCGGAACGGGTCATCGCGGCGGCCGAATATGCGGCACGTGCCCGGCATCCGCTGGTGACCGGCTTCAACATGGCGGGCGAAGAGCGCATGGGCCGGGTTGCCGATTACGCCCGCGCCTTCGATATCGCCCGTGATGCGGGTCTCGGATTGACCATCCATGCCGGTGAGGTCTGCGGACCGGAAAGCGTTGCCGACGCGCTCGATCTCGTCAAGCCGTCGCGTATCGGCCACGGCGTGCGCGCCATTGAAGATGCCGGTCTCGTCTCCCGGCTGGTCGAGACGGGAACGGTTCTCGAAGTCTGCCCGGGCTCGAATATCGCGCTCAACGTCTATCCCGATTTCGCCAGCCATCCGCTAAAAGCTCTCAGCGATGCCGGGATACGCGTCTGCATCAGTTCCGACGATCCGCCCTTCTTCTTCACCTCGCTTGCCCGGGAATATGCGCTGGCCGCGGATGCATTCGGTTTCAGCGATGCCGACATCAACCGCATGACCCGCACCGCACTGGAATGTGCCTTTGTGGACGAGGCAACGCGCGGCCGGCTGCTTGCGAGACTCGATCACGCCTGAGACGGTTGTTGGCGGGGTAAAACCGCGAAGAAGGCTTGCGAAAAGCGCGCTTTCGGTGAATTACAGGGGCATAAGATAAAAAGGAAGGCCAGGTTCATGGACGGCGTCACAGTCATCGAACATCCGCTGGTGCGGCACAAACTTACCATCATGCGCAAGAAGGAAACCTCCACGGCCGGCTTCCGCCGTCTGCTCAGGGAAATTTCGACGCTGCTCTGCTATGAGGTGACGCGCGACCTTGAAATGACGATGGAAACCATCGACACGCCTCTCGAAACCATTCAGGCTCCGGTTCTGGAAGGCAAGAAGCTGGTTTTCGCCTCCATCCTGCGCGCCGGCAACGGTCTTCTGGAAGGCATGCTCGAACTGGTGCCTTCGGCGCGCGTTGCCCATGTCGGCGTCTATCGTGACCACGACACACTTGAGGCCGTCGAATATTATTTCAAGGCTCCCGAAAGCCTCGATGCCCGTCTGGTCATCGTTGTCGACCCGATGCTGGCGACCGGCAATTCCTCCATCGCTGCTGTCGAAAAGCTGAAGGAGCGTGGCGCAAAGAACATCCGCTTCCTGTGTCTGCTGGCAGCACCGGAAGGCATCAGGAATTTCCGTGAAGCCCATCCCGACGTGCCGATCTACACGGCCGCGATCGACAGCCACCTGAACGAAAAAGGCTATATCGTTCCCGGCCTCGGCGATGCCGGCGACCGCATGTACGGCACCAAATAAGGTCGTTCATCTTCGCTTAACCGTTTGCGCCATTCGCCGCCCGATAAGCGGCGAATGGCTTTTTCTTTTAAGATTTCAGCATGTTTTACGCCTATTCTGTTCAAGGATAACCGCCATCTTTGAGGAGCAACGGCTTGCTGGCGCGCGCAATTTTTCTGCTTGTCGGTCTTTCACTCGGCGCCACGCAAATTCCGGCGCTGGTCGAAAAATTTCAGCCGCGTCCTGAAACCGGCGTGGAAAAATCCGACGCCACACCCGAAGCTGTCAGACCGCAACCGGTTTCACTGGGCGGCGTCAATCTGAAAGCAGATGCGCGCGGCCATTTCAACGCTACCTTCCGCATCAACGGCAAATCCTTCGAAGGGCTTGTCGACACCGGCGCTTCCATGGTGGCCATCAACGAGACGATTGCGCGCCGGCTGGGTTACGGCGTCAACAGTCTTGATTTCAAATATGCGATCTCAACCGCCAATGGCCAGACAATGGCGGCGCATGTGAAACTCGACCGGGTGGAGATTGGCGCGATCCGCGTTCAGAATGTCGATGCCCTGGTGCTGAAGGACAATGCGCTGAGCAACATGCTGATCGGCATGAGCTTTCTGAAACAATTGTCGTCCTTCAAAGTCTCGGGCGGCGAGATGCGGCTGGTCAGGTGATCCGCTCGAGAATGGGCGCACCGGTACCCGGCGCGCTGTCGGCGATACCGTAACAACCCTCTATCCTTTTCACGGCGCGCTCCGCTTCTTCTTTCGAAGCCGCATGGACGGTGGCGATCGGCTCGCCCTTTTCCACTCTCGTGCCAAGCGGCAGGATAGCCGAAATACCGACCGCCGGATCGATGATATCCGAAGGCTTTTTTCTGCCACCGCCGAGTTCGACGACGACCATGCCGAGATCGCGCGTTTCGCAGGATGCGAGCCAGCCGCTTCGCCCGGCCGGAACCGGAAGAGTGACCGGCGCGGACGGCAGATAACGGGCCGGGTTCTCAACGAAATCCGAAGGCCCGCCAAGGGCTGAAACCATTCGCGCAAAGATTTCTACCGCGCGGCCGGAGGACAGCGCAGCCGCAGCCAGTGCCTCACCCGCAGGCAGCGTAGCGGCACGGCCAGCCTGCACCAGCATCTCCGCCACAAAGGACAATACCACCTTTTCCAGACGGGTACCGGCCTTGCGACCGGCCAGAAACTCCAGGCAGTTGACGATTTCGACCGCATTGCCCGCGGCATCGCCAAGCGGCTGGTTCATGTCGGTTATCAGCGCCGTTGTCGGCAGGCCCGCGCCATTCGCCACATCGACCAGTGCACGCGCCAGAGTGCGGGCATCGTCAACACTTTGCATGAAAGCACCGTTGCCGACCTTCACATCGAGAACCAGCGTTTCAAGACCGGCCGCGAGCTTCTTCGAGAGAATGGAAGCCGTGATCAGCGGAATGGAATCGACCGTCGCGGTTACGTCGCGAATGGCATAGAGGCGTTTGTCGGCAGGCGCCAGATTACCCGTCTGGCCGATGATAGCGCAGCCGACCGACTGCACCGTCCGACGAAACAGGGCTTCATCCGGCATCACATTGTAACCGGGAATGGCTTCCAGCTTGTCGAGCGTGCCGCCGGTGTGGCCAAGGCCCCTGCCGGAAATCATCGGCACGGCAAGACCACAGGCGGCGACGATCGGTGCGAGCATCAGGGAGACATTGTCACCGACACCACCGGTCGAGTGCTTATCCGCCACCGGCCTGCCAATATCGCGCCATGAGAGGACATCGCCGCTGTCGCGCATGGCAAGCGTCAACGCCACCATCTCAGCGCGGTTCATGCCGCGAAAAAACACCGCCATGGCAAAGGCAGCAGCCTGCCCTTCCGATATGCCGTCTTTCGACAGCGCCTCGATGAAAGCGGCAATCTCCTGCGGCTCAAGAGACAGGCCATCGCGTTTGCGGCGGATGATCTCCTGCGGGATCAAGCTCAATACCCGCTGGCGGCCTTGGCCGGTTCGCCGCCGGCCAGCACGTTCAGCACATCGTCGAGAACGCCCGAAGCACCGAAGCGGAAAGTGGACGGCATGGCCCAGTTGGGTGCCATGATGGTTTCCGCCAGCCGCAGATAAAGCGTCGCATCCTCAACTGTGCCGATACCGCCGGCAGGTTTAAAACCAACTTTCTGCCGGCTGTCGCGGATCGCCTGCAGCATGATGTCTGCCGCCTCCAGCGTGGCATTGACAGCGACCTTGCCGGTCGAGGTCTTGATGAAGTCAGCGCCTTCAGCGATGGCGAGTTCGGAGGCGCGGCGGATCAGAGCCTTGTCCTTCAACTCGCCGGTTTCGAGAATGACCTTGAGCAGCACGGGTGCAACGCAAGCCTTGCGCACGGCCGCTACCATTTCGCTAACCGCCGCTTCATCGCCTGCTATGAATTTACGATAGGGGATGACGAGGTCGATTTCATCGGCACCATCACGGATCGCGGCTTCCGTTTCCGCTACGACAGTCGCGACATCAAGATCGCCCGAGGGGAAATTGACGACGGTGGCGATGCGGATCGCGTGTTCTTTTCCAAAAGCAGCGCGTGCCTGCGCCACGAAACGCGGCCAGATGCAGATGGCGGCGGTGTTGCCATAATCCGTATGCGCCCGCTGGCACAAAGCGGCGATCTGCTGCGGCGTGCAGTCTTCCCTAAGATTGGTCAGGTCCAGCAAGGACAGAGTGAGGGCAGCCGCTTCACGCGGACGCTGGAGTTCCATGGTCACGCTCCTCCTGAGATCATTTCCTTCAGAATGGCGGCAAGTCGTTTGCCGCCCACGGGAGCCATGTCCTTGGTTTCCTCATGGCTCAGTTCCGCGCCGGTCATGCCGGCACCGTAATTGGTAATAACCGATGCGGCGGCGACGCGCATCCCGAAAAAGCGCGCGAGGATGACTTCCGGCACGGTGGACATGCCGACGGCATCCGCGCCGAGAAGCCGCGCCATGCGAATTTCCGCCGGCGTTTCGAAGCTCGGCCCGGAAAACCACATATAGACGCCGCCGAACAAAGGCACCGTCGCGCGGATCGCGGCATTGCGCATTGCCAGCATCAGGTCCGGATCATAAGCCGTGGTCATGCCGACGAAGCGGCGATCGCTTTCCTCGCCGATCAGCGGGTTCATGCCGGAATAATTGATGTGATCGGTGATCTGCATGACGGAGCCGGGTGGCATATCCTGCCTCACCGAACCAGCCGAATTGGTGAGGATGAGCGATTGCACACCAAGACCGGCCAGCGCCTCGATGACCGGGCGCATCGCCGCCGGATCGCCCTTTTCGTAGAAATGCACCCGGCCGGACAACATCATGACGGGCTCGCCGCCGAGATAACCGGCCACCAGCTCGCCCGCATGGCCGGAAACGCCACCGGCGGGAAACCCGGGAAGATCGGCATAGGGCACACGGATCGGGTCGCTGATTTCCTCCACCAGCGATCCAAGGCCGGAGCCGAGGACGATGGCGACGCGCGGCATCAGGCCGTTCAGGCGCTCCACCAGAATATCGATCAAGCCATCCGTCATCAGGGTAGCTCGGTCTTGAAGACGGAGGGCAGAAGCTCTTCCATGGTCATGACCTTCTGGACGCCGGTTTCGTCGCAAAGATAGATCTTCGTCTGCGGCGTGGCGAATTCGGCAATCTTCTGGCGGCAACCACCGCAGGGCGTGCAGAGCGGCAGCTTTTCGGCAAAGACGGCGACTTCGCTGATCTTCTTCGCCCCGCCCATGATCATGGCGCTGATGGCTGAAGGTTCCGCGCACCAGCCCTGGGGGAAGGAGATGTTCTCTATATTGGCGCCCTTGTAGATTTTGCCGTCATCAGCGCGGATCGCCGCGCCGACCGGAAATTTCGAATAGGGCGCATAAGCGAAGGCCATGGCCTCCACCGCCGCCTCGAACAGGGCATGGGATGTCGGGTCGGGGGATGTCGGGTCGGAGGACATGGGTTTAACGCTCCTTCGCATAGGCAACGCCACCGGCCTTGGGGGGCTTGGCGACGCCGATGAAACCGGCAAGCAGGATGCAGGTCAGGATATAGGGCATGGCCTGGAAAATCTGCACCGGCACCTCCCCGATGCCAGGCACGGATTTGCCCTGCATGAAATTGGCGAAGGCATCCAGAAAACCGAAAAGCAGGCAGGCGAACATGACCGGCACCGGCTTCCATTTCGCAAAGATCAAGGCGGCAAGCGCGATATAACCCTTGCCGGCAGACATGTTGGCGATGAAGGCCGCCGACTGCGCAACGGCGAGATAGGCGCCTGAGAAGCCGCAGAGGAAACCGGCGACGATAACGGCGCGGAAGCGCATCCATGTCACCGATATGCCGGCCGTATCGACAGCACCCGGATTTTCACCGACAGCGCGCAGGCGCAGGCCGAAACGGGTGCGGTAAAGCACCCACCAGGAAAGCGGCACCGCCAGAAAGGCAAGGTAGGTGAGGATATTGTTGCCGGAAATGACATTGGCGTAGAGCGGGCCGATGAAGGGCACTTCGCGCATCGCATCCGCGCCGGGCAGGATGATCGGTGCAAAACGGCCCTCCCCCGGCAATTGCGGTGTGCGGCCGCCCTGCCCGAACCAGGCCTGGCCCAGAACCACCGTCAGACCGGCGGCGATGAAGTTGAGCGCTACCCCTGAAACGATCTGGTTGCCGCGATTGGTGATGACGGCAAAGCCATGGATCAGCGAGAACAGGATGGAGACGGCAATACCGGCCAGCAGACCGGCCCACGGGTTTGCGGTAAGATAGGCAACACAGGCGGAAGCAAAGGCCGCCGCCAGCATCTTGCCTTCGAGCCCGATATCGAACACGCCCGCGCGTTCGGAAAACAGCCCGGCAAGAGCGGTGAACAGAAGCGGTATGGTGAGGCGGACGGTCGAGCCGAGGATGCTGACCAGCATATCGAAAAAATCCATATCAGCTCACCCCTTTGCCAAACGCTGGTAGATGCGGACGACCGCCGGCCGGTACATATATTCCAGCGCGCCGGCGAAGAGGATCACCAGACCCTGGATGACCACAATCATCTCGCGGGTAATGTTGGGCATCTCGAAGGAAAGATCAGCGCCGCCCTGATAGAGGATACCGAACAGCAATGCCGAGAAGATGATGCCGAGCGGATGACTTCGCCCCATCAGCGAGACGGCGATGCCGACAAAACCTGCACCACCGACAAATTCCACCTGCAGGCGGGCGGACGCGCCCATGACCGGGTTCAGCGCCATCATGCCCGCCAGACCGCCGGAAATGAGCATGGCGATGATGACGGTG
The DNA here is from genome assembly GCF_002005205.3 of Rhizobium rhizogenes. Next base: position 2,799,853 of record NZ_CP019701.2, on the reverse strand, counting down.
CGAGCATAGGGAATACCGGCATAAATGGCGGCCGACGGGCTGATGCCGAGCGTACGCATTTCGTAACCGAGCTTGGTGCGCCAGATCAGCACCCAGACAAGAAAACACATGACCAGCGCGATGAGGAAGGACACGTTGAACGGCGCGGGTCCGAGCTTGAGGCCGAACAGCGCCATCAGCCAGTCGAGCTTCGGCAATTGGCCGCCGGCCAGGAAGGTGCGCGTTTCCGGCGCCATCTTGCCGGGCACGATCAATACATTCACCAGCAGATAGACCATCAGGGCCGCGGCGATGAAATTGAACATGATGGTGGTGATGACGACGTGGCTGCCGCGCTTGGCCTGCAACCAGGCCGGAATGAAGGCCCAGGCCGCGCCGAAAAGTGCAGCCCCGACGACGGCGAAGGGCATCGTCACATACCAGGGCACGTAACGGTCGAGCGCCAGCGCCACCAGCGCAGCACCCAGGCCGCCAATATAGGCCTGGCCTTCGGAACCGATATTGAACAGCCCGGCATGAAAGGCCACGGCGACGGAGAGGCCGGTGAAAATGAAGCTCGTCGTGTAAAACAGCGTGAAGCCGATGGCATCGCCACGACCGAGGGCGCCTTCGATCAACAGGCGGAGCGCCGCCAGCGGGTTTTCACCAATCGACCAGACGACGAGGCCCGAAATCAGAAAGGCGGTGACGACGTTCAGCAATGGCAGCAGGCCGTAGCTGATCCAGTTTGGTAAGGGAACGGAAGCGGTGCTCATTCATGCCTCATGCGGCGATGCCGGCCATCATCAGGCCCAGCGTCTGTTCTTCGGCTTCCGCCGTTTTTTCTCCAACGACACGGCCGGCGAACATGACCATGATCCGGTCCGAAAGGGAGCGGATTTCATCGAGTTCGACCGAAACCAGCAAAATCGCCTTTCCGGCATCACGCATTTCGATGATGCGGCGATGGATGAACTCGATGGCGCCGATATCCACGCCACGTGTCGGCTGGCCGATGATCAGCATCTTCGGGTCGCGTTCGATTTCGCGGGCGACAACGATCTTCTGCTGATTGCCGCCGGAAAAATTGGCGGTCTTCAAATGCGGGTTCGGCGGGCGGATGTCGTATTTCTCGATCTTTTCGACGGCATCCCTGCGGATGGCCTCGGGGTTCAGGAAAGGCCCCTTTCCGTAACGCTCGTCATGGTGATAACCGAGGATGGAGTTTTCATATTCCTCGAATTTCAGCACCAGCCCCATATGATGGCGGTCTTCCGGGATATGCGCCAGACCAAGTTTGCGCAGGATCGCCGGATCGGGACGATCCACCTTCTGGCCATCCACCCATATCTCGCCCGAAGAGGGCTTGCGTATGCCGGCGATGGCTTCCAGCAGTTCCGATTGACCATTGCCGGCGACCCCGGCGATGCCGACGATTTCACCGGCGCGGACATCCAGCGAGACATCGTCGACCATGGTGACGCCACGGCTGTCCTTGACGGTGAGATTACGGATGGAGAGAAGAACCTCGCCCGGCGTCGTCTCGCCCTTTTCCACCCGCAGCAGCACACGGCGGCCGACCATCAGCTCGGCCAGTTCCTCGACGCTGGTTTCGGAGGTCTTGCGGGTCGCGACCATTTCGCCGCGGCGCATGACGGAGACGGAATCCGTGATCGCCATGATTTCGCGCAGCTTATGGGTGATGAGGATGATGGTCTTGCCCTGTTCGCGCAGGACACCGAGGATCTTGAAAAGGTGATCGGCCTCAGCCGGCGTCAGAACGCCGGTCGGCTCGTCGAGGATCAGGATTTCGGCACCACGATACATGGCTTTGAGGATTTCGACGCGCTGCTGCAGGCCAACAGGCAATTCTTCGATCACGGCATCCGGATCGACTTCCAGCCCGTAATCATCCTCCAGACGCTTCAGCTCCTTGCGCGCTCCGGCCCGGCCCTTGGTCAGCAATGCGCCGCCCTCGGCGCCCAGCATGACGTTTTCGAGCACGGTGAAATTTTCGACCAGCATGAAGTGCTGGTGCACCATGCCGATGCCGGCGCTGATGGCCGTCTGGCTGTCACGGATCGCGACAGGAGAACCGTTGACCCGGATTTCGCCTGTATCGGCCTGGTAAAAACCGTAGAGGATCGACATCAATGTCGATTTTCCGGCACCATTTTCCCCGATGATGCCGTGGATGGTACCCTTGGCAACGGTCAGATTGATATTCTTGTTGGCGTGAACGGCACCGAATTTCTTGTCGATGCCCACGAGCTCGATTGCAGGGTCCATACTCAAACCGAAACCTCTCCGAAGGCTGGATATGAAAAGGGCGCAAGATGAAAAATCACCATGCGCCCCAGTCACATATCATATCATTTCGGGCAGGAATTGTCCGCCATGTAGTCATGGACCTTGACGGTGCCGGCAATGATGTCGGCCTTCGCCTTGTCCACGGCGGCAATCATCTCAGGCGTGATCAGGGCCTTGTTGTTGTCATCGAGCGCGTAAGCCACGCCGTCTTCCTTGACGCCGAGCGCCACGATGCCGGAGGTGAACTTGTCGTCCTGGGCGTCCTTATAGGCGTTGTAGACGGCCAGATCGACGCGCTTGACCATGGAGGTCAGAACCGAACCCGGATGCAGGTGGTTCTGGTTGGAATCGACGCCGATCGAGAACTTCTTGTTGTCGGCAGCGGTCTGCAGCACGCCGATACCGGTCGCACCGGCCGCCGCATAAATGACGTCCGCACCCTGGTCGATCTGGTTCTTGGTGAGCTCGCCACCGCGCACCGGATCGTTCCAGGCAGCACCTGTTGTGCCGGTCATGTTCTGGAAGACTTCGATCTTGTCGTTGGCAGCCTTGGCGCCCTGTGCATAACCACAGGCGAACTTGCGGATCAGCGGAATATCCATGCCGCCGATGAAGCCGACCTTGCCGGTCTTGGAAGCCATACCGGCCAGCAGACCGACGAGGTAGGAACCTTCATGTTCCTTGTAGACGACCGAGCGGACATTCGGCAGTTCGACGACGGAATCGACGATCACGAATTTGGTGTCCGGGAATTCGGCTGCAACCTTTTCCATGGCCGACGTCCAGGCGAAGGACACGGCAACGACGGGGTTGAAGCCCTTGCTGGCAAAGTTGCGGATGGCCTGTTCGCCCTGCGTGTCGCTGGTCGGCTCGAAGTCACGGTACTCGATGCCCGTTTCCGCCTTGAACTTTTCAGCGCCGGCCGCAGCGGCTTCGTTGAACGACTTGTCGAACTTGCCGCCCGTGCCATAGACCAGCGCCGGCTTGATATCCGCGGCGAGCGCGGAAGCCGACATTGCGGCAAGCGCAAAAAGCGTCAGAAGGGATTTTTTCATTGTGCAGCCCTGTTGTTGCAATTGATATTATAAGGGTCCTCCCGCAAACCCGTGGACCGGGAATGTCTGCGGAACCGCCAGCCGTTATACCGGCTGTGCTTGCCTCATATCCTTGCATGGCTCAATGAAAAATTCATCCGGTTTTTTTGACCCGGTGGAAAAACTTTGATCTGGCGCTTTTTTAGTCTTTCCACCGGGGTGACTTGCAAAAAAACTAGTCGATATTGCAGCTTACGCCGGTTCCCCTCAAGCCGCAGTAGCCACCCGGGTTCTTGGCAAGATATTGCTGATGATAGTCCTCAGCATAATAAAATGTTTCAAGCGGCCCGATCTCAGTGGTGATCGCCCGGCCATGGCCCGCATCTTCCAGAGCCTGCTGAAAAACGTCCCGCGCCTTCTGGGCCTGCTGCAGCTGACCTTCCGTCGTCGCATAAATGGCGGAACGATAGGTGGTGCCAACATCGTTGCCCTGCCGCATTCCCTGAGTCGGATCATGCTCCTCGAAGAATATCCTGAGCAGGCCCGACAGCGAGATCACGGCCGGATCGTAAACGACCTTCACCACTTCGGCGTGACCCGTCTGGCCCGTCGTCGTTTCCTGATAGGTCGGATTGCGGGTAAAGCCGCCGGTATAACCCACCGCCGTCACCCATACGCCCGGCGTTTGCCAGAACAGCCGCTCCGCACCCCAGAAGCAGCCCATGCCGAGATAGATGATTTCAAGACCATCGGGATAAGGACCCTTCAGGGGCCGGCCGTTCACGAAATGAAGTTCCGGCACGGCAAGCGCCTCTTCACGGCCGGGCAAGGCCGTTTCTTCGGTCGGCATCGTCGTCTTTTTCGAAAGCGTATCGAACAGGAACATTCGGTCCTCCATGCGGCCAGTTCCGCCGCTTTTCACGGTTCACATCTGCGCAGCGTCACCGTCGTCATGCTGAAAGATCAGACTGACAGACGCCTCATCGCCTTGTGCTTCCTGTAACCCGCCATCCAGCAAAGCAGGGACAGCGTGAGGAAAAAGGCAGATGCCGGCAGCGCCGACAGCCCATTTTCAATGAAGCGCCACGCTTCAGGGTGAATATAGTGAGCCATACCCGCTTCCACCATGGTGCGCGAGGCGGGAAGAAGATAGTTCCACACGGACAGGATGCCGGTAATGCTCACCGAGGATGTGGAAACGGAGCGGATCGAATCGAGCACACCCAGAAAAATCGCGGCCACGAGGAAAAGAAAGCTCAAAAACCGCAGAAAAGCCTTCATCCGGGACACCTCGCTTACGGCCTGCCAGTCAGGCAACCACATTCTGAAACATATAATGCATCGATAAAGGCGGGAAAACCGGTTTGCAATCACGTCGGAAGGCAGGAAATTGCCGACATTTCAAAAAACTGTCAGATTCGTGTTGATCCCTGCGAATTCATCGGTATATATCGCGCCGTTCCAGTGATTTGCATTCTTCATGACATGCAGACTTGAAAAAGGACAGGTGGCCGAGTGGTTTAAGGCGCACGCCTGGAACGCGTGTGTGCGTGAAAGCGTACCGTGGGTTCGAATCCCACCCTGTCCGCCATATTTCCCGGAATACTCAGCCAAGCCCGCGACTTAGCGTCGATTGCCGCCTGTTTTCCCCGATACGCCTTTTCTGTCCCGCAAGACGGACGGGTTCGCGGACCCCATGGTGGCCGCGTCCGGCAGCGCTCGCGTGGTGGGCGAATCTCGCTTTCACCATATCTCGCTCATTTTACCCGGGTATAATTGACGGAATTGTTTTACCCGGATATTAATCGCGTATCCATTTTGGCGAGCGCGACATGTCGAATCCCCCCAGCAGACCCTGCACCGCATTTTCCGGCGATAGATTACTGCTCAGCGGTCCGCTGGCCGAAGTAGCCATCGCAATCCGCCGATCGGGCGAGACGGACGAAACAATCCTCGTATTCGATGATGCGACAGGTCGTGTCGTCGATCTCGATCTGCGTGGCACCGACACGGACATCGTTGAACGGCTGTCCCACCCTCCCAAGGCGGCTGTGGGAAGCGATCGCCCGAAGACCGGCGCAACCTCCGGCCTGGCGGCTTTGGAGGAAGGACAGGATCAGAAGAGCCGCGGACGGCCGAAACTGGGAGTCGTCGCCCGGGAAGTGACCCTGCTGCCACGACAATGGGAATGGCTCGCAACCCAGCCCGGCGGCGCTTCAGCGGCACTGAGGCGCCTGGTGGACGGGGCCAGAAAGGCTGCGCATCCACATCAGGAAAAGCGGGCGGCACAGGAGGCCGCCTATCGATTCATGCAAGTGATCGCTGGAAACCTCCCCGGTTATGAGGAGGCGATACGAACCCTCTTTGCGGACGATCGCCCCGCACTGGAAGAACGGACCATTTCGTGGCCCGCGGATATCAGGGCCTATGCCCTGCGTCTCGCATTCAGGCCGGGCAATCACCAGCATTCGTGACGTGCCGGGAAACCGAACACCACGAGCAGAGCAGAACAGAGCCGACCCATACCCCCTGTTTTCCCTAATTTTCGCCGGAGGGCCGCCGTGAATATTGCAATATCCAATGGCATCGAACTCGCCTGGGACAGTTTCGGCGATGCCACGAATGAGGCGATCCTGCTGATTTCCGGGCTGGGAACGCAGATGATCCGCTGGACGATACCTTTTTGCGAGCAGCTGGCCGCAGCGGGTTATCACGTGATTCGCTTCGACAATCGCGATACCGGCTGCTCCACCCATTTCAGCAGTTCGCCCTCACCGGATTTCGGCGCGCTTGCCTCCGCATTGATGGCAGGACGCCGGCCCCAGGTGCCCTATACTCTTGGCGATATGGCGGTCGACGCCATCGGCCTCCTCGACGCGCTCGGCATCGCGCGGGCGCATGTCGTTGGGCGCTCGATGGGGGGAATGATCGCACAGATTCTTGCGAGTGATCACGCTGACCGCATCCTTTCCCTGACCTCGATCATGTCCAGCACCGGTAATCCCGCCCTGCCGCAGGCGGCCCCCGATGTCATGGCAATGATGATGCGTCCCGCACCTGATCCCGCCGTCGATCAGGAGGGGTTTCTGGCTGTGCGCCTCGCTTTCGCGCGCCGGATTGCGGGGGCGGGTTATCCCCTCAACGAAGAGGCCCATCGTGCCCTTCTGCTGGAAGAGATGTATCGCAACCATGATCCCGACGGCGTGGCACGGCAGATCGCAGGCATGGCGGTGGCAGGGGACCGACGCTCGCGTCTGGCGACGATCACAGCACCGACGCTCGTCATTCACGGAACCGACGATCCATTGATCCCGCCAGCCTGCGGTCATGATACGGCGTTTTCGATCCCGAATGCGATTTATCTGCCGATCGAAGGGATGGGGCACGACCTGCCACGCGAACTCGACCGGACGGTGATAGAAGCCATTTGCAACGTGACCGGAAAGAAAATCCTTGCGGGAGCGCAGTCCCCTGCGTAGTCCGCCATGGTACCTGTAGTGCGCAATAGCGACCCAAATCGAACTTCGCCGTTCCCGCCGGCGGTCACACCGGGTGATGGCGCAGCGTAACGTCAAAGTCACGTTTTTCCGTTTCCGCAAGCGTGAATGGCTATGCTTCTGCACGGACAGGGGTTTCGTGCGCTTTTTGCTGCGCTTACCCCTCTCTTGCGCCTTGCAGCAGGAAAAATCGCTCCTTATATACGCCGCAGAACTGCAGCGAATACTGCAAATCCAAGTCAAGGAGCTGCTACAAGAATGCCTCACGGGGTTCCGGCAGCTCGCTTCAAGGAGAGAAGAGCATGGCAAAAGTAATCGGTATCGACCTTGGCACGACCAATTCCTGCGTCGCAGTGATGGACGGCAAGGACACGAAAGTAATTGAAAACGCGGAAGGCGCACGCACCACGCCGTCCATGGTGGCATTTTCCGACGACGGCGAACGTCTTGTCGGCCAGCCGGCCAAGCGCCAGGCGGTCACCAACCCGACCAACACCCTGTTTGCGGTCAAGCGTCTGATCGGTCGTCGTTATGAAGATCCGACCGTCGAAAAGGACAAGGCCCTCGTTCCCTTTGAAATCGTCAAGGGCGACAATGGCGACGCATGGGTGAAGGCGCAGGACAATAATTATTCCCCTTCGCAGATTTCCGCCATGATCCTTCAGAAGATGAAGGAAACGGCTGAATCCTATCTCGGCGAGAAGGTCGAGAAGGCCGTCATCACCGTTCCGGCCTACTTCAACGACGCACAGCGCCAGGCAACCAAGGATGCCGGCCGCATCGCCGGTCTTGAAGTTCTGCGCATCATCAACGAGCCGACCGCGGCAGCGCTCGCCTATGGTCTCGACAAGAAGGACGGCAAGACCATCGCCGTCTACGACCTTGGCGGCGGCACGTTCGATATTTCGATCCTCGAAATCGGCGATGGCGTCTTCGAAGTGAAATCCACCAATGGCGATACCTTCCTTGGCGGTGAAGACTTCGATATGCGTCTGGTCGAATATCTGGCCGGCGAGTTCAAGAAGGACCAGGGCATCGACCTGAAGAACGACAAGCTCGCCCTGCAGCGCCTCAAGGAAGCTGCGGAAAAGGCGAAGATCGAGCTTTCGTCCTCGCAGCAGACCGAAATCAACCTGCCGTTCATCACGGCCGATGCTTCCGGTCCGAAGCACCTGACGCTGAAGCTGACCCGCGCCAAGTTCGAAAGCCTGGTCGACGATCTGGTGCAGCGCACCGTCGCGCCGTGCAAGGCAGCGCTCAAGGATGCCGGCGTTTCCGCTTCCGAGATCGATGAAGTCGTTCTCGTCGGTGGCATGAGCCGCATGCCGAAGGTGCAGGAAGTCGTCAAGCAGCTGTTCGGCAAGGAGCCGCACAAGGGTGTGAACCCGGATGAAGTGGTCGCCATGGGCGCCGCCATCCAGGCCGGCGTTCTGCAGGGCGACGTCAAGGACGTTCTGCTGCTCGACGTGACCCCGCTGTCGCTCGGCATCGAAACGCTGGGCGGCGTCTTCACCCGTCTGATCGATCGCAACACGACGATCCCGACCAAGAAGAGCCAGACCTTCTCGACCGCAGAAGACAACCAGTCGGCCGTGACCATCCGCGTCTCGCAGGGTGAGCGCGAAATGGCCCAGGACAACAAGCTGCTCGGCCAGTTCGACCTCGTTGGCCTGCCGCCGGCACCGCGTGGCGTACCGCAGATCGAAGTGACCTTCGATATCGACGCCAACGGTATCGTGCAGGTTTCGGCCAAGGACAAGGGCACAGGCAAGGAACAGCAGATCCGCATCCAGGCCTCCGGTGGTCTCTCCGACGCCGACATCGAAAAGATGGTGAAGGACGCCGAAGCCAATGCCGAGGCCGACAAGAAGCGTCGCGCCGGTGTCGAAGCCAAGAACCAGGCCGAAAGCCTCATTCACTCCACCGAGAAGTCGGTGAAGGAATATGGTGACAAGGTCTCCGAGACCGACCGCAAGGCTATCGAGGACGCCATTGCCAGCCTGAAGACCGCCGTCGAAGCTTCCGAGCCGGATGCAGACGACATTCAGGCCAAGACCCAGACCCTCATGGAAGTATCCATGAAGCTCGGTCAGGCCATCTACGAAGCACAGCAGGCCGAGGCCGGTGATGCTTCCGCAGAGGGCGGCAAGGACGACGTCGTCGACGCGGACTATGAAGAAATCAAGGACGACAAGAAGTCCGCATAATCGCGTGACTTTCCGTCTCCTGACAACATATGCAAGAGATCCGGCTGCCGAGTGCAGCCGGAAATCCATTTGCGGGGCTTGTTAACTTAATGGCGAAAGCAGACTTTTACGAAACACTCGGCGTCAGCAAGACCGCGGACGAAAAAGAGCTGAAAAGCGCCTTCCGCAAACTCGCGATGAAATACCATCCGGACAAGAACCCGGATAACGCCGAATCCGAGCAGAAATTCAAGGAAATCAACGAAGCCTACGAAACGCTGAAGGATCCGCAGAAGCGCGCGGCCTATGACCGTTTCGGCCACGCCGCATTTGAAAATGGCGGCATGGGCGGTGGCGGCGGCTTTGGCGGCGGCGGTTTCGCCAATGGCGGCTTCTCCGATATCTTCGAAGACATCTTCGGAGAGATGATGGGCGGTGGCCGTGCGCGCCGGTCTTCCGGCGGACGCGAGCGCGGCGCCGACCTTCGCTACAATATGGAAATCACGCTGGAAGAAGCCTTCACCGGCAAGACGGCGCAGATCAGGGTTCCGACCTCGATCACCTGCGACGTCTGTTCCGGCTCGGGCGCGAAACCCGGCACGCAACCCAAGACCTGCGCCACCTGCCAGGGTTCCGGTCGCGTGCGTGCAGCACAGGGCTTCTTCTCGGTGGAGCGCACCTGCCCCACCTGCCACGGCCGCGGGCAGACGATTTCCGATCCGTGCAGCAAGTGCCATGGTCAGGGCCGTGTGACGGAAGAGCGTTCGCTCTCGGTCAACATTCCCTCTGGTATCGAAGACGGCACCCGCATTCGCCTGCAGGGCGAAGGCGAAGCCGGTATGCGCGGCGGCCCGGCGGGCGATCTCTATATCTTCCTGTCCGTGCGTCCGCATGAATTCTTCCAGCGCGACGGCGCCGATCTCTATTGCACCGTGCCGATCTCCATGACGACGGCAGCGCTCGGCGGCACTTTCGATGTCACGACGCTCGACGGCACCAAGTCGCGCGTCACGGTTCCGGAAGGCACCCAGCCGGGCAAGCAGTTCCGCCTGAAGGGTAAGGGCATGCCGGTCTTGCGTTCGGCGCAGACGGGCGATCTTTATATCCAGATCCAGATCGAAACGCCGCAGAAGCTCAGCAAGCGCCAGCGCGAGCTGCTGCAGGAGTTCGAGCAGCTGTCCTCGAAGGAGAACAACCCGGAGTCGACGGGCTTCTTTGCCCGGATGAAGGAGTTCTTCGACGGCTGATTACCGTCGGTCTTGCACATCAAAAACGCCGCCATCCTCCGGGACTGGCGGCGTTTTTATTTCGGGCTCAGCCGGAAAAGCCGCCTTCATCAAGATATTGCTTTTCCTCAGGCGTCGTTTCCCGCAGCAATATGTGGTTGCGATGCGGAAAGCGGCCGAAACGCTCGACGATATCGCGATGTTCTTCGGCATGGTGGAGATAAAGCCCGCCAAGCGGCTGGTTCAACTCGCAGGCCCGCTGCTGTGCCACCATATCCTCCGCATGGGAAAAAGGCAGGTAGAAGAAAACGCGCAGATCCTCGCTCACAGCCTGATCATGGCCACGGCGGATGGCGTCATCGGCGAAAAGCCGTGCCAGCGGATCGGTGGCATACATATGGGCAGTGCCGCGAAAGCAGTTGCGCGGGAATTGATCGAGAAGAAGCAGCAACGCCAGACTGCTTTCCGCTCCGTCCAGCCAGCCATCCAGTTCACGCCTCGCGGCGGCAAAATGGGCATCCCGAAAGCGGTCGTGAAAGTGATTGTCGAAGGCGGCATCCTTGTCGAACCATTTGTCCGGCCCGGCCTTCTTCCAGAAGTTGACGATGTCGGCGGCAAGTTCGGCTGTGTCGTTTTTCATCGTGGCTTCCCTGTCAATAATGCGGCGGCCGGGTGATGGACGGCGCTTCCAGCGATTGCTCCTCAAGGCTCAGGAACCTCTCGGTCAAGCGGTCGAGCTTGGCGCGAGTCTGCTCCACGACCTTCCACTGCTCCGCCAGCTGGTCGGACAGTTCTTCTATCACCTTCACCTGGTGCGCGACCGTCTCCTCGAGCGCGATGATCCGTTTTTCGGTTTCCGACGTCATATCGACCTCTCTTTCCAGCCCTTCCTTGGGCCTAAAAGCGCACAAGTCAACCATATGCCGCTTTCGTGAAGCGAATTCGTCATGGCTGACCCCGAAACGGAAAAAGCCGGCGATGTTTCCATCGCCGGCATCCGGAGTCTGATATTGCTCAGTCTTCTTCTACGAAAACCTCTTCGCGTTTTTTCTTCACGCTGGGCAGGAAAACGACGATCAACACCGCAAGCGCAATAAAAAGCAGGGTGGCGCTGATCGGCCGGGTGACAAAAGTGGACGGATCGCCACGCGACAGGATCATGGCGCGACGCAGGTTCTCCTCCAGCAGCGGCCCGAGCACGAAGCCCAGGAGCAACGGGGCGGGCTCGCAGCGCAGCTTCACCAGCACGTAACCGATGAAGCCGAAGAAGGCGACGGCATAGAGGTCAAAGACGTTGGAATTGACGCTGTAGACCCCGATGGCGCAGAAAGCCATGATGATGGGGAACAGCACGTAATAAGGCACCGTCAGGAGCTTAACCCAAAGCCCGATCAAAGGCAGGTTGAGGATGACGAGCATCAGGTTGCCGATCCACATGGAGGCGATGATGCCCCAGAACAACGCCGGCTGTTCGGTCGCGACGTTCGGACCCGGCACGATGCCCTGAATGATCATCGCGCCGATCATCAGCGCCATTACCGGATTGGCGGGGATGCCGAGCGTGAGCAGCGGGATGAACGAGGTCTGGGCGCCGGCATTGTTGGCCGATTCCGGACCGGCCACACCGGCCACCGCGCCATGCCCGAACTCTTCCGGGTTCTTGGAGACGCGTTTTTCCACGGTGTAGGAGGCAAAGGCCGCGAGAATGGCGCCACCGCCCGGCAGGATGCCAAGGGCCGAACCTATGGCCGTGCCGCGCAGCACCGGAGCGATCATTTTCCTGAAATCCTCGCGGGTGGGCATCAGGCCGCTGACCTTGGCAATCAACACCGAGCGGGTGCGCTCGTTTTCGAGGTTGCGCAGGATTTCGGCGATACCGAAGACACCCACCGCCACCGCCACGAAATTCAGACCATCGGCATATTCACGGATGCCGAGGGTGAAGCGTGGTGTGCCGCTATAGATGTCGGTGCCGACCAAGCCCAGCAGCAGACCGAGCACGACCATGGCGAGCGCCTTGACGATGGAGCCATGGGCAAGCGCGATCGACGAAACAAGGCCGACGACCATCAGCGAGAAATATTCCGCCGCGCCGAATTCCAGCGCAATTGCCGTGAGAGGCGGGGCGAAGATTGCCACGAGGAAGGTGGACACCGTACCCGCAAAAAACGAGCCGATGGCGGCAATGGCGAGTGCGGCGCCCGCCTTGCCCTTGCGTGCCATCTGATACCCATCGATGGCGGTGACGGCGGAGGACGATTCCCCCGGCATATTGATCAGGATAGCCGTGGTCGAGCCGCCATATTGCGCGCCGTAATAAATGCCGGCGAGCATGATCAGCGACGAGACGGGCTCGAGCTGAAAGGTGATCGGCAGCAGCATGGCGATGGTCGCGGTGGCGCCGATACCGGGCAGCACACCGATCAGGGTGCCGAGCAGCACGCCGATCAGGCAGAAGAACAGGTTTGCCAGCGAAGATGCCGTGACGAAACCGAGAGCGAGATTATCGAGCAAATCCATCGCAGCACCTCAAAATTTAAGCCAGGGGCCGAAGCGCTGGAATGGCAGGCCGAGACCGTAATTGAAAACAGCGACGGAAAAGACCGTGATGGCCGCGGAAAGAATGACCGCCATGAGCGGGCTCATCTTGTGGGAGGCGAAGGCTGCAATGAGGGCACTGAAAAAAAGCGCCGGCACGAAACCAAGACCCCGGACAGTGAAGCCGAAAAAGATTGGCGCGGGCAGGATGAAGAATATGCCCCGCCAGGCGATCGCTCCGATACCTTCCCCGGCCGGGCGGGCTGAGCGCAGAAATATGATGCCACCGAGCAGGATCAGGATGATTGCCAGGACAAGCGGGAAATAGCCCGGCCCCATGCGAAAGGCGGTTCCGATCTCCAGCCCATAAGACTGCAAGGCGAAAAAGACGCCAAGTCCCATGAAAATTGCCCCGCAGACTGCCTCGGCAGGGTCATTAAATAACGACTTCATGAAAGATGCCCCTCCACCGCGGCCGGCATCACACCGGTCCGCCTGTTAAAATGATCACGGTCGACCGGCGGCGCGATACCGCCGGTCATTCCGCGTCCATCAGTCGGCATATTGGCCGGCAGCTTCGATCACCGGCTTCCAGCGGGCGATTTCGCTTTCAAGCTTGGCCTTGAGTGCCGCGGGCGTCGCATCGCTTTCCGACGAGGGCGTGGTGCCGAGTTCGGCAAAACGAGCCGCGACGTTCTTGTCCTTCAGCGCAACCTGTAGCGACTTGGAGAGTTTTTCGTTGATTTCAGCAGGCGTGCCCTTGGGCGTATAGATGCCGTGCCAGATGCCAACCTCGAGCTTCGGCAGACCCGCTTCGACAACCGTCGGCACATCCGGCAGCACGTCGAGCCGCTTGGCCGTGGTAACCGCATAGGCTTTCACGGTGCCGCCCTGGATCTGCTTGGTGGTGTTGGTGGTCTGGTCGCACATGATGTCGACCTGGCCGCCGAGCAGATCGGTCATGGCCGGACCGGTGCCCTTGTAGGGAACGGTGACCAGTGGTGTCTCGATGGCGCTCATGAACAGCATGCCGCACAGATGCGATGCCGCACCGATGCCGGCATTGGCGACGGTGACCTTGTCCTTGTTCGCCTTGGCATAATCGATGAGACCTTTCAGATCCGTCGTCTCGAGGTTCTTGCGCGACAGGATGGTCATCGGCACTTCGGTGACGAGACCGACATATTCGAAAGCGTTCAGCGTGTCATAGGCGAGCTTGCGGTAGAGCGTCGCGCTGGTGGCCATGCCGATATGGTGGAGAAGGACGGTATAACCATCCGGATCGGCCGATGCCACACGGCCGGCACCCAGCGTGCCACCCGCGCCGCCGACATTTTCAACGATGATCTGCTGGCCAAGGTCCTTCGACATGGATTCAGCGACGAGGCGTGCGACCGTATCCGTCGGACCGCCGGCAGCAAAGGGCACCACCATGGTGATGTTGCGCTCGGGATAATTCTGAGCGGATGCCGACAGCGCAAAAAGGGAAACGGCAGCGGCGGCAGCAAGGCCGGTGACTGTCTTCAGTATTTTCATCGATTCCTCCCGGATGAAAATGTTCGCCACTTCAGCCGCGCATGCTCCTCCATGGCGACCGGGGTAAGCTATTTGCGATCCGGGATTGTCGTTCAGCAACGGCGGTCTTGCCGGGAGGCGCGCTTTTATCGCCATCACGAATAGCAATGGGTGGATTTCGACCCATAGAGCCTCATCCATGGGTGGAAATCCACCCATCTACACCTCTGTCATATGCCGATGCAGCTCGTATTTCTGCATTTTTTCGTAGAGCGTTTTGCGGGAAATGCCGAGACTCTCGTAAACGGATTTCAGATTGCCGCCATGGGCGGCGATCGCACGCGCGATCAGGCTCTTCTCATAGGCTGCGACCCGTGTGGCAAGCCCTGCCAGGCCGTCGTCCTGAAACGGCGGCGACGTTTCGGAAGCATCACTTTCCAGGCCCAGAACGAAACGGTCCGCCGCATTGCGCAATTCCCGCACATTGCCGGGCCATTCCCGTAACGAAACGGAAGAAAGCAATTGCTGTGGCACGTCCATATCTTCCCTTCCGTAACGGGCGGCGGCTTCCCGCACCAGATGCAGGAAGAGCAGTGGTATGTCGGCGCTGCGCTGTGACAGGGAGGGCACGAGGATCGTCGCCACGTTCAGGCGATAGAGAAGGTCGGCGCGAAACCGGCCTGCGGCCACCTCCTGCTCCAGATCGACCTTGCTGGTGGCGATGAAGCGGACATCGAGTTCGACCGTTTCATTCGAGCCGAGACGGGTAATCACCCGCTCCTGCAACACACGCAGGAAGCGGCCCTGCAATTCGAACGGCATGGAGCCGATCTCATCCAGCAGGATGGTACCGCCACGGGCGTGCTCGAACTTGCCGTAGCGCGGGCGCAGCGCACCCGGAAAAGCACCGGCCTCATGGCCGAACAACTCGCTTTCGATCAGCGTCTGCGGAAGGGCGGCACAATTGATCGCGACAAAAGGCCGGTTGGCTCTGGCGCTGATATCATGCAGCGCCCGCGCCACCACCTCCTTGCCAGCACCGGTATCGCCGACAATCAGCGTATCGGCATCGGTCGCGCCGATGGCGCGGATACGATACCGCAGATCGACCATGATCTGGGTTCTGCCGGGCAGGCGCGTTTCGAGATCGTCGTGCTTGCCGGCCACCGCCTTCAGGCGGCGGTTTTCCAGCACCAGCGCCCGCCGGTCATTGGCCCTTTTGATGATGCCGGCGAGATATTGCGGCGTGAACGGCTTCTCGATGAAATCATAGGCGCCGTTGCGCATGGCGTTGACCGCCAACTGCACGTCGCCATGGCCCGTCATCAGGATGACAGGTATCTCCGCATCAAGCTCCCGCACCTTCTGCAGCAGCGTCATGCCATCCATGCCCGGCATGCGGATATCACTCACCACAACGCCATCGAAGCTGTAGCCGATAAGTTCCAGCGCATGTTCGGCGCTCGCCAGCATGGTGACGGCGAAACCGGAAAGCTCCAGCGCCTGCGCGGTGGAAAAACGCAGCTCTTCCTCGTCATCGATCAACAGAACCCGCGACATGGTCATTCCGCAGCCGCCTCCATGCGCCAGATGGCGGCTGGTAATTCGATCTCGAATTCCGCCCCGCCCTCGTCATGGTTTCGGACACGCAGCTGGCCGCCGAAATCCTTGATGATGTTATAGGAGATGGAAAGGCCGAGGCCGAGGCCGCGCCCGACACCCTTGGTGGTGAAAAATGGATCAAAGATACGCTCGGAGATCGCCGGCGGTACGCCGGGGCCACGGTCCCGGATGAAAATCGACACCGTCTGGCCTTGCTGCACGGCCTGCAGTGCAATGCGGCGATCCTCGCGCCCTTCCACGGCATCGGCGGCATTGGAGATGATGTTGACAAGCACCTGCTGCAGTCGCACCGGCCCGGCCTTTACCGCAAGCGGCACCGGACCGAGATCGACATCCAGCACCGCATTGGCGACCTTCAGCCGCGGGCCGACGATTTCGAGCGTATCGCGAAGCACGGTATCCAGCCCCACAGCCGCCATTTTTTCGTTGGGCTTGCGGGCGAAATTCCTCAGATGCTTGCTGATGGACGCCATACGGTCAATGAGGCCCGAAATGCGTCTGAGATTTTCCGTTACCTCCTCCAGCCGCCCGCGCTCCACGAGAAGCGAGGCGTTTTCGGCATAATTCTTGGCGGCGGCAAGCGGCTGGTTGAACTCGTGCGACAGCGCCGCCGACATCTGCCCCAGTGCCGCAAGCTTGCCCGCCTGCACCAGATCGTTCTGCATCTTGCGCAACTGTTTTTCCGTCTGGCGGCGTTCGGCGATCTCGTGTTCGATCTCCTGGTTTACCCGCGCCAGATCGGCCGTGCGCTCCTCCACGCGGCGCTCCAGTTCCGCCTGCGCCTCGGCCTGATGGGTCAGGCGTTCGCGCAGACGACGACGCCGTTGCAGCATGGCGGCGATGAGGGCGGCAGCGAGACACAGGCACAGGATGATCGCGATCATCGCCGTCTTCACCTGGGTGCGCAATGAGCCCGTATCCATCAACACGCTGACCGTCCAGCCCGCATCCGGCATCGGCTGCGACAGGACCATATATTCCCTTTCACCGTCATTCTGGGTGATCGTCATCAGTTGATGGGAGCCGAAACTGCCGTTTTTTACCGGCAGCTCCTTCAGCGCGGCATTGGCATAACGGCGGGATGTTTCCGTGCGCGCCAGCCTCTCCGGCGTCAGCGGCATCAGGCCGGAATAAAGCCATTGCGGCGTTCCGGTCATGAAGATGATCCCTTCCGGGTCGGATACCAGAATTCGGTTCTCGCCATCGCCGAAAGAGGCTTCTATGCCTTCAATATCAACCTTGAAGACGATGACGCCCTTGATCTCCTCGTTAAAAAGGATCGGCGCAGAAAAATAGTAACCGCGTTTGTGCGAGGTGGTGCCAAGCGCAAAGAAGCGCGACTGGAAGCCCTTGGCGGCATCCTGAAAATAGGGGCGGTAGCTGAAATTTTCGCCGACGAAGCTGGTCGGACCATCATAATTGCTGGCGGCTATGGTCTCTCCATCCAGCGTGATGATGTAGATATCGGAAGATTCCAGCAGGGTGTTGATGGATTTGAGATAGATATTGGCCCGCTGGCGCAGCGCCGCATCCTGCGGATGCGCGACCAGTTCCTCTATGTCATCGTGATCGGCGATCAAGGCGGGCAGCGGTTCGTAGCGGCTCAAAAGCCCACCGAGAGCGGAGACGGCCAGTCGCAGCGTCGTGCGGCCCTGATCGGACATTTCGCCGAAATAGCTCTCCGCTATGATGCCGCCACCTCTCGTTACGGCACCATAGCCGAGACCGAGGCTGAGAAGCATCAATAAAACCCAGCGATATTTCACCGAAGCTCCCCTCCTGTTGCAGGCATCAAACCTGCTCTCCCTGAAAGAGTGTAGGAGGAGTGGCCGAATTTTCCAAGTGAGCGGAAAAGGTGGGCAGCCGGTCCTGAAAACAAAAAACCGGCCACGGGGGCCGGTTTTTGCAAAGATGATTTCAGAAAAGCTTATGCGCTTTCCTTCGGCGTCAGAACCTGACGGCCGCGATACATACCGGTCTTCAGATCGATATGGTGCGGGCGGCGCAGTTCGCCGGAGTTCTTGTCTTCAACGTAGGTTGCAGACTTGAGACCGTCAGCCGAGCGGCGCATACCGCGCTTGGACGGGCTTGTTTTTCTTTTTGGTACAGCCATTTGTGTTACTCCACTTAAGCGGCGAAACAACGGAACCGGCCAGAACCAAAGGCCGAATGTCGGATGTCTCGATATCGGAAATTTGGCGCGCTTATACATGCCCAAACGGGCTTTGACCAGCCCTGACGCGCATTTTTTCCGATTCAGCGGAATTGGTGCGACGGGCTGCAGCGGACGACTGCAAATCACGCCTCACTTCTTATCGAAAACGACAAGTTCCTTGAAGTGGTTCATGTCGCTGAATTCACAGAAAGCCGGTGGCCGCATCTCGATAACAGGTGCCGCAGCGCGAAGTTTTTCCAGTTCCTCATCAAGCATCGCCTGCCAGCGCGGCAGGCACTCAGGATCAAACCAGCGTGTGACGTAGGACAGGGTTATATGGAACTCATAACTTTCATGATTGGGATGCCGGTAACCGAAGGCTTGCGCAAATGCATCGCGCCACAACGCAACGATCCGATCGTCCTCCCCTGTCGCACCCTGCATCACCAGTCCTGTCGGTTTGAGGCCTGTCACCTGCATGTTGAAAACCGGAAGAGCCGGAAAGGTCGAAAGACGATCGCGATAATAGTCCGTCATCGTGTCAATCGGCGTATCGAGCGGCAGGTTTTCCGGCCAATAGGGCAGCGCCCGCCGGAACTCGATGATTCCCTGAAATACCGTCATATGCAGGCTGGAAACCGGTGTGAAAGCGAGCTGTGATGCCTCGGGCATACCCAGAAAACGCTGGCGCGTCTTGACTATCGCGCTTTCGCTCTGCGATCCCTCAAGGAGATGGCAAACCACCGTATTGCCCGGCTCGGGCAGAAATTCGCCATCCACATTATAACGGCTGCCGAGATGACGCGGCGGCTTATCGTGGCTATCGGCGGAGAAATATTCCAGATCTTTCGAGACAAGCGGGGCGTGCATCGGGGAACTCCTTGTGAGAGGTTTCCCCTAGCTTCCGCACGCAACAATGCAATGACATCCGCTGGTCTAACGACCGGTCAATGCGCCTCGTCCCAATTATCGGCCGCACGCGCATCCACCTGCAACGGCACCTTCATGGAAATCGCCGGCATGGCGGCATTTTCCATGACAGAAACCACCACCGGCAAAGTCTTTTCGATTTCCGCTTCCTCAACTTCGAAGATGAGTTCGTCGTGTACCTGCAAAAGCATGCGGGCGGAAAGCTTCTCCGCTTCCAGCGCCGGCTCGATGCGAACCATGGCACGGCGGATGATATCGGCGGCCGAACCCTGGATCGGCGCATTGATGGCCGCGCGCTCGTTGAAGGCTTTCACGGAAGGGTTGGAGGAACGAATTTCGGGATAATGGGCGCGGCGACCAAAGATCGTCTCGACATAGCCATTCTCGCGGGCGAAAGCCTTGGTCGCTTCCATGTAATCGCGAATGCCGGGAAAACGCTCGAAATATTTCTTGATATAATCACTCGCCTCCGAGCGGGCGATGCTCAGCTGGTTGGCAAGGCCAAAGGCGGAAATGCCGTAGATGATGCCGAAGTTGATGGCCTTGGCGCGGCGGCGCACCTCCGATGGCATGCCTTCCACCGGCACGCCGAACATTTCGGATGCCGTCATCGCATGAATGTCGATGCCGTTTTCGAAAGCGTTGCGCAGCTGCGGAATATCGGCGACATGGGCCAGCACGCGCAGTTCGATCTGGCTGTAGTCGGCAGACAGAAGCTTGTGACCGGGCGTGGAAATGAAAGCCGTGCGGATCTTGCGGCCTTCCGCCGTGCGAACCGGAATATTCTGAAGGTTCGGTTCCGAGGACGACAGACGCCCCGTGGTCGTGGAGGCAAGCGCGTAGGATGTATGCACCCGCTTCGTCTCGGGATGAATATAACCGGGCAGCGCATCCGTATAGGTCGATTTCAGCTTGGTCAGCTGCCGCCAGTCAACGATCTTGCGCGGCAGTTCGGCACCTTCCGCCGCCAGATCCTCCAGAACCTGCGCCGATGTCGACCATTGGCCGGTCTTGGTTTTTGAGCCACCGGGCAAGCCCATCTTGCCGAACAGGATATCGCCGAGCTGCTTTGGCGACCCCACGTTAAAACGCTCGCCCGCCAGCTCGTAGATTTCCTCTTCGAAGGACGCGGCCTTCTGGGCGAGTTCGCCGGAAAGGCGCGAGAGGATTTGCCGGTCGACGGTGATGCCGCGTTCTTCCATATGCGCCAGAACCGGCACAAGCGGACGCTCCAGCCGCTCATACACGCTGGTCAGACGCTCGGCGGCGAGCCTGGGTTTCAGGGCCATCCACAGCCTTAAGGTGACATCCGCGTCTTCCGCCGCATAAGCCGTCGCTTTGTCGATATCGACGAAATCGAAGGTGACGCTCGACTTGCCCGACCCCGCCACGTCCTTGTAAGCGATCGGCGTGTGGCCGAGCCAGCGTTCGGACAGCGAATCCATGCCATGTGTGGCCTTGCCGGCTTCAAGCACGTAGGAAATCAGCATCGTGTCGTCGAAACTCTGCATAACGACGCCGTGGCGTTTCATCAGCAGATAGTCATATTTGAGGTTCTGGGCGATTTTCAAAACCGCCGGGTCCTCAAGAAGGTTCTTCAGACGCTCCAGCGCCTCGGTAAACGGCACCTGCCCTTCGGCAAGCCTGATGCCATCGCTGAAAAGATCACCACCCGAACCGGTCTTGTGCGTCAAAGGAATGTAGGCCGCGCGGATATCGGTGCCCGAAGCATCCTTGCCATTATCGGCAATCGCCAGCGAAAAACCGACAAGTTCCGCCTGCATCGGATCAAGCGAAGTCGTTTCCGTATCGAATGCAACGACACCTGTTTCACGGGCTGCCGCAATCCAGCGGTCCAGTGTCGCGAGGTCCCTGATGGTCGTGTAGGCGCTCGTATCAATCCTGGCGGCTGAAAAAAGCGCCTGACGTGCTGCGGCGAGATCGGCGGGTGTGCTGCCTTCCCCGAACAGCTTGCGTGCCGGAGCGGCCGCCGAAGCCGAAACACCCGTTGCGTCAGCGGCAACCTCACCAGCCTTGCCGGCAGCGGCCGGCGCATCGAGGTCGGGACCATGGGCATCGGCACCCCATTGCACCGGCACACTAGCCGGGTCGATGGCGGACGCGTCGGTTTCGGTCGCCTCCGCAACGCGGCGGGTCAGCGTCGTGAACTCCATCGCTTTCAGGAAAGCGATGAGTTTCGGGCCGTTCTGCGGTTCAAGCACCAGTGCCTCAAGAGACTGCTCCAGCGGCACATCGGTCCTGAGCGCCACGAGCTGCCTGGAAAGACGGGCAAGATCGGCATTGGCGATGATATTTTCCCGGCGCTTCTGCTGCTTGATTTCAGCTGCCCGCGCCAGCAGCGTATCGAGATCGCCATATTCCTCCAGCAACTGCGCCGCCGTCTTCGGGCCGATACCGGGAATGCCCGGGACATTGTCGGTGGAATCGCCGGTCATTGCCTGAAGGTCGATCATCTTTTCCGGGCCGACGCCCCATTTTTCGATGACGTCGGGGATGCCGATCTGCTTGTCCTTCATGGCGTCGTACATATGCACATTGGCCGTGACGAGCTGCATCAGATCCTTGTCGGAAGAGATGATGGTGACGTCAGCGCCGATCGCCTCGGCCTGCCGGGCATAGGTGGCAATGATGTCATC
The DNA here is from genome assembly GCF_002005205.3 of Rhizobium rhizogenes. The sequence goes on along the minus strand of NZ_CP019701.2, from coordinate 2,778,203 downwards.
CGCCTCAAAGCCTTCCGTCTCGATGCACGGGAGGTTGAAGGCGCGCGTCGCCTCGCGGATCAGGCCGAATTGCGGAACCAGATCTTCCGGCGGCGCCGTGCGGTTGGCCTTGTAGAGATCGTAAAGCTCGTTGCGGAAGGTTTTCGACGAATAGTCAAAAATCACCGCAAAATGGGTGGGCGTCACGCCGACATCGGTATTGCGCGCATCCTTCAGGAGCTTCCACAACATGTTGCAGAAGCCGGAAACGGCGTTGACCGGCAGCCCGTCCGACTTGCGGTTCAGCGGCGGGATGGCATGGAAGGCCCGGAAAATGAAACCGGAACCGTCAACGAGGAAAAGATGATCGCCTTTTTTCATGGGTAGCATGGATAGCGCGGGGCCGTTTTGACGTCCACAGAAACTTCGCACAACACACCGCAAAGCGCAGGAGACAGGGCCGCCGCGGGAGCGCGTCAAATTCACCTGAACGTTACCGATTTGTAATCCGTGCTTCCCTTGAAAAGCCGCATTTGCAGACACATTTCTTAGAGGACGGCGCCTGATCACGCCGTAGTCTGATAGCTGGCTCGTCCCCCGCCGCGTCAGACCGGACAAAGGCCTTTCCCCCTCTCCGGGCCTTTGTCCTCCAATATGACCGCCATGGCCGACCCCTCCCGGCCATGGCGGTTTTGTTTTGCGCAGGGTTTCGGGCTGGCCTAAACATACCATGCGATATATATCGCACTATCAAGATGCCGGCCGGCGCTGGCCATAATATTTCATGGACGGAAGAATGGGCTTTTCCCGAGACGAATCGGCGATCTATCTTGCCACCAAAATGGCGAGGGAATTCACCATGGCGCTGCAAAAGAGAGCCGCAGCACTCGGCTTCTCGCCGGGACAATTCCCCATCCTCATCGAGCTCTGGCACGAGGAAGGCCTGACGCAGCGGCAATTGCTTGACAGGATCGACGTCGAACAGGCAACGCTCGCCAATACGCTTTCCCGCATGGAACGCGACGGGCTGATCATCCGCAAATCCCACCCGAGCGACCGCCGCGCCCAGATCATCGAACTGACCCAGCGCGGCAGGGACCTGGAGGCGAATGCCATTGCCGCCACCGAGGCCACCGAGGACTTGCTACTCAAGGATTTCCGGCGCTTCGAACGGCAGCTTCTGCTGGAATATATGCGCCGGGCGATCGAAAGCGCAAAAAAAGCGAAATAGCGTTTATGGCTTCGCACTTTCCCTGAACTGCTCTATCGTTCCGGCGGCTGCGCGTTTGCCGATTCACGGCACGCCGGCCCCTTGTTTCCCGCGATGCGCGATGCCCGGATGTTTCGTCTTATCGCCGGGTCACGACAGACATGACAGGATCAGCGATGACAGACGTTTCCCCTATTCTTTCCACGGCCGACGGCAATCTCACCTCCAGCCTCGAGCGGCTGTTCGAACTCGTGCGCATTCCGTCGATTTCCACGGACCCCGCCTACAAGGCGGAATGCCGCAAGGCGGCGGAATGGCTGGTCAGAACGCTTTCCGCACTCGGTTTTACGGCTTCCGTTCGCGATACGGCCGGCCACCCGATGGTGGTGGCGCATCACGATGCGGCCAGCAAAGATGCGCCGCATGTGCTTTTTTACGGTCATTATGACGTGCAGCCGGTCGATCCCCTCGATCTCTGGGAAAACGATCCGTTCGAGCCCGCCGTCAAGGATATCGGTGCCGGCCGTCAGGTAATCACCGGACGCGGAACGGCGGACGACAAAGGCCAGCTCATGACCTTCGTCGAGGCCTGCCGGGCCTACAAGGCTGTCAATGGCGGCCTGCCGGTGCGTGTCACCATTCTCTTTGAAGGCGAAGAGGAATCCGGCTCGCCCTCGCTGAAGCCTTTCCTCGAAGCCAATGCGGATGAGCTGAAGGCCGATTATGCGCTGGTGTGCGATACCGGCATGTGGGACCGGGATACGCCCGCCATTGCCGCAGCCCTTCGCGGCCTGGTCGGCGAAGAAATCGTCATCACCGCAGCCGACCGCGACCTGCACTCCGGTCTGTTCGGTGGGGCAGCGGCAAACCCCATCCATATCCTGACCGATATTCTCGCCGGACTGCATGACGAGACTGGACGGGTCACGCTTGCCGGCTTCTATGACGGCGTGGAAGAAACCCCGGCTAACATCAAGGCCTCCTGGGAGACACTGGGACGCACGGCCGAGGCCTTTCTCGGTGAAGTCGGCCTTTCGATTCCCTCGGGCGAAAAGGGCCGTTCCGTGCTGGAGCAGACCTGGGCGCGTCCTACGGCGGAAGTCAACGGCATTATCGGCGGCTATACCGGCGACGGTTTCAAGACCGTGATCGCCGCAAAGGCCTCCGCCAAGGTATCCTTCCGTCTCGTCGGCGAGCAGGATCCTGCGGCCATCCGCGAGAGCTTCCGGGCCTATGTGCGCTCGAAGATTCCCGCCGATTGCTCCGTTGAGTTCCACGAACACGGCGGTTCACCGGCCATCCAGCTATCCTACGACTCGCCCGTGCTGACCAAGGCCAAAAACGCACTTTCGGAAGAATGGCCGAAACCTGCCGTCGTCATCGGCATGGGTGGCTCGATCCCGATTGTCGGCGATTTCCAGAAGATGCTGGGCATGGATTCGCTGCTTGTCGGCTTCGGCCTGACCGACGACCGTATTCATTCGCCGAATGAAAAATACGATCTCCAGTCCTTCCATAAGGGCATCCGCTCCTGGGTCCGGATTCTGGATGCCCTCGCGGCAAAATAACGAAGAAGGAGAGGAGGCGTCGGTGACCCGATTCCTCCTCCCTTTTTTTGCTTTTCGGCCGCCAAAAACAAAAAGGCCGGGCAAGCCCGACCTTTCCATCCGTTTTTCGTCAGTGCCAGTACATCCGTGGTCAAAGCGTTCAACGGTCTGATGTTCCAGAGCGCATCCATCGTGTGGACACTGCTTTCACGATCAGGATCGGCTGCTTCGGTTAATCTTTGGTTAACGCAATAACAGCGGCACTTTCAAAATGCCCGCCTGACAGTTTTCATCCGAAACACTGTTGAACCCTATATCGGTATGCGATCCCGCCTTTTCAAGGCCTGCCCGCTCAGGGCACCTTTCAAAAGAAAAAGGCCGGATAAATCCGGCCTTTCCATTCATGCGAATGACCCTTACAGGCCAAAGCGCTTATCAGGCAGCAACGAGGTTGCCTGCGGACATCTTGCCCGAGCGACGATCCTGCATCAGCTCGTAGGAGAGCTTCTGGCCGTCGTTGAGGGCGGTCAGACCGGCGCGCTCAACAGCGGAGATGTGAACGAATACGTCCTGCGAACCGTCGTCAGGCTGAATGAAGCCGTAGCCCTTGGTTGCGTTGAACCACTTTACTGTACCAGTCGCCATAACGATTTCCTTCCGTTGGCAATTGTATTTGCACTGCGAGCAGTGCGGTCTCTTGTCGAATTTGAAGGAAAGATCGTCGTGTGCACCCGAAAAGGTACCGAAGCTCTGGTCGTCAAACAAATATCGATGGGCGAACACCTAGGTTGGCAAGGGCGAAAAGTCAAGTTTCTTTGAAAAATGCGGCAATCTTTGTGAGCCGCCGCCGCCCCAAAGCCCTTGGAAACAGGGCCTTAAACAGCAAAAACCCGGCGCGGGAGGAGGTGCGCCGGGTTCTTGAAACTGACTGACAATTGGGAGGAGGAGTATTGTCAGTCCAATCGGGCGACGCTGGGAGGAGGAGTGCGTCGCTTCGATGGTTTGAACATACAGGATAGCCGCTTAAAAAACAGACATTCTATCGCAGCGCAGCATTGCGAATAATGCATAGCTGTTTCGTGACGTCTTGAAGAGGCGTCGCTTACCGCCTAATAAATACGCATGTCCATTGAATCCGTCAGAGCCTTTTTCTCCGAGAAGTCACCGGAAGTATCCGTTATCGAAACGGAAGCCAGTTCCGCAACGGTGGCACTGGCCGCCGAAGCGCACGGCGTCGAGCCCGACCAGATCGCCAAAACGATCTGCCTGAAGGCAGGCGACACCATTCTTCTCGTTGTCGCCGCCGGCACCAAGCGGCTCGACAACCGGAAATTCCGCGATCATTTCGGGGCCAAGCCACGCATGCTCGGACCGGAAGAGGTGGTTTCCGTGACCAGCCACCCCGTTGGTGGCGTGTGCCCTTTCGGCCTGCCCTCGCCCCTCCCGGTGTTTTGCGACATATCTCTGAAAAATTATCAGGAGGTGGTTCCGGCGGCCGGCGCCACCAATGCGGCGGTACGGATCGCCCCCGATGTGATGGCTGAATTGACGGGTGCGCAATGGGTCGACGTCTGCCAATGACGCCGATTTGATCCGGCAAGGGCTTAACCCCGCCTTAAATTGCCGCATTTAAACTCTTCATCCTGGATTAAGGATCGCGCAGGCATAGAAGCCTGAAACTCACGCGGGCATGTGCGGTTTCGCGAATAGGAGCGACTTCAGCTGAATGGCAGGCAAGGGCAAATCACGCGAACGGGTAGAACCTTCCTTCGGGGATTTCCACGAATCCGGTGATGACCTGCGCCTGGATGCCAGCGAGCGCATCAGCGGAACGACAAAGCAGCCCGCCAGGAAACCGAAGGCTGCCACCGGCCGCGCCAAACCGCAGAAAAAAGAAAAGCGGACCCGCAATTCCTCCGGCCGCGGCGCGACGGGCTTCATCCGCTCCCTTGTCTACTGGTGCATCGTCCTCGGCATCTGGGGCGGCATCGGCGTTGCCGGCCTTGTCCTCTATTACGGCGCACGCATGCCGAGCGCCAGCAGCTGGTCCATTCCCGAACGTCCGCCGAATGTGAAGATCGTTTCGGTCAATGGCAGCGTGCTTGCCAATCGCGGTACCACCGGCGGCGAAGCGCTCGCGCTGGAAGACATGTCGCCTTATATTCCGCAAGCCGTCATGGCGATCGAGGACCGGCGGTTTTATTCACATTTCGGCGTCGATCCGCTGGGCCTCGGCCGTGCAATCGTGACGAATGTGCTGACGGGGCGAACCGTGCAGGGCGGTTCGACGCTGACGCAGCAGCTGGCGAAAAACCTGTTCCTCTCACCCGACAGGACGCTGGAACGCAAGGTGCAGGAAGTGCTTTTGTCCTTCTGGCTGGAGCATGAATTCACCAAGGACCAGATTCTCGCGATGTATCTCAATCGCGTCTATTTCGGGTCCAACGCCTATGGCGTCGAGGCCGCTTCCCGACGCTATTTCAACAAATCCGCACGCGACGTCAATCTGGGCGAAGCGGCGATGCTTGCCGGGCTTCTCAAGGCGCCGTCGCGCCTTTCACCCGCGCGCGATCCGCAGGCGGCGGAAGAGCGGGCGCAGGTGGTGCTGCAATCCATGCGCGATGTCGGTTTCATCACCGATGACGAGATCAAGACCGCCATGTCGCAACCACCGACCAAGGCGAAACGTTTCTGGTCCGGTGCCGAACATTACGCCGCCGATATGGTGCTGGAGGAAGTCCGCAGTCTGGTCGGCGACGTCAAGCAGGACATCGTTGTCGACACGACCATCGACCCCAATCTCGAGCGCGATGCCGAAAAGGCGCTTACCCATGTGCTGCAGGGTGACGGCAAGAAGCAGGGCGCATCGCAGGCGGCGCTGGTATCCATTGATGGCACCGGCGCGATCCGGGCCGTGGTGGGCGGCGCTGACTATGCCGAAAGCCAGTTCAACCGCGCGGCCAAGGCGAAACGTCAGCCCGGTTCGGCATTCAAACCCTTCGTTTATGTAGCCGCGCTCGAATCAGGGATGACCCCCTACACCATCCGCAACGATGCGCCGGTGCGCATCGGCAACTGGACCCCGGAAAATTACGAGAAGAAATTCCGCGGCGAGGTGACGCTTGCCACCGCGCTCGCCAATTCGCTGAACACGATTGCCGCGCAGCTGGTGATGGAAGTCGGGCCCGAGCGGGTGACGCAGGTGGCGCATCGCATGGGCATAGAATCGGAGCTGCAGAACAATGCCTCCATCGCGCTCGGCACCTCGGAAGTGTCGCTGATGGAACTGACCGCCTCCTATGCTCCCTTCATGAATGGCGGCTACAAGGCAACACCGCATATCGTCAAGCGCATCACCGATGCCGAAGGCAAGGTGCTTTACGAAAACAAATACGACAATCCGCCGCGTGTGCTGAGTGAAGAGATTGCTGCGACCATGAATGGCATGTTGTCGCGCGTCATCACCGAAGGCACAGGCAAGGCCGCGCGCCTGCAAGGCTGGCAGGCCGCCGGAAAATCCGGCACGACCCAGTCCTTCCGCGACGCGCTCTTTGTCGGCTACACAAGCAATCTGACCACGGGCGTCTGGTTCGGCAATGACGACGGAACCTCGATGAAAAAGGTTACCGGCGGTGGGCTTCCGGCAAGAGCCTGGAAGGATTTCATGACCGCCGCCCATTCCGGGCTTTCGCCTTCGCCGCTCTTCGGTCTCGGCGCAGGCGGCGTACCGCCGCTCGGCGAAATGCAGCAACCGGCACCGGAACCCGCCCCCTCATCCATAGGCGACATCATCTCCAATGCGCTGGGTGGCGGAACGGCGGACACCCGTGCCTATCCCGACGCTCCGGTTTCACCGAACCAGCCGGGCATGGCCATGCCGCCGGCGAACATTCCCTCCCGCGATATCGAACCCGGCTATCAGGCCGGCAATGGCCCCGTGCCACCGGCCGATATAGGCGGCCAGGAGCCCGGACCATCAGGGCCCAAACAGACGACGCTGCTTGACATTCTGATGGGGAATTGACCGGCATCGAGTAAAGGCCGGCGGATTTCATCACGAATGGCAAGATGGCAGCGACCCGCTCGCCTTCCCGCAAAAATCCGCTTTTCCGAAGGCTTTCTTCTTCGCATCCGCAGCCATGAGCGGAGACGGTGCAAAGCACGCAACATATGCGTGCGCGCCCATTAACCCTAGATTGCCATTTGCACGGAGGCGGCTACATTTCGGGTGACTTTTTAGGGTAAATGAATTATTAATTGTTCATATAAATTAATTTTCTTGTTTCAAAATAACTTTTCAGGGTTCCATATTATGCTGGGTACTAAAAGCTCATCGCATGCCGTTTTTTACGGCGCTCCCTATCCTGCCGCCGCCACATTTGAAGCGGCGGAAATACAGACCTCCATTTCGGAAAAAACCCCATCGGCGTTTTTACGCGGCCAGTTCGCGCTCAAGAGAACGATGGATATTGCAGGGGCGTCCATCGCCCTTGTCGCACTCGCTCCCGTGTTGATGACCGTCGCGCTGCTGGTCAAGCTTGACAGCAGGGGTCCGGTCCTGTTCTCGCAGGTCCGCTGGGGCATGAACGGGAGAAAAATCCGCGTCTATAAATTTCGCTCGATGCGGGCGGAACTGGGCGACGCCACCGGGGTGGCGCAAACGGTGAAGAACGATCCGCGGATAACCCGCATCGGCGCCGTTCTCCGCCGCACGAACATCGATGAATTGCCGCAGCTCATCAATGTATTGAAGGGCGATATGTCGCTGGTGGGTCCGCGCTGCCACGCCATCGGCATGCTGGCGGCCGGCCGCCTCTATGAAGAACTGGTTCCCCATTATCACATGCGACACCGGATGCGGCCGGGTATCACTGGCCTTGCGCAAATGCGGGGCCTTCGCGGCCCGACGGATCGCAGCGACAAGGCGCGGGCGCGTATCGTCTCCGATCTTTATTATGTCGACAATTTTTCAGTCTGGCTGGATGTCAAGATCATGGTCGGAACGGTGATTTCCGAATTGCGCGGTGGCAAGGGCTTCTGAATTTTCAAAATAAATCCGTCATCAGAATAAAAAGCCCGGCATCGCTGCCGGGCTTTTTTATGAAATCATCATTTGCGTCAGTTCGTCGGCGCGGGAGCAGCGGCGGGATCCGGCAGCGGTGCCGGGTTTGCTGACAGCGTGCGCAGATAAGCGATCAGATCGGCTCTTTCCGTTTCCTTCTTCACACCCGCAAAGCCCATGGCCGTTCCGGGAACGTGTTTCTTGGGAGCTTCGAGGAAGTAGCTGAGATGATCGTAATCCCAATGAACGGAACCGCCCTTGGAGAAATCCTTCATGCCTGCGGAATAGCTGAAACCTTCGTGGCTGGCGATCGGCCGGTTGACGATATCGAAGAGATTGGGGCCGACCTTGTTTGCACCACCACTCTCTCCGGTATGACAGCTCGTACACTTCTTGAAGACCGTCTCGCCCTTGGCGGCATCGGCGCTCGCAAGCAATTGCGCGATCGGCGTCGCCGCGGCAGCGGCTTCTCCGCCGGCTGCTTCGCCGCCGCTTTCTGCAGCAGCAATGGCGTAACCTTCCTTTTCAGGCGCGGGCGCATGGAAAATGCCCTCAGACGCAATTGACACCGACATCAGGACAAAAACCGTACCCAGCAACGCCCCAACGCCCATATTTACATAAGAATTCATCTATATGCGCTCCCTCGCATCCGCTCCATATAACCGGGCATCTTGAAATTACTCGAAAGCTATGGCTTTTGCACAGCCTGCGCAACTTGAATAATGGTCCCCACTCCGTGACGTTTTGACACTTTTCGGGCGGGATTTGAAGGGTGTCGGATGAAGAATCGGGATTTCGAGAAAGCTGTGGTCCTCATACCGGCCCGGATGGCGTCCACGCGCCTGCCGGGCAAACCGCTTGCGGATATTGGCGGCAAGCCGATGATCGTGCAGGTGGCACTGCGGGCACGTGAGGCCGGGGCGGAGCGGATCGTCGTAGCGGTCGATGACGAACAGGTTTTTTCTGCCGTTCAAAATGCCGGTTTCGAGGTTATGATGACGCGGAACGACCACCAGTCCGGCTCGGACCGCATTTTCGAGGCGCTGCAAAAAGCCGACCCCTATGGCAAGGCCGAATATATCATCAACGTGCAGGGCGATCTTCCGACCATTGAGGCAGAGACGATCCGTGCATCGTTGCGCCCGCTGGAAAATTCCGCCGTCGATATTGCCACGCTGACGGTGGAAATTATCGACGAGGAAGAAAAAACCAATCCGAACGTGGTGAAAATCGTCGGCAGCCCTCTTTCCGAAACACGGTTACGGGCGCTTTATTTCACTCGCACCACGGCTCCTTATGGCGATGGGCCGCTCTATCATCACATCGGTCTTTACACCTATCGCCGCGCGGCGCTTGAGACATTCGTGAGCCTGCCCCCCTCGCCGCTGGAAATGCGCGAGCGACTGGAACAGTTGCGCGCGCTGGAAGCGGGCATGCGTATCGATGCAGAAATCGTCCGCTCCGTGCCGCTCGGCGTCGACACACCGCACGATCTGGAAAAAGCCCGCAAAATTCTTGCAAGCAGAACCTTCTGACGGACACACCCATGACCTTGAGCACAAATCGCATTGCCTTTCAGGGCGAATTCGGCGCGAATTCCGACATGGCCTGCCGCGACATGTTCCCGGATATGGAGCCTCTGCCATGCCCCACTTTCGAGGACGCCTTCAACGCCATTGAAAACGGCGAAGCCGATCTCGGCATGATCCCAATCGAGAATACGCTCGCCGGCCGCGTCGCCGATATTCATCATTTGCTGCCGGAATCGCGCCTGCACATCATCGGCGAATATTTCATGCCGATCCGTTTCCAGTTGATGGTGATGCCGGGTGTGAAAAAAGACGAGATCCGCACCGTCCACAGCCATATCCATGCGCTCGGCCAGTGCCGCAAGATCATCCGCTCGAACGGCTGGAAGCCTGTGATCGCCGGTGATACGGCAGGGTCGGCGAGGCTGGTTTCCGAGAAGGGTGATCGCAGCATGGCGGCCCTTGCGCCGCGCCTTGCCGCCAACCTCTACGGTCTCGATATTCTCGCTGAAAATGTCGAGGATTCGGAAAACAACGTCACGCGATTCGTGGTGCTTTCCCGCGAGGAAAACTGGGCCAAGCGTCAGTCGAGCGACGAAATCGTCGTCACCACCTTCGTCTTCAACGTTCGCAATATTCCGGCCGCGCTCTACAAGGCCATGGGCGGTTTTGCGACCAACGGCATCAACATGACGAAACTGGAAAGCTACCAGCTCGGCGGAAAATTCGTGGCAACGCAATTTTATGCCGATATCGAAGGCCACCCGGACGACGAGCCAGTACGGCATGCGCTGGATGAGTTGCGCTTCTTCTCGGAAAAAGTCCGCATTCTCGGCGTCTACAAAGGCCACGCGATGCGTGGCAAGCTCAACCAGAGCTGAGCCTGCCGAACACGACTATTTCGTCCATTCCACCCAATCGCGCATCAGCCGATGCGCGATGGCCCCACCTGGAGGCGCGGAAAAGCCTTCGCCCGTCGTCGTCTCCAGCATTTTGGCGACTTCCGCCCGTGTGAACCAGCGGCAATCCTCCAGTTCGATCTCATCGCGGGCAATATCGAAAGACAGTGCCTCGGCATAACAGCCGATCATCAGCGTATGCGGCATCGGCCAGGGCTGCGACGCATGATAACGCACGCGGCCGATTTCAACGCCGGATTCCTCATGCGTTTCGCGGCGGACAGCCTGCTCGATCGTTTCACCCGGCTCGACGAAGCCGGCAAGGCACGAATACATGCCCGGCGCGAAATGGGCACCGCGGCCAAGCAGGCAAAGATCACGCTCGATATCGATCGTCATCATGATGACGACGGGATCAGTGCGGGGAAAAATGGTGTGGTTGCAGGCGGCACAGATACGCTTGTAGCCGCCGATGCGCAGTTCCATGGTGCCGCCGCACTTTCCACAAAAGCGATTGTCGGCATTCCAGTGGGTGAGGCTGACGGCCTGCGCAACCTCGCTCAACAATTCCTCGTCGAGAAGATGGTCGCGATAAAGCGTGCGGGCATCGGCCAGCTTGTAATGGCTCGCCAGCTGATCCTCGGCCACGGCAACCGGCACCGCAATTCTCGGCTCGCCGGTTTCGCGATATCCGAGCAGGACGGCATTGTCGAAATCTGGCTGCAGTTCAGCCAGTTCATAGGCCGAAAACAGGGGATCGATGACCTGATCGTCGTGCTTCAGGACAAGTCGGTTGCCCGAGAAAGCAAAAATATGGGTGCCGTCGACTTTCAGCGCATCGGCAACACACTCTTCCGTTCGCTTTTCGGCAAAACGGTCGAGGGCGTTCTTGGAAAAGGCTGTCAGCAGGCTTGCTTCGGGATGGGGGGCGGTGGTTTCAAAAATTGTCATGGAAATCATCAGAGCGCGCCGGAGATTTTTTTCATCAAATTTTCCCTTTCGCCGGCCTCATAAGGCACTGCCGTACCGTGACCCCAGATAGGGCCAGGCCAGCAGGTGTCGCCTTCGTTGCGGGCGATAATGTGGACGTGAAGCTGCCGGACGATATTGCCCAGCGCGCCGACATTGATCTTGGTAGCCCCCGTGATTTCCTTCAGCGCGGCGGCAACGAGATTGGTCTCGAATGTCAGCATTGCCTGATCGAGCGGGGTAAGATCGAACAATTCGCTCACACCGTCTCGCTGCGGCACCAGCACCAGCCAGGGCCACCGGCTGTCATTTTGCAAACGCAATTCACATAGTCCCAAACGCGTCACCAGCACGCTGTCGCGCGCCAGCCTGTCGTCCAGCCGGAATGTCTCCAAGGTGTCCTCCATGTTTGTTTTCATCGTGATAGCAGTTTTTTGAAGGCTTGGCTTGCATTTGCTGTCGATATTGCCGATATGTGGCCCCGGGAGGTTGGTGGTGGACGAGCCACTCGCCAACCGGGTCAGGTCCGGAAGGAAGCAGCCCTAACGAGCCCGGCACGGGTCGCCGTGCCAGCCTCCCACCTTTTTAAAAGACGTGCTCAGCTTTCGCCGGGCCAGTTCAGCGCCCCAAGACAGACTGGCAAAACAAACTGGCGAGGCAATGAGCGACACTGTACCCACCACATCAAGCGAATCCCAGGTCGGGACCGGCTACCGGGTACTGGCGCGCAAGTATCGCCCCAAGGATTTTTCCGACCTGATGGTCGGCCAGGAGCCGATGGTCCGCACGCTGACCAACGCTTTCGAGACCGGGCGCATCGCACAGGCCTATATGCTGACCGGCGTTCGCGGCGTGGGCAAGACGACCACGGCCCGCATTCTCGCCCGCGCGCTGAATTACAAGACCGACACCATCGACAAGCCGACCATCGACCTGCGCATTCCCGGCGAACATTGCCAGGCGATCATGGAAGGCCGGCATGTCGACGTGATCGAGATGGACGCCGCCTCCCATACCGGGATCGACGATATTCGCGAGATCATCGAGCAGGTGCGCTATCGTCCGGTTTCGGCACGCTACAAGGTCTATATCATCGACGAAGTGCACATGCTGTCGACGCAGGCCTTCAACGGTCTTCTGAAAACCCTTGAAGAGCCGCCGGAACATGTGAAATTCATCTTCGCGACCACCGAAATCCGCAAGGTTCCGATCACCGTTCTGTCGCGGTGCCAGCGTTTCGACCTGCGCCGCATCAGCGCCGCCGATCTTGTCGGCCTGTTCACGGCCATTGCCGGCAAGGAGGGGTTTGACGCCGATCCGCAGGCACTGTCGATGATTGCGCGTGCGGCCGAAGGCTCTGCCCGTGACGGGCTTTCCCTTCTCGATCAGGCGATTGCCCATGGCGGCGGCCGGGTGGAGGCCGAAGCGGTGCGTGGCATGCTCGGCCTTGCCGACCGGGCGCGCATCGTCGATCTCTTCCAGCATGTCGTCAAAGGCGATGTCGCGGCCGCCCTTTCGGAATTCAACGGGCAATATGAGGCTGGCGCAAACCCTGTTGTGGTGCTGAACGACCTCGCCGATTTCACCCATCTCGTCACCCGCATGAAATATGTGCCTGACGCGGCGGAAGACCCCTCGCTTTCCGAGATCGAGCGCGTGCGTGGCGCGGAATTTGCCGAGACGATTGCGGTAACCGCGCTGTCGCGCATCTGGCAGATGCTGCTGAAGGGCATTCCGGAAACGGAAAATGCCTCGCGGCCCGCCGGTGCCGCTGAAATGGTGCTGATCCGGCTTTCGCACGCCGCCAATCTGCCCGCACCTGAAGATGCCGCGCGGCGCCTGCTGGAGCTTTCGAACGGTGACGGCGGTTACGCCAATGGCGGGCCTTCAGGCGGCGGCAATGGCGGTGGTGCGCGCGCCTATTCGTCAGGACAGACCGTGGCCGCGGGAAGACCTGTCGATCTTCCCGCCCAGCGCCAGACATCACCGCAAACCTCCGCCGTGCTGCGCGCCGTCCCGGACAGCCGCCCGCAGGAGATGCAGGTCGCCCAACCGAAAACCGAAGAGCGGCCGGAGCCGAAGGTTCCCGTCAATTCCCTGCAGGACATTGCCGATCTCTGCCAGAAAAACCGTGACCCCGTCATGCGGGCGAAGGTCCGCAACTTCGTGCGGCTGGTGCGGCTGGAACCCGGCCGGCTTGATATGCGCCTCGGCGAAGGCGCCCCCGGCTCTCTGCCCGGTGAACTTGGCGTGAAGTTGAAGGAATGGACCGGTATCCACTGGATCATCAGCCTCAGCAAGGAACAGGGCGAGCCGACCCTTGTGGAAGCCGAAGGCAACGCACGGGATGCCCGCCTTGTCGATGCGCGTCAGGACCCTGACGTTGCCGCCATTCTGGCGCAGTTTCCCGGCGCGAAAATCACCGACGTGCGCATCCGCGCCGCCGTGCAGGATGAGGCCGAAGACATCGCGCCGCCATCGGTTGCCGAATCGAGCGAAGGCGACATCCTTCCCGGCGACGACATCGAATTTTAAACAAAAAGAACAGGAGATTGGCACATGCGCGACATCATGGGCATGATGGGCAAGGTCAAGGAAATGCAGTCCAAGATGGAGAAGGTGCAGGAAGAAATCGCCGCCCTTGAAGTCGAAGGCAGGGCCGGCGGCGGTCTGGTGACCGTCATCCTTAACGGCAAGGGCGAAATGCGCGGCCTGAAAATCGATCCTTCGCTGTTCAAGGAAGACGAAGTGGAAATCCTCGAGGACCTGATCGTGGCTGCCCACAAGGACGCCAAGGAAAAGGGCGAAGCGCAGGCGCAGGAAAAGATGGCGGGCCTGACCGCCGGCCTGCCGCTGCCACCCGGCATGAAGCTGCCGTTCTGATCGGCTGCCTGAAACCGATGGCGAGATGCCCTGGCTTCGCCATCCCCCCCCGCTTGAAGCTGGCTCTCAGGCTTCCAGCATGGCACGAAACCGGCTTGCAAGCGGCGTTTCGAGATAGGCCAAGCGATCTGCCGCGTTAAGTTGCATGGGCCTGAAGCGCTGCAGAATGACCGGTATTGGCAGTTTCGTTCCCCGATAGGGCTTAAAGGCGATCTCCTCCCCGGCGGTGAGCATTCCGCCCTTCAACACCCGACAATAAAAACCCGGCTGGCCCGCCTGCCGGAAGCGCAGTGCAAAATCGGGATCGCCGATGCGGGCCGACAGAGTGGCGCAGGGAATGCGGGCGGCGGTTACCTCCAGTACGACTTCGCTGGCCGAGAACCTGTCACCCACATGGAGTTTTGCGCTGTCGACACCCGCCAGAACAAGGTTTTCGCCGAAAAATCCGGGTTCGACCGCAAAACCAAGGGTGCGGGACCAGAAATCGAGATCGGCGGAGCCCATGGCGTAAATCGCCTGATCCGGCCCGCCGTGATGTTTGCGGTTGCACACGGCATCGCTGACAATGCCTTCTGCATCCACCATGACCGGCCCTCGCACGGCGTGTTTGAAGATACCCGTCTTCACCGTCTTTCCCGGCAGTTTTTTTGCCTCGCCCAGGCATACCGCCTGTATTTTCATGAACTGCCCTTCGCGCTTCATGATTCCCGTTTCCCGATTTATGCAGTAGAAAGCCCCCATGGCAAAACGAGTCACCGGTCCCGAAATTGAAAAACTGATCCAGCTTCTGGCAAAAGTGCCAGGGCTCGGGCCCCGCTCGGCGCGGCGGGCGGCATTGCATCTCATCAAGAAGAAGGAACAGCTTCTCGGGCCGCTGGGCCATGCCATGGGCGAGGCCTATGACAAGGTGAAGATCTGCTCCTGCTGCGGCAATGTCGATACCATCGACCCCTGCACCGTCTGCGCCGATGACAGGCGCGACCAGTCGGTCATCATCGTGGTGGAAGATGTTTCGGATCTCTGGGCGCTGGAGCGAACGGGCGCGATGAACACCGCCTATCATGTGCTGGGCGGCACACTGTCGCCACTCGACGGCGTCGGGCCGGAGGATCTGAACATCAAGGGGCTGATCGACCGCGTCAGCGCCGGTGGCATCCGTGAGCTTATCATCGCCGTCAATGCGACGGTGGAGGGACAGGCGACCGCTCACTATATCACCGACCGCCTCTCCGACCTCGGCATCAAGATCACGCGTCTGGCGCACGGCGTTCCGGTGGGCGGCGAACTTGACTATCTCGACGAGGGCACATTGACGGCGGCGCTTCGGGCGCGCACGACGATCTGAAGCCTCCCGCCCTCCCCGTCATTCTAAGAGGAGACCGAATGCGAAACCGATTTGCCTCCAAGGCACTGGCTGCCCTTCTTTCCGTTCTTCCAGCAACGACGGCTTTTGCGCAGTCGGCGCCGACCGGAGCGGCGGCAGCCCGATACGACGCCGATTTTAATGCCTGGCTGAAAAAGGAAATCTGGCCCGAGGCCCGCAAGGCCGGTATTTCGCAAAAGACGCTCGAAGCCGCACTCAGCGGTCTTTCGATCAACTGGAAGCTGCCAGATCTCGTCATTCCCGGCCAAAAGCCGCCGAAAGAACAGAGCCAGAGCCAGGCGGAATTCTCCTCGCCGGGTGCCTATTTCTCCGAGAAGCGATTGCAGGGGCTTGCCGGCACCGGCCGGTCGCTTGCGGCGACACATGCGGCAACGCTTCGCAGGATCGAGGCGAAATACGGTGTGCCCGGCAATATCGTCGTTGCAATATGGGGCCGAGAATCCGGTTTCGGCCGGGCGAAACTGCCGCATTCCGTAGTCGATGTGCTGGCGACGAAGGCCTATATGTCGACCCGCAGGCAAATGTTCCGCGCCGAGTTGATCGACGCGCTGAAGATCGTTGAAAGCGGTGATATCGCAGCCTCACGCATGATGGGCTCCTGGGCCGGCGCGCTCGGGCAGCCACAATTCATGCCGTCAAGCTATCTGAAATATGCGGTCGATTTCGATGGCGACGGCCACCGCGATATCTGGAATTCCGTACCGGATGCGCTGGCATCCATAGCAAACTATCTTTCCCAGCGCGGCTGGCAGCGAAACCGCGACTGGGGTTTCGAAGTCTCTATCCCCGCCAATGTCTCCTGCGCGCAGGAAGGCCCTGATCTTGCCCGGCCGGTGGCCGACTGGGCAAAGATGGGCATTACCCGCATTACGGACAAAGCCTTTCCAGCCAATGACCTCACCGCCGACGGCATGATGCTGGTGCCGGCCGGGCGGCACGGGCCGGAATTCGTGGTGACGCCGAATTTCTACGTCATCAAGGAATACAATAATTCCGATCTTTACGCGCTCTTCATCGGCAATCTCGCCGACCGCATCGCCCATGGGGCGGGGCCGTTCAAGGCCGAATGGGGCAACGTCGGATCAATGCTGCGATCCGATGTTCTGGCCATGCAGAAAGCGCTGGTTGCCAAGGGATACGATGTCGGCAAGGCGGATGGGCTGGCGGGCTTCAAGACGCGCCGGTCGCTCGGCGACTGGCAGGCGAAAAACGGCCTCGCACCGACGTGTTTTCCAGACGCTACGCTGAAAGCAAAGCTGAAGTAGCAGGTTGGCGGCGAAGCGCTAAGTTCTCTTCCGTCATGCTCGGGCCTGTCCCGAGCATCTGCAACCGATTGATTTTACGATACGTGATTGGATACTCGGGACGGGCCCGAGAATGACCGGCAGTGCCTGACAAATGTGTCACCACTCTCCTGGCTCCAGCCCCTCAATGCTGGTCGGTATGGGGCTTGTGGAAGATATCATCGGTCGGCGGGATGGTTTGCCGCTCGATCATCCGATGCACCCGCGGCCGCGTCCTGCCGCGGTGAAGCTCGAGCAGCCGGTCCCAGGCCTCCGCATCCGCCTGGGTGCGGCGGTGGTTGTGGCGGACATATTCCACCCATGTCGGCACATGATAGCTTTCCGTCCAGATGTCAGGATTTTCGAGATCGCGCATCAGGTTCCAGTTGCGCGCGCCATCTCTCAGTCTGATGCGGCGGCGCTCGGCCATCAGCGGCAGGAATTCGCCGAGGTCCTCGTCATGGATTTCGTAATCGATGAGAATGGCGATCGGACCGCTGCGCGGCTTGATGTCCAGCCTCAGCGGCGGCTCCACAAAGCGGTTGAGCGGATCGAGATTAAGTGAGGCGAAAGCCGGCATGGCGAGCTTGAGGCCGACGACAACGCCGAGCAGCATCAGCGCGCACGAACAGAGCAGCGAATAGGAAATGCCGTAATCTTCCGCCAGCTCGCCCCACAGCCAGCTGCCGACGGCAATGCCGCCAAAAGTCAGCGTCTGGTAAAGCGACAGCGCCCGGCCGACCACCCAGCGCGGTGTGGAAAGCTGGACGATGGTGTTGAACAGGGAAAGCGCGAGAACCCAGCAGGCGCCTGCAACGGTCAGGACGAGTGAGGTGATGATCGCGCTCGTGCTCAATGCCGTCACGCCGGAACTGAAGGCAAAGCCTAAAAAGGCGACGCGAACGATCCATTCACTGGACAGGACCTCGCGCAGTCTCGCACTGACCAGCGCGCCGCCAATGGCGCCGACGCCGAAAGCACCCAGCATGACGCCATAGGTGAGCGGGCCGCCTTCGACCAGATCGCGGGCGACAATGGGCATCAAGGCAAGGATGGCGCTGGCGGAAAGGCCGAAGAGAAAGCCGCGCACCAGCACCTTGCCGATATTGGGCGACATCGCCACATAACGCATGCCGGCCGAGATGGCGGCCAGAAGCTGCTCACGCGGCAGGGTCGAGGCATATTTGGGCGGCTGCCAGCGAAACAGGGCGTAGATGAGGGTGAAATAGCTGAGCGCATTGACGAAGAACGCGGCGGCGGCACCAGCGGCAGCGACGATGATGCCGCCGATGGCCGGGCCGACGCTGCGGGTGATGTTGAAGCCGACGCTGTTGAGCGTCACGGCGGCGGGCAGATCCTCGCGCGGCACCATCTCGCCGACCGAGGCCTGCCAGGACGGATTGTTGAGCGCCGTGCCGCAACCGATCATGAAGGTGAAGAACAGCAGAAGCCAGGGCGTGAGCCAGCCGGACCAGGCAAAGACGGTCAGCAGCACGGAGGCCGTCAGCATCAGCAGCTGCGCCGAAATCATGATGCGCCGGCGGTCGAAACTATCGGCCAGCGCGCCTGAAATCAGCGAGAACAGCATGATTGGCAGCGAGGTGGAAGCCTGCACCAGCGCGATCATGTTTTCCGAACTGGAAAGCGAAGTCATCATCCAGGCAGCGCCCACCGCCTGGATCAGTCCACCGAAATTCGAGGCAAGGCTCGCAAACCAGATTCGTCTGTAAGTCAAATGCCTTAAAGGCGCGAGTGGCGATTTACGGTCAGGCACGCTCTGTCCACTTATGCAACTGCGATTTGTCAAACGGCAACTATAGACAGTGCCGGAAATCATGCCAGCCTTTCCGACACGGTGTGGGTGAAAATATGGCCGGGGCTGCCACTGAAGCGTGGCTACCCGCGAAAACCTTGCAATCCTGCCCCGATGGGTCTATATGACCCCTGAAATTCTTGATCGCTTGATGAAGAGTGGGGCCGCGAGGCTCCGCTCTTTTTCGTTAGGCGAACCGGAAACCACGGGCAAAAAGCTCGATGAACATCAAAGACCGGAAGGCCAGATGGCAGACACCGCACATGAACCGCGACTGATAACCGAAACGGGCATCGACCAGCGCATTGCCGAGATCATCGAGCCTGTTCTGACGGGCATGGGATATCTTCTGGTGCGCGTGCGGCTCTCCAACCAGAACGGCATGACGCTTCAGGTGATGGCCGAGCGCGAAGACGGCACCATGACCGTCGAGGACTGCGAAGCCGTCTCCATGGCGATTTCACCGGTTCTTGATGTGGAAGATCCGGTCGATAAAGCGTATCATCTCGAAGTTTCCTCGCCCGGCATCGACCGGCCGATGGTTCGCAAATCGGATTTCACCCGCTGGCAGGGTCATCTGGTGAAGGTCGAAACCTCCATTCTGGTCGAGAACCGCAAGCGGTTTCGCGGCAAGATCGTCGAGGTCGATGCGGACGGCTTCAAGCTGGAACGCGATCAGATCGCCTATGGCGAGGAACCGACAGTCATCGTTCCGTTCAGCGCGCTTTCCGATGCGAAGCTCATTCTGACGGACGATCTTATTCGTGATGCGCTGCGGGCAGACAAGGCGGCAAAGGCCGCCGCCGCAAACCAGAACGACGAAAACGAAGCAGACGAAAACTAATTCCAACGTAAAGCCCGAAAACAAGGGCGAACCCCGCAATCATGCGACTTACGGAGACAGAAAAATGGCAGTGAGTGCTAACCGGCTTGAGCTTCTGCAGATCGCCGATGCTGTGGCGCGCGAAAAGGTCATCGACCGCGAAATCGTGCTTGCCGCAATGGCCGACGCTATCCAGAAAGCCGCCCGCTCGCGCTATGGTTCGGAAACCAACATCCGCGCCGACATCAACTCCAAGACCGGCGAAATCCGCCTGCAGCGTCTTCTGGAAGTTGTCGAGGCCGCTGAGGATTATTCGACCCAGATCCCGCTGGAGCTGGCCCGCGACCGCAACCCGGACGCCAAGCTCGGCGATTTCATCGCCGATCCGCTGCCGCCGATGGATTTCGGCCGTATCGCCGCCCAGTCCGCCAAGCAGGTCATCGTGCAGAAGGTGCGCGAAGCCGAGCGTGACCGTCAGTATGACGAGTTCAAGGACCGTATCGGCGAAATCGTCAACGGCACCGTCAAGCGCGTCGAATATGGCAATGTCATCGTCGATCTCGGCCGTGGCGAAGGCATCATCCGTCGCGACGAGATGATCCCGCGTGAAAACATGCGTTACGGCGACCGCGTGCGCGCCTACGTCTACGACGTTCGCCGCGAACAGCGCGGCCCGCAGATTTTCCTGTCGCGTACCCATCCGCAGTTCATGGTGAAGCTCTTCACCATGGAAGTTCCTGAGATCTACGACGGCATCATCCAGATCAAGTCGGTTGCCCGTGATCCGGGTTCGCGCGCCAAGATCGCCGTTATCTCGAACGATAGCTCGATCGATCCGGTCGGCGCCTGCGTCGGTATGCGCGGTTCGCGCGTCCAGGCCGTCGTCGGCGAACTCCAGGGCGAGAAGATCGACATCATTCCGTGGAGCCAGGAACCGGCTTCCTTCATCGTCAACGCCCTGCAGCCGGCGGAAGTCGCCAAGGTCGTTCTGGATGAAGAGTCCGAGCGCATCGAAGTGGTTGTTCCCGACGAGCAGCTGTCGCTCGCCATCGGCCGCCGCGGCCAGAACGTGCGTCTGGCATCGCAGCTGACCGGCTGGGATATCGACATCATGACCGAGCAGGAAGAATCCGAGCGCCGCCAGAAGGAATTCAACGAGCGCACGGCACTCTTCATGGACGCTCTCGACGTCGACGAAATGGTTGGCCAGGTTCTGGCCTCCGAAGGCTTCGCGCAGGTCGAAGAACTGGCCTATGTCGATCTCGGCGAAATTTCCTCGATCGACGGCTTCGACGAAGACACCGCCGACGAAATCCAGACCCGCGCCCGCGAATATCTGGAACGCCTGGAAGCCGAAATGGACGCCAAGCGCAAGGAACTCGGCGTTACCGACGAGCTGCGCCAGATCGACGGCCTGACCTCGCAGATGATGGTGGCGCTCGGTGAAGACGGCATCAAGACCATCGAGGACTTTGCCGGTTGCGCGGCGGACGACCTGGTCGGCTGGAGCGAGCGCAAGGACGGCGAGACCAAGAAGTTCGAAGGCATTTTCTCCAAGCTCGATGTTTCGCGCGTCGAGGCCGAGAACATGGTCGTGCAGGCCCGTCTTCTGGCAGGATGGATCACCGCCGAAGAGCTTGCTTCCGCAGGGGAAGCCGATCTTGAGGCTGCCGAGGAGGCGGATACCGCCGAACAGGAATGACATCGCAGGCGCATGAGCCGGACGAACTGCCCGAGACGGATGATGACGGGCGGCTCAAAGGCGACGCCAATGGGCGTATGTGCATTGTGACACGGCAGAGCGGATCACCCGACGAGTTGATCCGCTTTGTCGCAGGCCCGGACGGCAGCGTCGTTCCGGATCTGAAACGCCAATTGCCGGGGCGCGGCTGCTGGGTGACACCCGAGCGCGCCCTGATCGAGAAGGCCATCGCGAAGAAGCTCTTCGCACGGGCTCTCAAACGCGACGTCAAGGCCGGGCCGGAGCTTCTTACTCTTCTCGACCGGCTGATGGCGCAGCAGCTTGCCGGAATGATGAACATGGCGCGCAAGGCGGGCCAGTTCATCAGCGGCGCGATGAAAGTCGATGCTGCGGTACGATCCGGGAACGCGATTGCCGTGTTCCACGCGACCGATGCTGCAGCCGACGGCGTGAGAAAACTGGACCAGGCCCGCAAGGCCTGGGCGCTCGGCAGCGATGCCGGCAATGAAATTCCGTCCTTCCGGCTCTTCAGCGGAGCCGAAATGGACGAGTTGATGGGCCAGAATGCTTTTATCCATGCTTGCGCGCTTGCGGGGCAGGCGGGTGAGGGTGTAGTGAAGCGCGCAACGATGCTTG
Organism: Rhizobium rhizogenes; assembly: GCF_002005205.3. The sequence continues at coordinate 2,756,481 of NZ_CP019701.2, read as the reverse complement.
AGCAGTACCGCCCTGGCGGTCGATCTCAGGCGGAACGCGACGCTGCCCGGACAGAACAATGACGCGGTTAACCGACATGAACGGTCGCCGCGTTCCGATGCAGCAATTGAACGACGAGACCTGATGGACGTCATCCGGTTCTCGTCCGAAGGAACGGGAACGGAATGACCGACAACAACGACGACAAGACACTCAACGCGCCGGCCAAGAAGACTCTCACCCTCAAACCGGGCGGGATGAATCAGGGCACCGTGCGGCAGGATATGGGTCGAGGTCGCACAAATGCGGTTGTCGTGGAAACACGCAAGCGCCGCCCCATGCGTCCTGAAGACGAGAAGCAGGTTCATTCGGTTGCAGCACCGGCTCCGAAGCCGGCCGCCCCTGCCCCCGCGGCACCGCGTCCGCAGGCTCCGCAGCAGCGCATCCATCAGCCCAGCGGCCAGCAGCAGCGTCCGGGTTCCTCCCAGCCGCAGCAGCGTCCCGGCTCGTCCGCACCGCAGCAGCGCCAGCCCGAGCGCCCGCGTGGCAACGTCCTGCACGATCTGTCCGCCGGCGAGATGGAAGCCCGTCGCCGCGCACTCATGGAAGCACAGGCCCGCGACGTGATCGAAGCCAAGCAGCGTGCCGAAGATGAAGCACGCCGCAAGGTGGAGGAAGAACGCCGCATCGCCGCCGAAAAGGAAGAGGCTGCACGCCGTGCCGCCGAAGAAGCTGCAGCCGCCAAGGTAGCGGCAAGCCAGCCGGCCGCGGAAGCGAAATCCGAACCGGCCGCTGAAAAGCCGGCTACCGTCGCTCAGCCGGCGCAGCGCGCCGAGGCTCGCCCTCAGGCCGCCGCCGCTCCTGCCCGCGCAACACCCGAAACCGCCGCTCCGCGCGGACGCCGTGCCGATGGTGAGGACGAGGATGATCGCGGTGCACGCCGTGGCAATCTTCCGGTCCGTGGCAAGGTCGCCGCACCTGCACCGGCAAAGCCGGCTGCCCGCCTGAAGACGGAAGAAGAACGCCGTCGCGGCAAGCTGACCGTCACCTCATCCAATCTGGATGAAGACGGTACGCCGCGCGGCCGCTCCATGGCATCCATGCGTCGCCGGCAGGAGAAGTTCCGCCGCAGCCAGATGCAGGAAACCCGTGAAAAGGTCATGCGCGAAGTGATCCTGCCGGAAACCATCACCATTCAGGAACTGTCGCAGCGCATGTCCGAACGCGCCGTCGACGTCATCAAGTTCCTGATGAAGGAAGGCCAGATGATGAAGCCGGGCGACGTGATCGACGCCGATCTGGCTGAACTGATTGCGGTCGAATTCGGCCACACCGTCAAGCGCGTTTCCGAATCCGACGTCGAAGAAGGCATCTTCAACCAGACGGATGACGAAGGCGAAATGCTGCCACGTCCGCCTGTTGTCACGATCATGGGCCACGTCGACCACGGCAAGACCTCGCTTCTCGACGCGATCCGTCAGGCCAACGTCGTTGCCGGCGAAGCCGGTGGCATCACCCAGCATATCGGCGCCTATCAGGTCGAAAAGAATGGTCAGAAGATCACCTTCATCGACACCCCCGGCCACGCCGCCTTCACGGCCATGCGTGCCCGTGGCGCGCAGGCGACGGATATTGCCGTTCTGGTGGTTGCCGCAGACGACAGCGTGATGCCGCAAACGATCGAGTCCATCAACCATGCCAAGGCGGCCGGTGTTCCGATCGTCGTTGCGATCAACAAGATCGACAAGCACGAGGCAAACCCGGAAAAGGTTCGCCAGCAGCTGCTTCAGCACGAAGTCTTCGTGGAATCGATGGGCGGTGAAGTTCTCGACGTCGAAGTTTCGGCCAAGAACAAGCTGAACCTCGACAAGCTGCTCGAAGCCATCCTGCTTCAGGCGGAAATCCTCGACCTCAAGGCCAATCCGAACCGCACGGCGGAAGGTACGGTCATCGAAGCCGAGCTCGACCGTGGCCGAGGCGCCGTCGCTACCGTTCTGGTGCAGAAGGGCACGCTGAAGCCTGGTCAGATCATCGTTGCCGGCGATCAGTGGGGCCGCGTTCGCGCACTCGTCAACGACAAGGGCGAACACGTCAAGGAAGCCGGTCCGGCCATGCCTGTCGAGATTCTCGGTCTTTCCGGCACGCCGTCTGCCGGTGACCGTTTCGCGGTTGTCGAAAACGAAAGCCGTGCTCGCGAGATTTCCGAGTACCGCCAGCGTCTGGCACGCGACAAGGCTGTCGCACGTCAGACGGGCCAGCGCGGTTCGCTGGAACAGATGATGAGCCAGTTGCAGACTTCGGGAATGAAGGAATTCCCGCTGGTCATCAAGGCAGACGTGCAGGGTTCGGTCGAAGCCATTATCGCTTCGCTCGACAAGCTCGGCACCGACGAAGTCCGCGCTCGTATCGTTCACTCGGGTGCTGGTGCCATCACGGAATCGGATATCTCGCTTGCCGAGGCATCCAACGCCGCGATCATCGGCTTCAACGTTCGCGCCAACGCACAGGCACGTACGGCTTCCGAACGCGCCGGCATCGAAATCCGCTACTACAACATCATCTACGATCTGGTGGATGACGTTAAGGCGGCGATGTCGGGTCTGCTTTCGCCGGAACGTCGCGAGACCTTCCTCGGCAATGCCGAAATTCTCGAGGTGTTCAACATCACCAAGGTCGGCAAGGTCGCGGGTTGCCGCGTCGTCGAGGGCAAGGTGGAACGTGGTGCAGGTGTCCGTCTGGTGCGCGACAACGTCGTCATCCACGAAGGCAAGCTCAAGACCCTCAAGCGCTTCAAGGACGAAGTCAACGAAGTGCCGGTCGGTCAGGAATGCGGTATGGCTTTCGAAAACTACGAAGACATCCGCGCCGGCGACACCATCGAGTGCTTCCGCGTCGAACACATCACGAGAACGCTCTAAGCGTTCTCGCCGCAAAACAGGACTTTACTGTCGGGCGCCGGCTTACCGGCGCTCGCTCCGTTTGAGGCATAACCCATGGCAAAAGCAACATCATCGGCCCCTTCGCAACGCATGCTGCGCGTCGGCGAACAGGTGCGCGCCGCACTGACCCAGATTCTCCAGCGCGGCGAAATCCGCGACGATCTGATCGAAAGCACCGTCATTTCCATTTCGGAAGTGCGCATGTCGCCCGATCTCAAGATCGCCACCGCTTACGTGACGCCGCTTGGCGTTGCCGACCACACCGACATCATCACCGCGCTCAACCGCCATGCCAAATTCATGCGCGGTCGTCTCGGACCCCAGCTTCGGCAGATGAAATACATGCCGGAACTGCGCTTCCGCGACGATACGAGTTTCGACAATTACCAGAAGATCGACGCGCTTCTGCGCTCGCCCGAAGTGCAGCGCGATCTTGGACCTTCGAACGAAAAAGACGACGAACAGAACTGAAGCATGTCCAAACCACGCAAACAGCAGAACCGCAAACCCAAAGGCCGCCCGATTTCCGGCTGGCTCATTCTCGACAAGCCGCTGGATTTCGGCTCGACCGAGGCCGTTTCCAAGATCAAGTGGCTGTTCAACGCCCAGAAGGCGGGCCATGCCGGCACGCTCGATCCGCTCGCTTCCGGCATGCTGCCGATCGCGCTCGGCGATGCCACCAAGACCGTGCCCTATGTCATGGACGGCCGGAAGATTTATGAATTCACCGTCACCTGGGGCGAACAGCGCACGACAGACGATCTCGAGGGTGAGGTGGTCGAGTCCTCCGATCAACGCCCGGACGAACAGGCGATCCGCGAGATTCTGCCCAATTATACCGGTGTGATCCTGCAGACGCCGCCGCAATTCTCCGCCATCAAGATCGCCGGCGAGCGCGCCTATGATCTGGCGCGTGACGGCGAGACGGTGGAAATTCCCGCCCGCGAAGTGGAAATCCATCGCCTGACGCTGCTGGCCTGCCCCGACGCCGATACCGCGCATTTCGAAGTGGAATGCGGCAAGGGCACCTATGTGCGGGCGCTGGCACGCGATATGGGCCGCGATCTCGGCTGTTTCGGCCATATTTCGGAACTGCGCCGCACCATGGTCGCGCCCTTCGGCGAAGACATGATGGTGCCGCTCGAAACCCTGACGGCACTGGAGGCTGTGGAGGACCGCGACGAACGGCTGGAGGCGCTGGACGCCTTCCTGATCGATACGGCCGAGGCGCTTTCCGCTCTTCCCCGCCTCATCATCAACGACGATCAGGCGCACAGGCTGAAGATGGGCAACCCCATCCTGCTGCGCGGGCGCGACGCACCGGCCAATCATCCCGAGGCCTATGCCACCGCGCATGGCAAGCTCGTCGCCATCGGCGAGATCGGCGAAGGCGAATTCCGGCCGAAGCGTGTTTTCGGCTAAGTCAAGGCTCGGGAGGCGCTGTCAATCGCCTCTTTCAATTGCACCCGGAATAGTTTATAGGCAGCGCCAGCTTGGGCTTTGCCTATGCTGCTGAATGGCCAGAGCTGGACGACATCCCGGCTTTAGGCGTCCCATTTTTCCTTAAAACAGAAAGGATCGTCCGATGTCGATTACTGCAGAGCGCAAAGCCGCCCTCATCAAGGAATATGCCACGAAGGAAGGCGACACCGGTTCTCCGGAAGTTCAGGTCGCTATCCTGACCGAGCGGATCAACAACCTGACCGGTCACTTCAAGGACCACAAGAAGGACAACCACTCCCGTCGTGGCCTTCTGACGCTGGTTTCGAGCCGTCGTTCGCTTCTCGACTATCTGAAGAAGAAGGACGAAGCCCGTTACTCCAAGCTGATCGGTGCTCTCGGCATTCGCCGCTAATAACGTCTCCGGCGGGTTTCACAACGATGCCCGCCGGTTTTTATATCCGGCCTTTTCAGGCCACGTGAATTTCCGGGCGTTCGCCGCTGATGTGGCCCCCGGACGATAAGGGTGAACCGGATGGGCCGGTGCCTCCTTTTCAACCGCAGACCTGTCATGGGGCAGGATTGCCGGATGCTTGCCTGTCGAAAGCCTCCCGCTGTCTTGCCCGTGATTGAGTCACAGCGCTGCCACCGCCGGCACGATGCCGGAGCGGCAGCCACAACCAAGGACAAGATATGTTCAATCAACACTCCGTGGAAATCGAATGGGCAGGCCGCCCGCTGAAGCTCGAGACCGGCAAGGTCGCCCGTCAGGCTGATGGCGCCGTCATCGCAACCTACGGCGAGACGATGGTTCTCGCGACCGTGGTTTCCGCAAAGTCTCCGAAGCCGGGTCAGGACTTCTTCCCGCTCACCGTCAACTACCAGGAAAAGACCTACGCAGCCGGCAAGATCCCCGGCGGCTACTTCAAGCGCGAAGGCCGCCCGAGCGAAAACGAGACCCTCGTTTCGCGCCTGATCGACCGTCCGATCCGCCCGCTTTTCCCTGAAGGCTACAAGAACGACACGCAGGTTGTCGTGACCGTCATCCAGCACGATCTGGAAAACAACCCCGACATTCTGTCGATGGTCGCCACTTCGGCAGCGCTGACCCTTTCGGGCATTCCGTTCATGGGTCCGATCGGCGGCGCGCGCGTTGGTTACATCAACGGCGAATATGTTCTGAACCCGCATCTGGACGAGATGGACGAATCCACGCTCGATCTGGTTGTCGCCGGCACCTCCGACGCCGTTCTGATGGTTGAATCGGAAGCCAAGGAACTCAACGAAGACGTCATGCTTGGCGCCGTCATGTTCGGCCACAAGGGCTTCCAGCCGGTTATCGACGCGATCATCAAGCTCGCCGAAGTTGCCGCCAAGGAACCCCGTGAATTCGAACCGGAAGATTTCTCCGCGCTCGAAAACGAGATGCTGGGCCTGGCCGAAGCCGAACTGCGCGACGCCTACAAGATCACCGAAAAGGCTGCCCGTTACGCTGCCGTCGACGCCGTGAAGGCGAAGGTGAAGGCACACTTCCTGCCGGAAGAAGGCGAAGCCAAATACACGCCGGAAGAAATCGGCGCTGTCTTCAAGCACCTTCAGGCAAAGATCGTTCGCTGGAACGTTCTCGACACCAAGAGCCGTATCGATGGCCGCGACCTGTCGACCGTTCGTCCGATCATCTCGGAAGTCGGCCTGCTGCCGCGCACCCACGGTTCGGCGCTGTTCACCCGCGGTGAAACCCAGGCGATCGTTGTTGCGACGCTCGGCACCGGCGAAGACGAACAGTATGTCGACAGCCTGACCGGCATGTACAAGGAACGCTTCCTGCTGCATTACAACTTCCCGCCCTACTCGGTCGGTGAAACAGGCCGCATGGGCTCCCCGGGCCGTCGCGAAATCGGTCACGGCAAGCTCGCATGGCGCGCTATCCGCCCGATGCTGCCGACTGCGGAACAGTTCCCCTACACGCTGCGCGTCGTTTCCGAAATCACCGAATCCAACGGCTCCTCGTCGATGGCAACGGTTTGCGGCACCTCGCTCGCACTGATGGACGCCGGCGTTCCGCTGGCCAAGCCGGTTGCCGGTATCGCCATGGGCCTGATCCTCGAAGGCGAGCGCTTTGCGGTTCTCTCCGACATTCTCGGTGACGAAGACCACCTCGGCGACATGGACTTCAAGGTTGCGGGTACGGCCGACGGCATCACCTCGCTGCAGATGGACATCAAGATCGCCGGTATCACCGAAGAGATCATGAAGATCGCTCTGGAACAGGCACAGGGTGGCCGCAAGCACATTCTCGGCGAAATGGCCAACGCCATCACCGAGAGCCGCAGCCAGCTCGGCGAATTCGCACCGCGCATCGAAGTCATGAACATTCCGGTCGACAAGATCCGTGAAGTCATCGGTTCCGGCGGCAAGGTCATTCGCGAAATCGTCGAAAAGACCGGCGCGAAGATCAACATCGAAGACGACGGCACCGTCAAGATCGCTTCTTCTTCCGGCAAGGAAATCGAAGCGGCCCGCAAGTGGATCCACTCCATCGTTGCTGAACCGGAAGTCGGCCAGATCTACGAAGGCACGGTCGTGAAGACCGCCGACTTCGGCGCTTTCGTCAACTTCTTCGGCGCCCGTGACGGCCTCGTCCACATCTCGCAGCTCGCTTCCGAGCGTGTCGCCAAGACTTCCGACGTCGTCAAGGAAGGCGACAAGGTCTGGGTCAAGCTGATGGGCTTCGACGAGCGTGGCAAGGTTCGCCTGTCCATGAAGGTTGTCGACCAGGCAACCGGCAAGGAAGTCGTTGCCGACAAGAAGAAGGAAGACGGTGAAGCCGCTGCCGAATAAGGCCGCGCCACCAGACCCTATCGAGGCGCGGGTTTTGCCCGCGCCTTTTTTTCGTTTTTATTATCGTTTGTCTTTTCGGGAAAACCGGTTTCCACTTTTCCCTGACAAACTCCATCCTACCTCGAGGACGCTCCCATGAGCCGTGACGCCGTGAAAACCCTTTTCCATCCCTTTGCCTCCGACATGCTTGCCATGCCGAAAGAGGGCGAACGCGTTCTGTTTCTGGGAGCGGAAGCCGGTCCGCGGCTGGATGGTTTCGACGCGGAGATCGTCGCGGTTCAGCATCTTCGGCCGCTTTACCGGGCCCTTGAGGCTCAGGGCGCGAAAGTCACCCCGGATGTTTCGGGCGAAGATTACGATGCGGCGCTGCTGCTTTGCGGCAAACATCGTGGCGAGAACGAAAATCGTGTCGCCGAAGCACTTTCGCGGGTGAAGGCCGGCGGCCTGATCGTCGCAGCCGGATCGAAGGAAGACGGTATTCTGACGCTGCGCAAGACACTGACGAAGCTCGGCATCGAGACGGAATCGACGCCGAAATATCACGGCGTCGCGCTCTGGTTCAAACGGCCGGACGATGTCTCGACCACTGTTTCCAAGCTTGCCCAAAAGCCTGCGACGGTGGAAGGTCGCTTCACCGCCCTGCCCGGCATGTTCTCGCATGATCGTGTGGATGACGGCTCGGAGCTGCTCGCATCGCGCCTGCCGACCGACTTCGACGGCAATGCCGCCGATTTTGGCGCGGGCTGGGGTTATCTCTCCATCATGCTGGCGGAAAAATCGCCGCGCACCGCTCGCATCGACCTTTTCGAAGCGGACTGGAACGCGCTGGAATTCGCCAAGACCAATCTTCTCGAAAACAATCCGCGTCTGACGACGCGCTTCTTCTGGCAGGACCTGGCAAACGAGCCGCCGAAGGAAAAATACGACTTGATCATCATGAACCCGCCTTTCCATGCGGCGGGACAGGCGGCAGAACCTGCCCTCGGTCAGGCCTTCATAAAGGCTGCCGCCGGCGCGCTGCGCAGCGGTGGCAAGCTGCTGATGGTCGCCAATCGCGGCATGCCCTATGAGCCGGTGCTCGCGGCTGAATTCCGCACCAGCACTGAAGTGTGCCGCAACGCCCGCTTCAAGATTCTGAGCGCACAGAAATAATCAACTCGACAGAATAATCAGCTCAACAGCCATGCCCACAGCGACACGGAAAGAACGCCGGTCGCCGTGGAAATGCTGATGGTGGAGGCCGCAACGCTGTGGCCAATACCGAAGCGGTTGGCAATCAGCCAGGCATTCACCCCTGTCGGAACCGATGAGGTGAGAACAAGCGCCGCCGTCCATTCGCGGCTGAGGCCGAGAACATGGCCCATGGCCCATACACAGGCGGGCAGCAGCAGCAGCTTGAAAACCGTCATGGTGACGGCAATGCCCATATTGCCGCGAATGGTATATTTCGTCAGCGCCATGCCAAGCGAGATAAGCGCCGCCGGCCCCGCCATGGAAGCGATCTGATCAACCACGGTTTTCAGGATCGGTGTCGGTATTACACCGGAGACATTGGTTGAAAGCCCAATGAAAAGTCCGATCACCAGCGGATTGGTGACGAGATTGCGGCCCACCTGTTTAAACACCGCCGCCATACCCCGCTTGTCGCCGCCAACCGCCTTGTGCGTGGCATTTTCCATCAGGATCGTACCGGCGATCATCATGACCGGCAGATGGATGGCGAGCAGGATGGAGAGAGCCACCAGCCCCTCATCCCCCACGGAACGCCCGACCAGCGGCAGACCGATGAAGATATTGTTGGCAAAGGCCGAGGAAATGCCGGCGATGACGGCGATGCGAACATCCTGCCTGAAGACATAACGGGTGACGATATGCCCGACCGTCCAGGTGACGGCCACGCCGGCGAAATAGGTGATCCAGAGCCGGAAAGGCGATGCGCCATGGAAATTCGCTTCCGCGAGCGTGCGGAAGATCAAGGTCGGCACCGCGATCTTGAACACGAAATCGCTGAGGATATCGCCGGCATCGGCCCTGAACAGGCCGGCCTTGACTGTCAGCCAGCCGATCAGGATGAGAATGAAAATCGGGGCGACATTCGCGGCAACGGCAGACATGGAGGGAAAGCTTTCGCGGCTTTTGCGGGGAGATACTCCGCTTTAGAGCCTTTTCCCCGGGAATGGAATCGCGAAAACGCCCCACCTGCCTGTTTTCGTCAAATAGGGGTACGCGCCATATGGCGGCTGTGGGGAACCGTCGTCGAACGCACGACCTGCAACACGCAAAGTCCCGCGCGTGAAAACATCCGCGCAAAAGAAAAAGCGGGGTCTCCCCCGCCTTTTATGTCCGTTATATGCCGCCAGTACATCCGTGGCGGAGATAACGGTTGAGCCAGAAGACCATCATGTCTCCCATTCCGGTACGTACTCACATACCTTTTGCTCTGCGGAAAGGAATAACTTAACCACATTACAGGCAGATGACGCGTTTTCGCCGGCCGGGGCGAACCGCATATTTTCCCTTTGGGCTTTTCTTGCCGCCAGAAATGTTTAAGACCTTTCGAAAAATACGCGCACGCCGTGCGAACCGGATAGGGCTCTATGACGAAATTCGACGTACTGACTGTCGGCAATGCCATCGTCGACATCATCTCCCGCTGCGATGACCGCTTCCTCAACGACAACGCCATCACCAAAGGTGCGATGAACCTCATCGACGCGGAACGCGCCGAGTTGCTTTATTCGCTGATGGGACCGGCTCTCGAAGCCTCCGGCGGCAGCGCGGGTAACACGGCGGCGGGTGTGGCGAATTTCGGCGGCAAGGCCGCCTATTTCGGCAAGGTTGCCGAAGACCAGCTCGGCGAAATCTTCCAGCACGACATCCGCGCGCAGGGTGTCTATTTCGAAACGAAGCCGGAGGGCACGTTCCCGCCGACTGCACGTTCGATGATCTTCGTGACCGAAGACGGCGAGCGTTCGATGAACACCTATCTCGGCGCCTGTGTCGATCTCGGGCCGGAGGACGTGGAGGAAGACGTCGTGGCACAGACCAAGGTCACCTATTTCGAGGGTTACCTTTGGGATCCGCCGCGCGCCAAGGACGCCATTCGTGAATGCGCCCGCATTGCACATGAAAACGGCCGCGAAGTCTCCATGACGCTTTCCGACAGCTTTTGCGTCGGCCGCTACCGCGAAGAGTTTCTGGACCTGATGCGCTCCGGCACGGTGGACATTGTTTTCGCCAACAAGCAGGAAGCGCTCTCGCTTTACGAAACCGACGACTTCGAACTGGCGCTGACCAAAATCGCCGCCGACTGCAAGATCGCGGCGGTGACGATGAGTGAGGAAGGCGCTGTCATCCTGCGCGGCACCGAACGTGTGAAGGTAGACGCCTACCCGGTGCATGACGTGGTCGACACGACAGGTGCAGGCGATCTTTTCGCCGCCGGTTTCCTGTTCGGTTATACGCAGGACCGGTCGCTTGAAGATTGCGGCAAGCTCGGCTGCCTTGCCGCCGCAGCCGTCATCCAGCAGGTAGGACCGCGCCCGATGTCATCGCTCAGGGCGCTGGGCGCGAAGCACGGCCTTATTTGAAGGCTTCACCCGGATAGGCGCCCCAGATCTCACCCTGGGATACCCAGCCCGAGGCCTGCCCGGCCTCGGCACGGCACCAGTCGCCATTGCATTCGCCGATCCTGAAGACAACGCCCGGTTCCAGCCGGGCGATGACGGCAGCCCCCGACTGTGCCTCACGGCGCATGTTCACATAGATTTCCTTGCCCTTGCCGCGCATCCACGGAGCGGCGACCGCCGTGCGTTCACCGGACAGCAGAGCCTGGTTGACCCAGCCTTCCGTGCCATCGGCATCACGGATACGCCGCCAGTTTTCATATTCCTGGATGATTTCGACCGGCATGCCCGATTTCAGATACATCCATGACACGGCATAATCCGTGCTGGGGCCGATGCGCATATTGACGCGCTTGGATTTCAGGCTGACAAAACGCGGCAGCGGCAGGCCGCTCGCGCCCTTGGCGGCACCCTGCGCCATGGCATCGGTTGCCGCACCGAGGAAGCCCAAAGACAATGCAATGCAAACAATAGAAACCACACTGCGCATGCCCATTTCCGTTTCCCGCCTTCTGCAAACCGGATGATATTCGAGGAGGCTCGTTTCCACATGCCTCAAGCTTCGGCGAGTTTTATTTGTCTTCGCCGGTGGGTCTGGTAGAAACGCCCTGATTGAAAGAAATTATCGCTCTTTCTGGTTAATGACTTCTGAACAAGGCAGCGGCAAACGATGACCCACAAGAAGAGACCGACAGTCTATATCACCCGCAAATTGCCTGACGTCGTCGAAACCAGAATGCGCGAACTCTTCGATGCCGAACTGAATATCGACGATACGCCGCGCAGCGAGGAAGAGCTTGTCGCCGCCATGCAGCGCGTGGACGTGCTGGTGCCGACCGTCACCGACCGCATCACCGCCGCGATGATCGAGCAGGCAGGGCCGCAGCTGAAGCTGATCGCCAGCTTCTCCAACGGTATCGACCATGTGGATGTCGATGCCGCGGCCAGACAAGGCATTACCGTTACCAATACGCCGAATGTGCTGACCGAGGACAGCGCCGACATCACCATGGCGCTGGTGCTTGCCGTGCCGCGCCGCATGATCGAAGGCACACGGGTGCTCGCCAATGGCGCGGACGAATGGCTGGGCTGGTCGCCGACATGGATGCTGGGACGGCGCATTTCCGGCAAGCGCATCGGCATTGTCGGCATGGGGCGCATCGGGACGGCGGTCGCGCGGCGCGCCAAGGCCTTTGGCCTTTCCATTCATTATCACAACCGCAAACGCGTCAACCCGGCGACGGAAGCGGAGCTTGAGGCAACCTATTGGGACAGCCTCGACCAGATGCTGGCGCGGGTGGATATCGTTTCCGTCAATTGCCCCTCGACACCCGCGACCTATCACCTGATCTCGGCCCGGCGGCTGGCGCTGATGCAGCCGACAAGCTACATCGTCAATACCGCACGCGGCGATATCATCGATGAGGCGGCAATGATCCAGTGCCTGCGCGAAGGCAAGATCGCCGGCGCCGGTCTCGATGTCTATGAGAATGAGCCTGCGGTGAACCCCAAGCTCATCAAGCTTGCCAAGGAAGGCAAGGTCGTGCTGCTTCCCCATATGGGTTCGGCGACGATCGAAGGCCGCATCGAAATGGGCGACAAGGTCATCATCAACATCCGCACGCTGTTCGATGGACACCGTCCACCGAACCGGGTGCTGCCGGGGCGAAACTGAGCCGGCTCAGGCACGTCTTGTCCGATCGCCAGATGGAGGGGAGTTCAATGGGAATTCAGGCGAAGTTCTTGCTACTCATGTCCGCCCTGCTCGTTCTGGTCAGCGGCCCGGCCCGGGCTGCTTCGGCCTCACCCGAGGAGACTGCGGAACTTTATTACCGCGCCTGGCTGAATTTTGATCGTGCCAGCATGGTTCGCCTGAACAAGGAATGGGGATCTTCCGGCAACGGCTCGCGCTACACTGACATGGATCTGGTTGCCAACCCGGTCGCGTGGCAGCGTAAAAACAAGGGTATGCACGCGCCCAGCGGAACCACGAACGAACAGTCGGACCAGTTCGCGCGGCTCTGGGTAGCAAGCACGGAGCGGGTGCGCTGTAAGGCAGAACCCGCGCGTATCGGCTCACAATCGCCCACGGGTCTCTTCATGGCGCGGATAAAGATGAATTGCTCCCTGCCGGATGTCGGGTCTGCCTTCCAGCAACTGAAGGCTGCAGCAAAGGCGGATGAGCTTGGTGACAGAACCCGCATGCCTTCCGCGAAACTCATGAAACAGATGGTCGAGGCCACGAAGGCGGCTCCGCTCACCCACAGGGTCACGACGGAACTCCAGCTTTTCAGCGGCCCGGATAAAAGCGTCTGGCGTGTCGGATCGGCCGACGTTCAGCCGCAGACGGGCCTTGAGCGGGTCTCTTCTGTCTTTCTTTCCCAGATGATGCAGTCCGGCATTTTGCGATAGCTGCGCCATGCAGTCACGGACGGGCTTTTCGACTGTCCCGAGCGGATTATCACAGGGCAGAATTCGATAATCTCAGTCCAGGAATTTGGTCATTTCGATCGAGGTCGTCCGATCATAACCGGCATGGGCGTTTTCAGCAGTCCTGACGAAACCCCAGGCGGCAAACCTGGCGTGATTGGCAAGAAGTTCGATACGGGTTTCCAGCCGCAGCGCTGGCAGTGCCAATTCGCGGGCCAGCGCTTCGGATTGCTGCAAGAACATCCTGCCGATGCCCCTTCCCTGCGCTTTCGGGGAAACGCATAACTTGCCGATGTAAAGAGAGGCTGGCGGCTCCGGCCTGCAGAACATGCAGCCCAGCAACTCATCGCCATCCAGCGCCAGGAAGGCGATCTCCGCTCTCGCCTTCTCGGCAAGATTTTCCAGCGTCAGGCGGTGGGCCGAAGATGGCGGGTCGATGACGCCATCCATATAAGCGAAAGAGGACATGATGAGCGCCAGCAATTCCTGCCAGCGGTCGAATTCTTCCCCAACCCTTGCGATCCGGATCATGGTTTCCTTCCCCCTGGCCGGCGTTTGTAACGCACCGTTTCAAAGCGGGCCGACAGGGCATCATAAAGCAGCAGACGGCCGATCAGCGGTTCACCGGCACCGGTGATCACCTTGATTGCCTCCATGGCCATGAGGGTGCCGATGACCCCGGTCAGCGCGCCGACAATGCCCGTTTCCGCGCAATTGGGAATGAGACCCTGCGGCGGCGGCTCCGGGAACAGATCGCGATAACCCGGCAGAAGAGTGCCCTCGGCGTTGGTTTCATAAGGTTTCAATACGGTGACAGAGCCATCGAAACGGCCGACGGCGCCGGTGACCAGCGGCCTCTTCACAGTCTCCGCTGCATCGGCGGCGGCATAACGCGTATCGAAATTATCCGAACCATCGATCAGGAGATCGAAGGAGGGCAGATGGTCATGCGCCCAGACCTGCGAAAAGCGCTCCTCATAAGCAAGCGTGCGGACCTGCGGATTAAGCCGCGCTATGGCCTTGCGGGCACTTTCCGTTTTCAGCTCACCGATGGTGCCGGTGTCGTGGATCACCTGCCGCTGGAGATTGGAGAGGGAAACCACATCGTCATCGATCATGCCGAGCGTGCCGACACCGGCGGCGGCGAGATAATGAAGGACGGGCGCGCCGAGGCCGCCCGCGCCAATGACCAGCACCCGCGCCGCCTTCAGCCGCTGCTGGCCGGCTCCGCCGATTTCCGGCAGCAGGATGTGGCGCTTGTAGCGTTCGATTTCTTCCGGGCTCAGCGGATCCATACCGCCCTCCATCTCTTAGCCATCATGCCGTGATGCTCCCGTGGGAAACATTCAAGAATTGCGCGCGTTCGCCGAGAGCGGAAAACATGGCCGCATCGGTCCCGGTCATGAAACTCTGGCCGCCAAGCGCGTGGATGAGATCGAACAAAGCGGCCCGCCTGCCCTCGTCCAGATGGGCGGCGATCTCGTCCAGCAGCAGAACCGGCGCATAGCCGGTCATATTGGCGGTGAGCTGCGCATGGGCAAGCACCAGCCCCACCAGAAGCGCTTTCTGCTCACCCGTCGAACAACGTTCGGCTTCCATATCCTTTTCCGCATGACGCACGAAGAGATCAACACGGTGCGGCCCATCCAGGGTGCGGCCGGCGGCGGCGTCACGATACCGGCCGTCGCGCAACATAAGCCTATATTCATCTTCCAGATCGACGGCAGGGCGATTGAGCCCGTCGTCCATGAAACCGGAGAGCGCAAGCGCCGCCGACGGAAAGACGGCATTGCCCGCCCGTCCCTCAATCAGGCTCTTCAACAGGCCAAGCATTTCATAACGGGCAACCGCCATCGAGATGCCGAGTTCGGCCATCTGTTTTTCGATACCGTCCAGCCATACCGGATCGAAGCGACCTTCCGAAAGCAGGCGGTTGCGGCCACGCATGGCCTTTTCAAAATCGCCCGCCCGCCGCCCGTGGGCCGGATCAAGCGATAGTACCAGCCTGTCGAGAAAACGTCGGCGGTCCGATGATGAGCCGGTAAAAAGGCCATCCATGGCGGGTGTCAGCCACAGAACCCGCAGATGATCGGTCAGTTCGTCGACGGATTTTACCGGCGTACCGTTCAGCCTCAGACGACGCGACACCACCTCGCCGTCCCCTTCAACTCCGGTACCGATGGCGACATCGCCGTCCATGCCCTCGACATCGGCAAAGATCGAAAAACCGGTTGCCTCCGCACCAACCCGCGTCACATCCGACAGGGTGGCCCGGCGCAGGCCCCTTCCGGGCGAGAGGAAAGAGACAGCCTCCAGCAGATTGGTCTTGCCGGAACCGTTGTCGCCCGTCAGCACCACATGCCGGTCATCAAGCGCAAGCGCCGCCGCCGCATAGTTGCGGAAGTCCGTGAGTTTCAGCCGTAAAAGCGACACCTTGTTCGTCATCTGTACGGCCTAAAACGAACATGGCCGGATGGCAAGCAGTGGAATGGCCATCCGCGTCAAACACCCACACGGCAATGCAATTCATTCTCCAGTAGCAACTTTTTCAGCGGCCGGTTATTTATGGGCCGTCCTTATCACCGGTAGCCCGTTCATGCGTCTTGTCTTTTCGCTGCTTCTCACTCTCGGTCTTCTTTCATCCTGCGCAGGCCGGCCCGGGGCGGACGTGCTACAGGCCGTAAACACCAGGACCCACGACACGAAAATCGTGACGGCCTATGTGGCCAGCACGCGGGAGAAAAACGAGGATGCGAAAAAGGGCTTCGGCACCCAGCGTGCGATGCAGCCAAACTACGCAAGCTTCGATATTTCCATTCCGCCCAGTC
The DNA here is from genome assembly GCF_002005205.3 of Rhizobium rhizogenes. The sequence continues at coordinate 2,740,398 of NZ_CP019701.2, read as the reverse complement.
ATAAAAGCGGGAAAATCGAATGGTCGAGCGGCAAGCCGGATCCGAACAAGGATTTTGTCGTCACGCGGGCCGATATGCTGACGAAAGCGCGCTTCACTGCCGATCTGGGCGACGTGGCCCGATCCGGCAAGCAGATCGCGCTTTTTGTGCATGGCTATAATTACAGCTATCAGGAAGCCCTGTTCCGGGCGGCGCAAATGGCTGCCGACGCCAAGATGGACGGCGTGCCGCTGGTATTTTCCTGGCCATCACAGGCCAATGTCGCCGGCTATGTCGCCGACAAGGAATCTGCGACCTTTTCACGCGATGCGCTCGCCGCATTGTTGACCGACCTTACCCGTCAGACCCCGCGAAAGAGCGTCGTCGTGTTCGGCCACAGCATGGGCGGCTGGCTGGTCATGGAAGCCCTGCGGCAATTGCGCCTTGAGGGCAGGAACGATGTCATCGCCAAGCTGCAGGTGGTGCTGGCTGCGCCTGACATCGACGCCGATGTCTTCCGCAAGCAGATCGAAGTGGTCGGCAGGCTCAGCCCGCCACTTACCGTTCTCGTTTCCAAAGACGACCGCGCCCTTAAGGCATCCTCCATTCTGGGCGCGGATGTCACCCGCATCGGCGCGCTTGACGTGACCGACCCGCAGGTGCAGGAGGCCGCCCTGAAGGAGGGCGTGCAATTCATCGATATTTCCAAACTCGAGGCTTCCGATCCGCTCAACCATGACCGCTATGCGGCGCTGGCCTCCATGGTGCCGCAGCTGGAATCCAGCAGGCGCGGGGGCGACATCAACAGTGCGGGTGCCTTCGTGTTCGATGCGATCGGCGCAACCGTCTCCAGCCCCTTCCGCCTTGCAAGCCAGGTGGTGAACCCGCAGTAACTTCTGCGGGTTTCAGCGCATATCCCACTTCAGAAATCCCAGTCCTCGTCCTCAGTGGCGACCGCCTTGCCAATGACATAGGACGAGCCGGAACCGGAGAAGAAGTCGTGGTTTTCGTCAGCATTGGGCGAGAGCGCGGAGAGGATTGCCGGATTGACCCGGCAGGCCTCGGCCGGAAACAGCGCCTCGTAGCCCAGATTCATCAGGGCCTTGTTGGCATTGTAATGCAGGAACTGCTTGACGTCCTCCGTCAGGCCGACACCGTCATAAAGGTCTTCGGTATATTTCGCCTCGTTGTCGTAAAGCTCCAGAAGCAGGTCGAAGGCAAAATCCTTGATCTCCTGTCTTTCCTTCTCACCGAGCCGATCCACCGCCCGCTGGAACTTGTAGCCGATGTAATAACCGTGCACGGCCTCGTCGCGGATGATCAGACGGATCAAATCCGCCGTGTTGGTGAGCTTGGCGCGGCTTGACCAGAACATCGGCAGATAGAAGCCGGAATAGAACAGGAAGCTTTCCAGAAACACGCTGGCGATCTTCTTTTTTAGCGGGTCACCACTGTCATATTCCCGCATGATGAGCGCCGATTTGCGCTGCAGGAACTCGTTTTCCTCGGACCAGCGATAGGCATCGTCGACATCAGGGGTGAGGCACAGTGTCGAGAAGATCGACGAATAGGAACGGGCGTGCACGGCCTCCATGAAGGAGATGTTGGAAAGCACCGCCTCCTCATGCGGCGTTGCCGAATCCGCCATCAGGCGCACGGCGCCGACGCCGTTCTGGATAGTGTCGAGCAATGTCAGCCCGGTGAAGACGCGGATCGTCAGCTTCTGCTCTTCCGGCTTCAGTGTTCCCCAGGAGGGGATGTCATTGGAGAGCGGCACCTTTTCCGGCAACCAGAAATTCGAGGTCAGGCGGTTCCACACTTCGAGGTCCTTGTCGTCCTCGATGCGGTTCCAGTTGACCGCGCGGATGCGGGACACGGGTTTTACGGCGATATTCATTCTCTTGTCCCTCAATTCAGAGCGTGCAGGAAACGCAGCCCTGAACCTGCGTGCCTTCCAGCGCCATCTGGCGCAAACGGATGTAGTAGATGGTCTTGATGCCCTTCTTCCAGGCGTAGATCTGCGCCCGGTTGATATCGCGCGTTGTGGCGGTATCGCGGAAGAACAGCGTCAGCGACAGGCCCTGATCGACATGCTGGGTAGCCGCCGCATAGGTATCGATGATCTTTTCAGGGCCGATTTCATAGGCATCCTGGTAATATTCGAGATTGTCGTTCGAGAGATAAGAAGCCGGGTAATAAACTCGGCCAATCTTGCCCTCTTTGCGGATTTCGATCTTCGAGACAATCGGATGAATGGAAGAGGTGGAGTGGTTGATATAGGAGATCGAGCCGGTGGGTGGCACGGCCTGAAGGTTCTGGTTATAGAGGCCAGACGCCATGACCTCCTGCTTCAAGGCCTTCCAGTCTTCCTGCGTCGGAATGGCAATTCCGGCCTTTTCGAACAGCACCCTCACCTTCTCGGTCTCCGGCAGCCATTCCCGGTCGGTATATTTGTCGAAATAGTCGCCGGAAGCATATTTGGAATTTTCAAAGCCTTTGAAGCTCTGGCCTCTTTCCACCGCCAGCCGGTTGCTCGCACGGATAGCGTGATAGGTCACCGTGTAGAAATAGATATTGGTGAAATCGATGCCCTCTTCGGAGCCATAGAAAATGCGTTCGCGCGCCAGATAACCGTGCAGGTTCATCTGGCCAAGCCCGATGGCGTGGCTGGCGTCATTACCCTTTTCCACCGAGGGCACGGAGGAGATATGGCTCATATCCGACACCGCCGTCAGCGCCCGGATGGACGTTGCGATCGTCTTGCCGAAATCGGCGGAATCCATTGCGGCGGCAATATTGAGCGAACCGAGATTGCACGAAATATCCTTGCCCATGTGGCTGTAGGAGAGATCGGCATTGAACTCGCTCGCCTCGCTGACCTGCAGGATTTCCGAGCAGAGATTGCTCATGCTGATACGGCCGGCGACCGGATTGGCGCGGTTCACCGTATCCTCGAACATGATGTAGGGGTAACCGCTCTCGAACTGGATTTCAGCGATGATCTGGAAGAATTCGCGCGCCTTGATCTTCTTCTTGCGGATGCGGCTGTCGGCGACCATCTCATGATATTTTTCGCTGACTGAAATCTCTGTCAACGGCACGCCATAAACTCGCTCCACATCATAAGGCGAGAACAGGTACATATCCTCATTGTTGCGGGCGAGTTCAAAGGTAATATCGGGGATCACAACACCGAGCGACAGGGTCTTGATACGGATTTTTTCATCCGCATTTTCGCGCTTCGTATCGAGGAAGCGCATGATATCCGGGTGATGGGCGTGCAGATAGACAGCACCCGCGCCCTGGCGTGCGCCAAGCTGGTTGGCGTAGGAAAAGCTGTCTTCCAGAAGCTTCATCACGGGGATGACGCCGGAAGACTGGTTTTCGATCTGTTTGATCGGCGCTCCGGCCTCGCGAATATTGGTCAAGGACAGCGCCACGCCGCCACCGCGCTTGGAAAGCTGCAGGGCGGAATTGATGGAGCGGCCGATGCTCTCCATATTGTCTTCCACGCGCAGCAGAAAACACGAGACCAGCTCACCGCGGCTCTTCTTGCCGGCGTTGAGAAAGGTCGGCGTTGCCGGCTGGAAGCGGCCGGAAATGATCTCGTCCATCAGATCACGGGCAAGCTGCTCATCACCGCGCGCCAGAGCCAGCGCCACCATGCAGACGCGATCCTCATAACGCTCGAGATAACGTTTTCCGTCGAAGGTCTTCAGCGTGTAGGAGGTGTAATATTTGAACGCCCCGAGAAATGTCGGAAAGCGGAACTTCCGGGCATAGGCTTCGTCATAGAGATCGCGGACGAAATTGAAGGAATACTGATCCAGAACCTCCTGCTCGTAATATCCTTCCGTCACCAGATAATCGAGCTTTTCCCTGAGGTTATGGAAAAACACCGTGTTCTGGTTGACGTGCTGGAGGAAATATTGCCGGGCGGCAAGGCGATCCTTGTCGAGCTGGATCTTTCCGTTTTCGTCATAGAGGTTCAGCATCGCGTTCAGCGCGTGGTAGTCCAGCCCCGTATCAACAGGTTTCTGGCTTGCGGCTACCGGCTGTTTGGCGTCCTTGCGCAGCGCGCCTGAGGTCAGCGTGTCCAAAATCGTTCCAATCCATGTTTGACGTTGACGACATCTTCCTCCGTGCCGAGAAGCTCGAAGCGATAGAGAAACGGCACCGCGCATTTACGCGAGACGATGTCTCCGGCGGATGCGAAAGCTGCGCCAAAATTCGTGTTTCCAGCCGCGATGACGCCGCGAATGAGATTTCGGTTGGAGGGCTCGTTCAAGAATCGGATGACCGGCTTGGGCACGGCCCCTTTCGGGCCGCCGCCCCCATAGGTGGGGGTGACGAGCACATAGGGCTCCGATACATGGGGCACATCTTCTTCAGCGCCGAGCGGCAGGCGAAACAATCGCCGCCCCAGTTTCAGAAGAAAACGATGGGTGTTTTCAGAGCGGCTGGAATAATAGACGATCAGCCCCATCACACCGACGCCTCAGCTGATCGAGCCGATCATATCAGGCCGGAAACCCGCCCAATGCCGTTCGCCGGCGACAACGACGGGAACCTGCATGTAACCGAGACCCCGGACATGATCGAGCGCATCCGCATCTTCGGAAATATCGACGATCTCATAGGGGACGCCGATGCGGTCGAGCGCGCGATAGGTGGCGGTGCATTGGACGCAGGCGGGCTTGCTGTAAACGGTGACGGTCATAATTTCCTCTCTCGAAGCCGGTTTCGGACACGGCTCAACATTGCCGATTGCAATCGCAATCGGGTGGCGGTGGATCTGTCATTCAGGTGAGGCGCGCGGCCCAGGCAACTCCTCGCATTTCGGGATGGACCGAGGCCGGTTTCTCTGAAAATGCTGCAAGTCGCAGAAAATCACTCTCTACGCCGACGAGCGCAGCAACTTAAAGAAATGCACTGGCATGACTTCACCCCGAAGCTTGTTCTGGAGGGGGCAGAAAAGGGAAAACGCAAATCATTTGCGTCATACACCTTCCTCCGGACACCCCGCCCGTGGACGTTTGCGCTCAAGGCAGGTCTCCTGACTTGCGGGTCACAACATCTATTCCGGCCTTCCCGGAGCTTTTAGCCCCAGTGACCCAAATCGGAACGATGCTCACCGCTTACAGTTGCGGGGGCAGTTTCGGCCTTGCTCCGCCATGATGGCGTTGCGCACCGAATTCCCGTCTTAGCTTCCAATCCTTGCGAATCGGAAGAACCTCGAACACCACATATAGTATATGAGGAAATTTTTGCGTCAATGAATAGACACACAAAAGCCCCACCCTGTGGATCAAAAAGATTCAACACATGGTCAACAAAGGCTTAACGGCAAATGCGCCTTGCCGCTCAGTGACGGGAAAGCGTTAACCTATTCCCAGATATCGATGCGAATATCGGCAGAACGGGCGTTCTCGATCACCCTTTTTCCGTTGGGAAGATCGTTTTTAAAAAGTTTGGCATGGATCGCATCCGCATCGAGACCATAGCCCTGCCATCTGTTGCGCAGCCTCTCCTCAAGCACGGCGACGGATGGCCCAACGAAAATGGTGAGGTCGAAGCTCTCGGAAAGTGCCGTCCACGGCGCCTCGTTCAGCAGCAGATAATTGCCTTCAGCAAGGATAAAGCGTGTTTCCGGCGCAATCGCCCGGGCAGACGCTATGGCGATCTCGCGGGAACGGTCGAAAACCGGGACAAGCACTTCCTGCCCGCCCTTGCGGACGGCAGAGACGATATCGAGGAAGCCACGCACATCGAACGTTTCGGGCGCGCCCTTGCGCGGCAGCAGCCCGCGCTCTTCAAGGATGCCATTGTCCATATGGAAGCCATCCATGGGCAGCACGGCGGCGGTTTCGCCCCGCGCCAGCAAAGCACCATAAAGCGCGTCCGCCAGCGTGGATTTGCCGGCCCCAGGGGGACCGGCAATGGCAATGATAAAACGGGATTTGCCCTCTGCCCGCCGAAGAACGTCTTCGGCGATCGTCTCAAGCTTCAGCGTCATGCGGCAAGCGTTTCCTTCGGCGCTTCCTTGGCGCCGGTCATGAAGGCGACGGCGTCGGACATGGAGTAGTCCTTCGGATTGATGACGCACAGGCGCTTGCCGAGCCGATGGATATGGATGCGATCCGCGACCTCGAAGACATGCGGCATGTTATGCGAGATGAGAACGATCGGCAGGCCGCGGGAGCGCACATCCAGAATAAGCTCCAGAACACGGCGGCTTTCCTTGACGCCCAGCGCCGCCGTCGGCTCGTCGAGGATGACGACCTTGGAGCCGAAAGCCGCCGCGCGCGCCACGGCCACACCCTGACGCTGGCCGCCGGAGAGGGTTTCCACCGCCTGATTGATGTTCTGGATCGTCATCAGGCCGAGTTCCGACAGTTTTTCGCGGGCGAATTTTTCCATGGCCGGGCGATCCAGCGCCCGGAACAGGCTACCCTGAATGCCGGGTTTACGGATTTCCCGGCCGAGGAACATATTGTCGGCTATGGAAAGCGCCGGCGACAGCGCGAGGTTCTGATACACCGTCTCGATGCCCGCCTTGCGCGCCTCGATCGGCGAGCGGAACTGGACGGGCTGGCCTTCCAGCCTGATCTCTCCCTCATCGGGCGTCACCGCGCCGGAAATCGCCTTGATAAGCGAGGATTTGCCGGCGCCATTGTCGCCGATCACGGCCAGGATTTCACCCGGATAGAGATCGAAATCGGCATGGTCGAGGGCGGTCACGCGGCCATAACGTTTGACGAGATTGCGTGCTGTGAGAATGGGTTCTTTTGCCATCAGCCTGCTACCTTTCTGATCCACTGGTCGATTGCGACAGCCATGATGATAAGGACGCCGATCAACAGATAGGTCCATTGCGGGTCGGTTCCGATGAGCCTGAGGCCGAGCGAAAAGACACCGACGATCAGGGCGCCGAAGATCATGCCCATGATGGAGCCGCGCCCGCCGAACAGCGACAGGCCGCCGATAACCACCGCAGTGATGGATTCGATATTGGCAAATTGGCCGGCGGTCGGTGAAACCGAGCCGATGCGGCCGATGAGGGCCCAACCGGCAAAGGCGCAGATGAGACCGGACAGGGTGTAAACGGTCGTCAGCATGCGCTTGACGTTGACACCGGCAAGTTCGGCGGCATCCGGATCGTCACCGACAGCATAAAGATGGCGACCCCAGGCGGTGCGGTTCAGCACATACCAGAGCAGGGCGACGAGCAGGACCATGGCGATGACGCCGTAGGTGAAGACCGCATTGCCGAAACGGATATTGGCGCCGAAGAATTGCAGGATCGGCGCCTGCTGGGCGATATCCTGTGCGCGGATCGTCTCATTCGCGGAATAAAGGAAGTTGGTCGCCAGCACGATCTGCCACATGCCGAGCGTGACGATGAAGGGCGGCAGGCGCATGCGCGAGACCAGTACGCCATTGATGAAACCGCAGAATGCGCCAACGGCGAGACCACAGAGAATGGAAAGCTCCGCCGGCAAGCCATAGCGGAAGGTAAACTGCCCCATGACGACGGAAGACAGAACCATGATCGCGCCGACCGAAAGATCGATGCCCGCCGTCAGGATGACCAGCGACTGCGCTGCGCCAACGATGCCGACGATCGCGACCTGCTGCAGGATGAGGGTCAACGAGAAGGCCGAGAAGAACTTGCCGCCGAGGAGCAGGCCAAAAACAGCCAGCGACAGCACCAGAACGATAAGCGGCACAGCCGCCGGACTGGAATGGAGAAAATGCTGGAATTTTTCCAGCGCACTCTTGTCGTGCGTATCGAAAGCGGCAACCTGTGTCGAACTTCCTGAAAGCACCTTTTCAAATTCATTATGCGGCTGAGCCCGCACCGGCTGATCGCTCATGGATTTTCCTCCCGATCGCTCCATCGCATCTGCCCTCGAACCGGGCCTCTTTAAAAGGAGAATGATGCGTAGATTCAAAGTGTTGTGAGGCAGCCCACGTCATTCTCGGAGAATATGGGGCGCGCTCGTTTGTTCCTTTGTCCGATCCCCCGGATCGTGCCTGAAATCATTCTGGTCCAAGGGCGGGGGCAAAAAATGCCCCCGCGGGTTTCAACGGTGAGGCATCAACCCCAGCACTTGTTGAGACCTTCCTTCGTGTCGATCGAGTCGAGGCCATTGACCGGCTTGTCGGTCACCAGCTTCACACCGGTATCGACGAAATTCTTGCCTTCGGTCGGCTTCGGCTTTTCACCCGTATCGGCAAACTTTTTGACGGCTTCGACGCCGAGAGCCGCCATCAACAGCGGGTATTGCTGCGAGGTCGCGCCGATCACGCCTTCCGCAACGTTCTTCACACCAGGGCAACCGCCATCGACGGAAACGATCAGAACGTCCTTTTCGCGGCCCACCGCCTTCAGCGCCTCATAAGCACCGGCAGCTGCGGGCTCATTGATGGTGTGAACGACGTTGATAGTCGGATCCTTCTGCAGCAGGTTTTCCATCGCCGCACGGCCGCCTTCTTCATTGCCGTTGGTGACGTCATGGCCGACGATGCGCGGATCGTCTTCGTCGCCGATCTTGTTGATGTCCTTCACATCAATGCCAAAGCCTTTCATGAAGCCCTGGTTGCGCAGCACATCCACAGTCGGCTGGGAGGGGGTAAGGTTGAGGAAGGCGATTTTCGCGTCCTTGGCCTTGTCACCGAGCGTGCCGGCCGCCCATTTGCCGATCAGTTCGCCAGCCAGGAGATTATCGGTGGCGAAAGTGGAATCGGCGGCATCGACGGGCTCCAGAGGCGTGTCGAGGGCGATCACCAGAAGACCGGCATCACGGGCCTTCTGCACGGCCGGAACGATGCCCTTGGTGTCCGACGCGGTGATGAGAATACCCTTGGCGCCATCGGCGATGCAGGTCTCGATGGCAGCTACCTGGCTTTCGGAATCGCCATCAATCTTGCCAGCATAGGATTTCAGCGTCACGCCGAGTTCTTTGGCCTTGGCGGTCGCGCCTTCCTTCATCTTGACGAAGAAGGGATTGGTGTCGGTCTTGGTAATGAGGCAAACCGACGTATCGGCGGCGGACGCGACGGAAGCAAAAGAAACGCCAAGCGCAAGCGCGCCCAAAAGAGCGGAAACAGTGGTCTTCATGAGATCCTCCCAATGGATATTTGAGCACCATGACGGTTGCCCGACGATCTCGTCTCCTCCGAGAACAGCGACCGTTGACCCAGATGGAACCACCAAAGGAAACGGCTGTCAATAAATAAATCCGATTGAATTATTAATTCCGTATGGCATTCTAATCTCCGGCAGGGAGGAATATTGCAGCGGTCGTTTACGTTGCGATAGCAAGATTGCCATAAAGCCTGCCGGTATCGCCCGCGCAGATATCGCGGGCGGGAGGATGACATTATGAGACAATCTGTCGAGACGGCGCCGCCTGCGCCGCCCACCATTATGGATATCAGCGGCGGCGCGAACCAGATCGGGGTACGTGCCTATAATGAGCGGCTGGTGCTGTCCCTTGTTCGCCGCCATGGCGGATTGTCGAAAGCGGAAATATCCAGACTTTGCGGACTTTCTGCGCAGACAGTTTCGGTCATCATGCGCTCTCTCGAGAAAGACGGGCTTCTCGTTCGGGGTGAAAGGTTGCGCGGGAAGGTCGGACAGCCCTCAACGCCGATGCGCCTCAATCCCGACGCCGTCTTCTCTTTTGGCGTGAAGATCGGCCGGCGCAGCGTCGATCTGGTGCTGATGGATTTTGTCGGCCGGATAAAGCTCAAGCTTCGCAAGACCTATCCTTACCCCCTGCCGGAATGGATATTGCCATTCGTGATCGAAGGCATAACGGAACTCGAATCGAAATTACCCCCAACCGACCGGCAAAAAATTGCCGGAGTGGGCATCGCCGCCCCGTTCGAATTGTGGAACTGGGCGCAGGAAGTGGGGGCGCCTCAGGCCGAGATGGAACGTTGGCGGGATGTCGATATCCGCTCGGAAATCGCCGAAAACGTTCGCTATCCGGTTTTTCTACAGAATGACGCCACGAGCGCCTGTGGTGCCGAACTGGTTTTTGGCGCCGGCCAGAACTACGCCGATTTTCTCTATATCTTCATCGGTTCCTTTATCGGAGGTGGAGTCGTTTTGAATTCGGCGCTGTTTTCCGGAAAAACGGGCACCGCCGGCGCAATCGGCCCGCTGCCGGTGCAGGGAGAGGATGGCAACACGGTTCAGCTACTGAAGATCGCTTCGATCTTCGTTCTGGAAAACATGTTGCGTGAACGGGATATCGATCCACGCCCCCTGTGGTTCTCTCCAGACGAATGGATCGATTTCGGTGAACCGCTGGAAAGCTGGGTCAACAAGACCGCCGCCGCACTGGCACAGGCCGTCATTGCCGCCGCTTCCATCATCGATTTTTCCAGCGTCATCATTGATGGCGGTTTTCCCGACTGGGTCAGAACGAGGATCGTTTCCGCCACCCGGCTGGCCCTCAAGCACCACGATCTTCAAGGCGTCACGCTGCCGGAGATTATCGAAGGCGCGGTCGGCAGTCAGGCCCGGGCAATCGGCGGCGCGAGCCTGCCCCTGTTCTCCCGTTATCTCATCGATCAGAACGTTCTGTTCAAGGACACGACAGGATAACGCCGAACGCCTTCAATCTATAACGACGCGCTGGACCTATCGGCGGTCAATCACCGGCGGCATGCTGCATGATTGCTTCGAGAAAGGCGGGGCCGTAACGCTCCAGTTTGCTGTCCCCCACACCGGCAATCTGCGCCATCTCCCTCGCCGAAGCCGGCTTTACCGCCGCGAGTTCGATGAGGGTCTTGTCGTGAAAAATCACATAGGGCGGAACGTTCTGCGCCCTGGCAATTTCCATGCGCTTTGCCCGCAGCGCCTCGAAGAGACCGCGATCCGCCTCCGGCAAAGCCGTCGACGCCGCATTGCGCGGCGTCTGCTGCCTGCCGGCGCGACGGGCCGATGGGATTCTCAGCATCAGGGACGGTTTTTCGCGCAGAAACTGCCTTCCCTCTTCGGAAATGGACAGTCCGCCATGCCCGGACAAGTCAACCGCGATCAGTCGCAGCGCTACAAGCTGGCGCAAAATGGCCCGCCAGGCGCGATTATCGTGTTCCTTGCCTATTCCATATGTGGTGAGGCGATCATGCCCGAAGCGGGAAATCCGCTCGTCCTCGACGCCCAGCAGGACACGGATGACATAAGCCTGCCCGAAACGTTCTCCAGTGCGATAAATGCAGGACAGCAGCTTTTGAGCGGCGATGGCTCCGTCGAACAGATCCGGCGGCTCGGCGCAGGTATCGCAATTGCCGCATGGCTCGCACCGGTCGCCGAAATAGGACAGCAGGACCTGCCTGCGGCAGCTGGCGGTTTCCGCAAGGCCAAGCAACGCATCGAGCTTCTGCCGTTCCATATATTTGCGCTGGTCCGCGGCATCCGATTCTTCGATGAAGCGGTTTCGCAGGGCAATGTCTTCGTAGCCGTAAAGCATCAGCACATCGGAGGGCAGGCCATCGCGGCCGGCACGGCCGGTCTCCTGGTAATAGGCCTCGATGCTGCCGGGCAGGTCAATATGAACCACGAATCGCACATCCGGCTTGTCGATACCCATGCCGAAAGCAACGGTTGCGACGATGATCACCGCCTCGCCGTGCTGGAAGCGGGTCTGATTTTCCTCGCGGGCGGCCTTGTCCATGCCGGCGTGATAGGGCAGTGCATCGCGCCCCTCTTCCCGCAGCCAGGCGGCCGTTTCGTCCACCTTGCGCTTCGACAGGCAATAAACGATGCCGCTTTCATTCTCCCGGCCGCCAAGAAAACGTTTCAGCTGGGCGCGGGGATTGTCCTTCTCCATGATCGAATAACGGATGTTGGGACGGTCAAATCCGGCTATGAAGGCGTCACCTTCATCAATGGCAAGATGTCCAAGAATCTCGGTACGGGTGGGCTCATCCGCCGTCGCCGTCAGCGCCATGCGCGGCGTCTTCGGGAAACGCTCGATCAGCATATCGAGCTGGCGGTAAGGCGGGCGGAAATCATGCCCCCATTGCGACAGGCAATGGGCTTCATCAACCGCTATCAGGGAGAGGTCAATGGATTGAAGCGCATCCAGGACATCCGGCTTAAGAAGGGTCTCCGGCGCGGCATAAAGAATATCGACATTGCCGGCCCGCATATCGCGCCAGAGTGTCCGTCTCTCATCCGGAGAGAGATCGGAGTTGAGAGCCTCGGCCCGTATGCCAGCTTGACGCAGAGCCGCCACCTGATCGACCATCAATGCAATGAGCGGTGAGACGATCAGCCCCATACCTTTAAGGGCAAGGGCTGGAACCTGGTAACAAAGTGACTTTCCGCCACCTGTCGGCATCAGGACGAAGGCATTGTTTCCCGCCATGACATGCCGGATGATTTCGGCCTGCCGCCCGCGGAAGGTGTCGTAGCCGTAAACTGTCTTGAGTATCTGCAAGGGGTCGGCGGTCACGGCAGCTTTCTTCTGGATTCGGCGTTTTCCGCATGATGGCGAGTTTGCCTTGTATGGCAATCCCGGGATTGAACTGGTGGTGCGAGCCGGCGCTGTGGCTGCAAGTTTTTGAAGCTGCTTTTTGTTCTTCGCTGTGTTTTTGGATAGGCTGTGTCTGCAACGCAGTGAAGACAAAAGGTTGGTTTGTCCGGTGCTTGTGGTTTTTTTGTTTTTAACGTCTTTGCGGAGACAAAAAACTCCTGGCTGGTTAGCTCGGGGAGTTTTATTGATTTGGTTGCGGGGGCAGGATTTGAACCTGCGGCCTTCAGGTTATGAGCCTGACGAGCTACCGGGCTGCTCCACCCCGCGTTAACCGACTTTTTGCGTTCGCAAAAATGTCATTCCCAGCGCAAGTTCGCAGAACTTGTCGCGAGAGCGTAACCGCATTGCGGTTATGCTTGGTGCCGGAGCAAATTGCCGAAGGCGATTTGTCTCCTTTAAGGGACGCACGAGGCGTCTTTTTATTATTATTCTGGTCTTGAACGACAAAAGGCCGCATGAGCGGCCCTTTTGTATCGGCTGGGCCGAATTTTGTGATTGAGAAGATTTGATGTTGCGTTTTGCAGACCTGGCAGCGACCTACTCTCCCGCGTCTTGAGACGAAGTACCATTGGCGCTGGGGCGTTTCACGGCCGTGTTCGGAATGGGAACGGGTGCAGCCGCCCCGCGATAACCACCAGGTCGGCAAAACGCAACATGCTCCATGTTTTCACATGGAAACTGCTGTTTCGAGAAGCTGGAGAGCCAAAGCTCTATTTAATTTACACGTCTTTCTGTGACCGATCCGTATCCACCTTTGCTCAACAGTGAGCGAGGCAGCCATACAGACCAGAGGTCGTCGCGCCCTGTGGCGCGGCCCGTCCGGAGCCCATCGGGCGTCAGGACAGAACAGATCATCGAACTTTGTTCGATGAACATATTCAATGGGAACGAAGAAGTCGATCGAGCTATTAGTAACGGTAAGCTTCACACATTGCTGTGCTTCCACACCCGTCCTATCAACGTGGTCGTCTTCCACGGCTCTGATAGGGAACACTCGTTTTCAGGTTGGTTTCCCGCTTAGATGCCTTCAGCGGTTATCCATTCCGTATATAGCTACTCTGCTATGCCCTTGGCAGGACAACAGATCCACCAGAGATACGTCCATCCCGGTCCTCTCGTACTAGGGACAGATCCTGTCAATATTCCTACACCCACGGCAGATAGGGACCGAACTGTCTCACGACGTTCTGAACCCAACTCACGTACCGCTTTAAATGGCGAACAGCCATACCCTTGGGACCTGCTCCAGCCCCAGGATGCGATGAGTCGACATCGAGGTGCCAAACAACCCCGTCGATATGGACTCTTGGGGGTCATCAGCCTGTTATCCCCGGCGTACCTTTTATCCGTTGAGCGATGGCCCTTCCACACGGGACCACCGGATCACTATGACCGACTTTCGTCTCTGCTCGACTTGTCAGTCTCGCAGTCAGGCGGGCTTATGCCATTGCACTCGACGACCGATTTCCGACCGGTCTGAGCCCACCATCGCGCGCCTCCGTTACTCTTTCGGAGGCGACCGCCCCAGTCAAACTACCCACCATACACTGTCCCGGATCCGGATAACGGACCGCGGTTAGACATCCACGAAGATAAGGGTGGTATTTCAAGGATGGCTCCACAAGAACTGGCGTCCCTGCTTCAAAGCCTACCACCTATCCTACACATGCCTTGGCGAATGCCAGTGTAAAGCTATAGTAAAGGTGCACGGGGTCTTTCCGTCTGACCGCAGGAACCCCGCATCTTCACGGGGAATTCAATTTCACTGAGTCTATGTTGGAGACAGCGGGGAAGTCGTTACGCCATTCGTGCAGGTCGGAACTTACCCGACAAGGAATTTCGCTACCTTAGGACCGTTATAGTTACGGCCGCCGTTTACTGGGGCTTCAGTTCAGAGCTTGCACCCCTCCCTTTAACCTTCCAGCACCGGGCAGGCGTCAGACCCTATACGTCGTATTGCTACTTCGCAGAGCCCTGTGTTTTTGATAAACAGTCGCTACCCCCTGGTCTGTGCCACCCCATCATACTTGCGTACAAAAGGGTCACGCTTCTTCCGAAGTTACGCGTGCAATTTGCCGAGTTCCTTCAACATAGTTCTCTCAAGCGCCTTGGTATACTCTACCTGACCACCTGTGTCGGTTTCGGGTACGGTCTATACGGTGGAGCTATTTCCTGGAACCTCTTCGCCGCCCAACCAATCCAGTAAGGTTGAACAACACACGAGATCCGTCACTACCACCAGGCCCACGAATATTAACGTGGTTCCCATCGACTACGCGTGTCCGCCTCGTCTTAGGGGCCGGCTAACCCTGCTCAGATTAACTTTAAGCAGGAACCCTTGGTCTTTCGGCGAGGGAGTCTCTCACTCCCTTTATCGTTACTCATGTCAACATTCGCACTTCCGATATCTCCAGCAGCCCTCACGGGTCCGCCTTCACAGACTTACGGAACGCTCCGCTACCACTTGCGATTACTCGCAAATCCTCAGCTTCGGTGCATGGCTTTAGCCCCGTTACATTTTCGGCGCAAAGACCCTTATTTAGACCAGTGAGCTGTTACGCTTTCTTTAAATGATGGCTGCTTCTAAGCCAACATCCTGGTTGTTTTGGGATCCTCACATCCTTTCCCACTTAGCCATGACTTGGGGACCTTAGCTGGAGGTCAGGGTTGTTGCCCTTTTCACGACGGACGTTAGCACCCGCCGTGTGTCTGCCGACTAGTACTCCTCGGTATTCGGAGTTTGGTTAGGATCAGTAAGACGGTGAGTCCCCATAGCCCATCCAGTGCTCTACCCCCGAGGGTATTCGGTCGACGCTCTACCTAAATAGATTTCGCGGAGAACCAGCTATTTCCGAGTTTGAT
>NZ_CP019701.2:2642500-2720000 GCF_002005205.3 Rhizobium rhizogenes | reverse complement strand
GACGGCGTGCGGGTCGTGATCGACAGCGGTTTGCAGCGATTGCCGGTTTTTGAGCCAGCAACGGGAATCACGAGGCTTGAAACCGTGCGCGTATCACGGGCGTCCGCCGACCAGCGGGCCGGCCGCGCCGGGCGAACGGAGCCGGGCGTCGCTATTCGCTTATGGCATCAGGGGCAGACCGCGGCACTCAACGCCTTTACGCCACCGCAGATTCTGGCGAGTGATCTGGCCGGCCTCGCCCTCGATCTCGCCCACTGGGGTGTTCACGACCCCTCGTCTCTTGCATTTCTGGATAGGCCTCCCGAAGCCGCGCTCAGGGAATCGGTTGCGCTGCTTAAAAATCTCGGGGCTCTCGACAAAAGCGGGGCGCTGACACAACGCGGCCATTTGATGCGCGGCCTGTCGCTGCCACCACGGCTGGCGGCCATGGTGATCGCAGCGGCGGGTGAAGGCGCAGGAAAGAAGGCAGCGATGCTTGCCGTCCTGCTGACGGAACAGGGGCTGGGCGGAAACGACATCGATCTCGATGAACGCCTGCGGCGCTTTCTTTCCGACAGGAGCGAAAGGGCGCAGGCGGCGCGCAAGCTGGCATCAAGACTGTTCGACGCGATCGGCGATAAAACGGCGGCAGACGAAGTGCCGAGTGAGGCCGGTCCGCTTCTGCTGCACGCCTATCCGGACAGGATCGCGCTTCAGCGCGGCGGCCGCGGCCGTTATGTGATGGCCAACGGGCGGGGCGCGGAGCTTGCCGAGACCGAGCGGCTGGCGGCGAGCAAAATGCTTGTCGTGGCCGATATTACCGGACGGGCGGCGCAGCCGCGCATCCTTGCGGCGGCAGGCGTCGACAGGGCCGATATAGAAGAGCGGATGCCGCACCTTATCGTTCAGCAGGACCAGTTGCTTTTCGACAAGGCAAGCGGCCAGGCGCGCGCACGTCGGGCGACACGCCTTGGTGCCATCATTCTCGACGAAACCCCACTTCCCCGTCCTGATGGCGAACAGGCCGCACAGGCGCTCGCCAATGGCGTTCGGGAATTCGGCATCGGCATTCTTCCCTTCTCGAAAGAAACCTTGCAGCTGCGCGACAGGATCGGCTTTCTCAACGCCAGCATCGGTGAACCATGGCCGGATGTCAGCGACGAGGCGTTGTTATCGCGGCTCGATGATTGGTTCGTTCCTTTCCAGCACGGCGCACGCAGCCTCCAGGACATCCGGCCCGGCAGTCTTTCCGAAGGAATTCTGTCTCTGGTGCCGCATGAGGTGGCGCGTGACCTCGGCCGGCTGGCGCCGACGCATTTCGAAGCGCCGACGGGCCAGCGGCATCCCATTCGCTACGATGCCAGCGAACCGACGCTCTCCATCCGGGTGCAGGAGCTATTTGGGCTGAGGGCCCACCCCGCCATTGCGCAGGGGCGCCTGCCGCTGCTGCTGGAATTGACGTCGCCGGCGCACAGGCCGATACAGACCACACGCGATCTTCCCGGCTTCTGGGCGGGATCATGGAAGGACGTGCGGGCGGATATGCGCGGGCGTTATCCGCGCCATCCATGGCCGGAGGACCCGGCGTCGGCCCTGCCGACCAGCCGTGCGAAACCGCGCGGAACGTGACGACAATGAATAGGGAAAAGGAGACGAAGGTGGCTGGCCATCCGATCGAAACCACAAGGCTTGGCCGCGCCAGCCGCAGAATAAGGCTGCAGACCATTGTCTGGCTGCGATGGCTGGCGGTTGCCGGACAGACGGCAACGATCCTGTTCGTTGCATTCGGGCTGAACTTTCCCCTGCCGCTTCTGGCCTGCGGTCTTCTGATCGCGGCGCTGGCGCTTGCCAATCTGTTTCTCACCGCCCGCTTTCCCTCCACCTATCGCCTGGAACCCTGGGAAGCGACATTGCTGCTGGCCTTCGACCTGCTGCAATTGACGGCGCTGATCTATATTACCGGCGGCCTTTCCAATCCTTTCGCGCCGCTGATCTGCGTGCAGGTCATCATCGCGTTTGCATCGCAGCCGCTGCGGCATTCGCTTATTCTTCTTGCCTTCGCCGTCATCTGCTCGACTGCGATCGCCTTTTCGCCGTTTCCGGTTCCCTGGTATCCCGGCGAGGTTTTGCCGATCCAGCTTCTGCTGCATGTCGGTACCTGGGTCGCGATCATCGCCACCACATCCTTTGCGGCCTTTTACGCCTATCGCGTTTCGCATGAAGCCAATCAGCTGGCGGACGCGCTGGCTGCAACCGAACTGGTGCTGGAGCGGGAAAAACACCTCTCGCAGCTGGATGGGCTTGCAGCCGCCGCAGCGCATGAGCTCGGCACGCCGCTTGCGACCATCAGCGTTGTCGCCAAGGAAATGGAACGCGAGCTCGGAAATGATGAAAAATATGGCGAAGACATAGCGCTGCTGCGCAGCCAGAGTGAAAGGTGCCGCGATATTCTGCGCCGTCTCACATCGCTTTCCGCCGATAATGAGGAACATATGCGCCGCCTGCCGCTGTCTTCGCTGATCGAGGAGGTGATGGCGCCACACCGGGAATTCGGTATCCGCCTCGAACTCGTGGAAAAGAACAACCGGGCCGATGAGCCGGTCGGCATCCGCAACGCCGGCATCATCTATGGACTGGGCAACCTCATCGAAAACGGCGTGGACTATGCGCGGGAGAAGGTGACGGTGACGGTGGAGCATGATTCGCAGAATGTCGCGGTCCTCATCGAGGATGATGGGCCGGGTTATGCCCATGACGTGCTTGCCCGTATCGGCGAGCCCTATGTGACGGAACGGCACAACGACACCCGGGCGGGCGGGCTGGGACTTGGCCTTTTTATCGCCAAGACACTGCTTGAGCGATCCGGCGCCACCGTTACCTTCGAAAATCGCGGCTCCAGCAAAACCGGGGCGCGGGTCACAATCATCTGGCCTCGCGCGCTTATGGACGATAAAAGAAACCGTTGACTTTACCATTCACGTTGAAGCGGCGATAAGAAGAAGAAACAAAGCCGACGAAGTTGCCGGAAGGCCGGAAACATGAAGACAGAAGACCAGACCCCAACCACTAGCGCACCTGCGGACGATATCGATCCGATCGGCCCCGACAAATCCCTGCTGATCGTCGATGATGACGGCCCGTTTCTGCGCCGGCTTGCCCGGGCAATGGAAACGCGCGGGTTTGCCGTCGACACTGCCGAGACGGTCAGCGATGGTATTGCCCGCTCCAAGGCCGCACCGCCTAAATATGCGGTGGTCGATCTGCGGCTTGCCGATGGCAACGGACTGGAAGTGATCGAAGCCATCAGGCAGAACCGGGACGATACGCAGATCGTCGTGCTGACCGGTTATGGCAACATCGCAACCGCCGTTACCGCCGTGAAGCTCGGAGCGCTGGATTATCTGGCCAAACCCGCCGATGCGGACGATGTCTTTAATGCGCTGACACAGCGCAAGGGTGAAAAGACCGAAGTCCCTGAGAACCCTATGTCAGCCGACCGGGTGCGGTGGGAGCATATTCAGCGCGTTTATGAAATGTGCGAACGCAACGTCTCAGAGACCGCCCGCCGTCTCAACATGCACCGGCGCACCTTGCAGCGCATTCTCGCCAAGCGCGCGCCTAAGTAATCACTCTCCGAAGCTGCGCCCGGTCGTCCATTCGGCCAGCATCAACCGGGTTGCAGCGGTTCTCGAGAAATCCAGCATCACCGATTTGCGGGTCGCCGGCGGCAATTTATGCTCCGGCGCATCGCGAAGCATATGAGCGCCATATCCATCCGAGAGGATCAATCCGCACTCTTCCGGAAAGATATCGGTCGGCACTTCCGGATGGGTGGCGAAAAACAGCCGGTCGCAATGCAATCGGTATTCCGGCCATTTGCGATCAACACGAAAATCCTCGATCGACGATTTGATTTCGATGATCCAGATCTCCCCCTTGACCGAGAGGCTGATGAGATCCGCCCTTCGTCCGCTCGCAAGCGGCAGTTCCGGCAGCACCGAATGACGCATCTCGTGCAAAAGGACCTGGACACCGCGGCGCACCAGCATCGCCTTGTCCGACTGACGGCCGTCTATTAAGGGATTATTGTTGGTAACGGAAAGAATAGTCATGGATAAAGGCTGCTGAAGCGTTTGGCCTATTGTTGCAAAAAGGCAATCAACCGGTAATTTTAGATGCGCAACCGTTTCGCGGCGACGCAACGGCTTGCCAAGAGCGGCTGAATGGAAAATAACCGATTTATCCAATTAAGCCTACTCCTTCGCACAATTTGGCGAATTTTCCGCGAGAACGACATGCGCATCCGTACTTCATTGACCGCACTTGGTCTGACGGCAGCACTGGCTCTGGCCGGCTGCGCTGAAACCACCTCCCAATCAACTCGCCCGACATCCGGCAAGATCGCAGCGTCAGTGCCGGTTGCCGACCCCGTTCCGGCGAAGGTCGAAACCGTCCAGATTTTCAATGACGTATACGGTCCCGTGACCGATGCGGGCTATGCGCTGCCGGCCATTCCGATCAATCGTGTAAACGAGAAGTTCCGTCGCCAGATCGTTGAGTTCCAGACGAACGAACGTCCCGGCACGATCATCGTCAATACGCGCGATCGTTTCCTTTATTATATCCTCTCCGGCAACCGCGCCGTCCGTTACGGCATCGGCGTCGGCAAGGCAGGTTTTGCCTGGGCCGGTGAAGCCTATGTTGCCTGGAAGCAGGAATGGCCGATGTGGCATCCGCCCAAGGAAATGGCGGACCGCAAGCCGGAAGTCGCGAAATATGTCGAAGCAGGCATGGGCCCCGGCCTGTCCAACCCGCTCGGCGCGCGCGCCATGTATCTCTTTAACGAAAAGGGACAGGATACGCTGTTCCGTATCCATGGTTCACCCGAATGGGCTTCGATCGGCACCGCCGCCTCTTCCGGCTGCATCCGCATGATCAACCAGGATGTCATGGATCTTTACAGCCGCGTGCGTCCGGGCCGCAGCTCCAAGGTCGTCGTGATCCAGTAATATCCGATACAAGACAAGGAAAAAGCCGCCGTGGAATCTCCCGGCGGCTTTTTTGTTTGTCGAGATGCTTAGGCCGTAGCTTCAGGCCGCCCGCTTCGCTTCAGTTCCAGACGACGGCGGTGCAGAACCGGTTCGGTGTAGCCGTTCGGCTGTTCCCGGCCCTTTAGCACCAGTTCGACAGCCGCCTGAAAAGCGACCGATCCGTCAAAATCCGATGCCATCGGCAGATAGGCCGCGTCGCCGGCATTCTGCCCGTCGACCACGGCAGCCATGCGCTTCATGGTTTCGACGATCTGCCCTTCCGTCACCACGCCATGCCGCAGCCAGTTTGCCATATGTTGCGCGGAGATACGCAATGTGGCGCGGTCTTCCATCAGTCCGACATTGTTGATGTCAGGCACCTTGGAGCAGCCGACACCCTGATCGACCCAGCGCACGACGTAACCGAGAATGCCCTGCGCATTATTGTCGAGTTCGCGCTGGATTTCCTCGGGCGTCCAATTGGGACGCGGCGCGACGGGCACCGACAGGATATCGGAGAGTTTTGCTCGGCCACGGCTTTTCAGTCCTTCCTGCACGGTGGCAACATCGACCTTGTGATAATGTGTGGCATGCAGCGTCGCTGCCGTTGGCGACGGCACCCAGGCGGTGTTGGCCCCGGCCTTCGGATGGGCGATCTTCTGCTCCAGCATCGCCGCCATCAGATCTGGCATGGCCCACATGCCCTTGCCGATCTGCGCATGGCCGGAAAGGCCGCATTCGAGCCCGATATCGACATTCCAGTTCTCGTAAGCCGCGATCCAGGCGGCCTGTTTCATATCGCCCTTGCGGATCATCGGCCCGGCTTCCATCGAGGTATGGATTTCGTCGCCGGTACGGTCGAGGAAGCCCGTATTGATGAAAACGACGCGATCCTTCGCGGCGCGGATGCTCTCCTTGAGGTTGACCGTGGTGCGGCGCTCTTCATCCATAATGCCCATCTTCATGGTGTTCGGCGCCATCCCCACAAGCTTCTCGACCTGGCTGAAGATTTCGTTGGCGAAGGCCACTTCCTCCGGCCCGTGCATCTTCGGCTTGACGACATACATCGAACCGGCGCGGGAATTCTGGCGTCGTCCGGACGGGCCGACATCATAAAGGGCGATCAGCGCCGTGACGACGGCATCCATGATACCTTCCGGCACCTCGCGGCCATCCCTGTCAAGGATCGCCGGATTGGTCATGAGATGACCGACATTACGCACCAGCATCAGGGAACGGCCGGGCAGAGTGAGCACGGAACCATTGGGGGCGGTATAATAACGGTCCCGGTTGAGGCGGCGGGTGAAGGTTTTGCCGCCCTTGGATACTTCTTCCGTCAGATCGCCGCGCATCAGGCCAAGCCAGTTGCCGTAAACCAGCACCTTGTCTTCGGCATCGACGGCAGCGACCGAATCCTCGCAATCCATGATGGTTGTGAGAGCGGATTCGAGCATGACATCCGAAATGCCGGCCTTGTCGCCCTTGCCGATTTCAGTCGACGGATCGATGACGATCTCGGTGTGCAAACCGTTCCTGCCGAGCAGGATCGTTGCCGGCCTTTCCGCCTCACCGGTAAAGCCCCTGAATTGCGCGACGTCCTTTAGCCCCGTCGTTGCATCGCCGATTGCAAGCTGCAACAGGCCGTCGACGATCGTGAAACCCGTCACGTCGGACCAGCTTCCCGTTTCGAGCGGCGCGGATTCATCGAGGAAGTTGCGCGCCCAGGCGATGACCTTTTCGCCGCGCTTCGGATTATAACCCCTGCCCTTTTCCGCACCGTCGGTATCGGAAATGGCATCCGTGCCGTAAAGCGCATCGTAAAGCGAACCCCAGCGGGCATTGGCGGCGTTCAGCGCATAACGCGCATTCATGACGGGAACAACGAGCTGCGGGCCTGCGACAACGGCAATTTCCGGGTCGACATTGCCGGTTTCCACCTTGAAGCCGGGGCCTTCCGGCAGCAGGTAACCGATTTCCTTCAGAAAGCCCTCATAGACAGCAAAATCCACCGGAGCGCCGTTCTGCCGGTACCAGCCATCCAGTTTTTCCTGCAGCGCATCGCGCTTTGCCAGCAATTCACGGTTCTTAGGAGAAAGCTCGTGGACGATGGCCGAGAAACCTTCGAAGAAAGTCTCGCTGTCCAGACCCGTGCCCGGCAGCACCTCGTCCGTCAAAAAGGCATAAAGCCTGTCATCGATGGAAAGACCGAATTTATCCGTGCGGCTCATATGCGCCTCCTCGTTATTCTATGCGTCCAGATTGGACGTTGAAGAGGGCGCTCGTCAATTGCGGCAGGCAGCCAAATATTATTTCCGTTTTGGAAACAATGAAGCAGATAATCGTCTTTTTCTACAAAAGCGCCTGCAAATCCTTGATACGGTCATTCACCAGCCAGCCGTAGTAATTTTCCTCCGGCAACAGGGGCTGTTCCCCGCCTGCGGCGCGCTGGCGGTTCTTCTGGGCGAGAGCGGCGGCCCGCTGCTGCGAACCGCCGACATTATAAAGCGTGGAGGTCACACCCGGATTTTTCGAAATATCCATATCGGCAATCGATCTGTAATCGTCGATCGACTTGCGGATGGAGGCGGCCATGAAGGCCAGCGAGCGATCCGGGTCCATGATGGCGGTATAGACACCGGTGGCGTCATTCTCGTCCAGCCTGTCATAACCCGATGTTTTCGACACCATATCGGACAGCATCAGCGCCGTCAGCGGGTTGATCTGGCCGAGACCGAAGGTCTGCCCGGCATAGAAGGGCTGGAAAAACACGGCGCTAAAACGATTGTTCGGGTAAGCGACGCCGTCCACCGTCTTGCCACGGAAGCTGCCGTCCCAGACGTCTTCCCGACAGTTCCACAGGCTGTAGGAGTCCCGCTTGGACTGGCATTTGCCGAATTGCGAATGGCTCAGAAACTGCGCAATGGTTTCGTCCTTGTAACCGAAACGGAAGCTGCTGCCGGCATAGGAGGCGGCCTTGACGTAATAGGACTGCAACCGGTCATAGGCATCGACATTATAGGTATGCTCACCGACGATGGCGCCTACCATATGGATCGGATCGATACCGTACCGCCCGGCCGTCGACTTGATCTTGGCGATCAGCGCCTTGTCGGAGGACAAGAGGTCGATCACCTTCTGGTACTTGCGTTCGAAGGAGCTGTTGGACGCCTTGGTTCTGCGGGTGGAAGCGCCGGGAACACCGGGCTGTTCGGCATTGCGATTACCCGGCGGAACGACCGTTGCTGCCTCCGCAAAAGAAGACGAAACGGCGGAAACCGCCATAGCCACGGCAAATGCCAGAAGAGTTTTGCGCACGAGCGACTGCCTTTTCTCAGGCCGGCGGCTTCCCGGGCAAAACGCAGGGAAAAACCGGACCATTCCACTAAAGCGGTTCCAACCGGAATGCAGCCCTTCCCATAAACAAAATGCGGGCTGAATGCGAGATGAGGCAGATAAAATAAAAGAGTGCGGCAAATATGGCCGCACTCTTCTTTCTCGAATCCCTGAAGTCTTCAGAGAATATAGCGGGACAAGTCCGTATCGGCGGCGAGATCGCCGACATGTTTGCGGACATAGTCCTGATCGATCTTGACGGCGGAACCACCGCGATCAGGCGCGTTGAAGGAAATCTCGTCGAGAACACGCTCCATCACGGTCTGCAGGCGGCGGGCACCGATATTCTCGACCGACGAATTGAGATGAACCGCCACATCGGCTAGCGCGTCGATTGCATCATCGGTGAAATCGAGGTCAAGTTCTTCCGTCGCCATCAGCGCCTTGTACTGGCGGATGAGGCTTGCTTCCGTCTCCGTCAGGATACGGCGGAAATCTTCCTTGGTCAGCGGCTTCAGCTCAACGCGGATCGGCAAGCGGCCCTGAAGTTCGGGCAGGAGGTCCGAAGGCTTCGCCACATGGAAGGCGCCCGATGCGATGAACAGCACGTGGTCGGTTTTGACCGGTCCATATTTCGTCGAAACCGTCGTGCCTTCGACCAGCGGCAGCAAATCGCGCTGCACGCCTTCACGTGAGACGCCGGCGCCCATGCCGCCATCGCGGGCGGCGATCTTGTCGATTTCGTCGAGGAAAACGATGCCGTCATTTTCGACCGACTTCACCGCCTCGCGCTGGATCATTTCATTGTCCAGCAGCTTGTCGGATTCATCGCGGATGAGATCGGCATAGGATTTCGACACCGTGGTGCGCACCTTCTTGGTGCGTCCGCCCATGGCCTTGCCGAACATTTCCGACAGGTTGAGCACGCCGATATTGGCGCCCGGCATGCCGGGAATTTCGAAGCCGGGCATACCCGAGCCGCTGTCCGCCACTTCGATGTCGATTTCCTTGTCGTCCAGCTCACCATCGCGCAGCTTCTTGCGGAAGCTTTCACGTGTGCCGGGCGATGCGGTTGCGCCGACCAGCGCATCGAGCACCCGTTCCTCAGCGCTCTGATGCGCCTTGGCCTGTACTTCGGCACGCTTCTTTTCACGCACGAGGCCGATGCCGATTTCAACCAGATCACGGATGATCTGCTCGACGTCACGGCCGACATAACCGACTTCGGTGAACTTGGTCGCCTCGACCTTGATGAAAGGCGCACCGGCCAGCTTGGCAAGCCGGCGGGAAATCTCGGTCTTGCCGACACCGGTCGGCCCGATCATCAGAATGTTTTTCGGCATGACTTCATCGCGCAGGCTTTCATCGAGCTGCTGGCGGCGCCAGCGGTTACGCAACGCAATCGCAACCGCACGCTTGGCCTCATGCTGGCCGATGATGAAGCGGTCGAGTTCCGAGACGATTTCCCGGGGAGAAAAAGTGGTCATTCTATCCTCTCGGCTTTCCTGTTCCGGCCGGCCATTCCGGCCCGGCCCGCAGGACCCATGGTTGAGAAAATTCGCTTATTCGGCGTCGAGCGTTTCGACGACGAGATTGTGGTTGGTATAAACGCAGATATCAGCGGCGATATCGAGAGACTGGCGCGCCACCTCTTCGGCCGATTTGTCCGTATCCATCATGGCGCGGGCAGCGGCAAAGGCGTAGTTGCCGCCGGAACCGATGGCGATCGCGCCATGCTCCGGCTCCAGCACGTCACCATTGCCGGTAATGGCAAGCGTGGTGGATTTGTCGGCCACTAGCATCATGGCTTCGAGATTGCGCAGATACTTGTCCGTGCGCCAGTCCTTCGCAAGCTCTACGGCGGCGCGCATGAGCTGGCCGGGATATTGCTCGAGCTTCTTTTCAAGACGGTCGAGCAGCGTGAAGGCATCCGCCGTCGCACCGGCAAAACCGGCGATCACTTCGCCCTTGCCGATGCGGCGAACCTTGCGGGCATTGCCCTTCATGACCGTCTGGCCAAGGCTTACCTGACCGTCCCCAGCCATGACGACCTTGCCGCCCTTCCTGACTGTAATAATTGTTGTCATCAAACACCTGTCTGCCCTGCCGGGCCTGCGGTTAACGGGCCGGGATGCGGCCCTTCTCGGGCTCTATGTAAGTTTGCTTTTCGCGATTGCAATCTTGCCGGCGACGCACCGTTTTCAGCATGTCGGGCAAGACGATGGAACAACTGGATATTTGTGTCCCGTGCTGATAAGGAACGGCAACATTTTCACGGAGCGGCCAAAATGGCAGAACGTAAAGGCGAGATTATCCGCAAGACCAACGAAACTGCGGTTTCGGTGCGTGTGGATATCGACGGCACCGGCAAATCGCAGATTTCCACAGGCGTGGGATTTTTCGACCATATGCTGGACCAGCTCAGCCGCCATTCGCTGATCGACATGGAAATCGAGGTCAAGGGCGATCTGCATATCGATGACCATCACACCGTGGAAGATACCGGCATCGCCATCGGCCAGGCGATTGCCAAGGCGCTGGGCGACCGGCGCGGCATTACCCGTTATGCCTCGCTCGATCTTGCCATGGACGAGACCATGACCAAGGCGGCCGTCGATATTTCCGGCCGGCCCTTCCTTGTGTGGAACGTCAATTTTTCCGCACCGAAGATCGGCACTTTCGACACCGAACTGGTGCGCGAGTTCTTTCAGGCGCTGGCCCAGAATGCCGGCATTACGCTGCATATCCTGAACCATTACGGCGCCAACAACCATCATATCGCCGAAACATGCTTCAAGGCCGTTGCCCGCGTTCTTCGCACGGCAACCGAGATCGACCCCCGGCAGGCAGGCCGCGTTCCCTCCACGAAGGGCATGCTGGCCTGACGCCAAAGCTGTCAGGAAGCCCATGACAAGCTATCTCGTTCTGGAAGCCCCCAACGGGCCGGACAGGGACCACAAGACGACCCGCTTCATCGCAGACCGTTTCGTCTGGCTGGCTCTCATTGCGCCCTGGCTTTGGCTTGCCATCAACCGGCTGTGGCTGGCAACGGCTATCGTTGTCATAGCGCTCCTCCTGGCCGGGCAGGTCTCGATATTAGCCGGATTCGAACCGGTCGGCATTCTCTGCGGTTTTGCCATCGGTCTCATCACGGCGCTGGAGGGACGCGATTTTCTCGTCCGGCACCTGATGCGCAAAGGCTGGGCGCTGACTTCAGTCGTTTCCGCCCCTGATCTTTCGAGCGCGGAAGACATATATTTCTCCAGCCTCTCCGAAAATGCCGGCACGGCGGAACAGCTGTCCCAGCCGGTCTGGATCCCCTCGCCGCAAAAGAGCGGTGACAAAAACTTCGTCAACGATCCCGCCGGATCGTTTCTTTTCGACTTGAATGGAAGGCGCTGACATGCGTGTCGCGATCATCGACTACGGTTCGGGCAATCTGCGTTCGGCCACCAAAGCTTTCGAGCGTGCCGCCCGCGAAGCCGGCATCGACGCAACCATCGACCTGACCGACAAGCCGGATCATGTCGCTACGGCGGACCGCATCGTGCTGCCGGGCGTCGGCGCCTATGCGGATTGCCGTGCCGGCCTCGATGCCGTTCCCGGCATGCATGAGGCGCTCATCGAAGCCGTGGAGAAAAAAGCCCATCCCTTCCTCGGCATCTGCGTCGGCATGCAGCTGATGTCCTCGCGCGGGCTGGAAAAGACGGTCAGCACCGGGCTCGGCTGGATCGAAGGCGATGTCGTGGAAATGACGCCGTCCGATCCGAGCCTGAAGATTCCGCAGATCGGTTGGAACACGCTGGAAATCCGCCACACCCACCCGCTATTCGACGGCATCAAGACCGGCGCGGACGGGTTGCACGCCTATTTCGTGCATTCCTATCATCTGGCCGCCAAGCATTCGACCGATGTCATCGCCACCACCAATTACGGTGGCGCGATGACGGCTTTCGTCGGCCGCGACAATATGGCGGGGGCGCAATTCCACCCGGAAAAGAGCCAGACGCTCGGCCTTGCCCTGATTTCCAATTTCCTGCGCTGGAAGCCCTGACATGATTCTTTTTCCCGCAATCGACCTTAAAGACGGCCAGTGCGTTCGCCTGAAACTCGGCGATATGGACCAGGCCACCGTTTACAACGAGGACCCCGGCGCACAGGCCAAGGCCTTCGAGGATCAGGGCTTCGAATGGCTGCATGTCGTTGATCTCAACGGCGCCTTCGCCGGCCAGACCGTGAATGGCGAAGCTGTCGACGCCATTCTCAAAGCCACGAAAAACCCGGTGCAGCTCGGCGGCGGTATCCGTACGCTCGATCATATCGAGGCCTGGCTGAGCCGTGGGCTTGCCCGCGTCATTCTCGGCACGGTCGCGGTGCGCGACCCGGTTCTGGTCATCGAAGCCTGCAAGCGTTTCCCCGGTCAGGTCGCTGTCGGCATCGACGCCAAGGGCGGCAAGGTTGCCGTGGAAGGCTGGGCGGAAGCGTCCGAACTCGGCGTCATCGAACTCGCCAGACGTTTTGAAGGTGCCGGTGTCGCGGCCATCATCTATACCGATATCGATCGCGACGGCATTCTGGCCGGTATCAACTGGGCTTCGACGCTGGAACTGGCGGATGCCGTCTCCATCCCGGTCATCGCTTCCGGCGGTCTCGCCTCCATCGATGACATCAAGCGCATGTTGCAGCCGGATGCCACAAAGCTCGAGGGTGCGATTTCCGGCCGCGCGCTTTACGACGGCCGTATCGACCCTGCTGAGGCGCTTGCCCTTATCAAGGCTGCAAAGGAGGTACGCGTATGACCCTCAAAGCCCGCGTTATTCCCTGCCTCGATGTGAAGGACGGCCGTGTCGTCAAGGGCGTGAACTTCGTCGACCTGATCGACGCCGGCGACCCAGTCGAGGCGGCAAAAGCCTATGATGCGGCGGGGGCGGACGAACTCTGCTTCCTCGACATTACTGCCTCTTCGGATAATCGCGACACGATCTTCGATGTTGTCTCGCGTACCGCCGATCATTGCTTCATGCCGCTGACCGTCGGCGGCGGGGTTCGCAGCGTCGCGGATATCCGCAAGCTGCTTCTATGCGGCGCTGACAAGGTCTCGATCAATTCCGCAGCCGTCAAGGATCCGGATTTCGTGGCGCAGGCGGCCGACAAGTTCGGCAACCAGTGCATCGTCGTTTCCATCGACGCCAAGCGGGTTTCCAAGGATGGCGAAGCCGGCCGCTGGGAAATCTTCACCCATGGCGGGCGCCAGCCGACGGGGATCGACGCCGTGGAATTCGCCATCAAGATGGTCGAACGCGGCGCCGGCGAATTGCTCGTCACCTCGATGGATCGCGACGGCACCAAAAGCGGCTACGATATCGGCCTGACACGCAGCATTGCCGATCAGGTTCGCGTCCCCGTCATCGCCTCGGGCGGCGTCGGCACGCTGGACGATCTGGTGGCGGGCGTTCGTGATGGCCACGCAACTGCGGTGCTTGCGGCTTCCATCTTCCACTTCGGCACCTATTCGATCGGGCAAGCCAAGAGCTACATGGCCGAGCATGGCATCGCCATGCGTCTCGACTGATTGCAGGAACTTCTCATGAGCGCATTTTCCCTTTCCGATCTGGAACGCATCGTCGCGACCCGCGCGGCTGCATCTCCTGACGAATCCTGGACGGCCAAGCTGGTTGCTGCCGGCCAGGAACGCGCGGCCAAAAAACTCGGTGAAGAGGCAGTGGAAGCCGTCATCGCGGCCATCGCGAAAGACCGTGACGGGCTGAAGAACGAGGCCGCCGACCTGCTTTACCATCTGCTGGTGGTACTGAAGATCGCCGACATTCCCTTGAGCGACGTTTTTGCCGAACTGGAACGCCGGACGGGCCAGACCGGCCTTGCGGAAAAGGCGGCGAGGCCAACATCATGAATGTCACGGCAGGCAGCGGGGAGAGAGGCATGCCAGGCACACTCGATCATTTCCGTCCGGATGAATATTCGCCCTACCACTTCTTCAGCTCGGAAGAATGGTCGAAGTTTCGCGCCGATACGCCACTCACGCTTTCCGCCGACGAGGTCAAGCGGCTGCGCTCGCTGGACGACCCGATCGATCTGGACGAAGTGCGGCGCATCTATCTGTCGCTGTCGCGCCTCCTGTCTTCCCATGTGGAGGCGTCGCAGCTGCTGTTCGAACAGCGCAACCGCTTCCTCAACATGGCGGATGTCAACAAGACGCCATTCGTCATCGGTATTGCCGGTTCAGTCGCGGTTGGAAAATCGACGACGGCGCGTATCCTGAAGGAACTTCTGGCCCGCTGGCCTTCCAGCCCGAAGGTCGATCTCATCACCACAGACGGATTTCTCTACCCGAACGAGGTGCTGCGGCGTGAAAACCTGATGGAGCGCAAGGGTTTTCCGGAAAGTTACGATATCGGCGCGCTGCTGCGTTTTCTGTCGGCGATCAAGGCAGGCCAGCCGAATGTCAAGGCACCGCGTTATTCGCACCTGACCTATGACGTCCTGCCGAACGAATTCACGGTCATCGACCGGCCAGACATCCTGATCTTCGAAGGCATCAATGTGCTGCAATCACGTGACTTGCCGGCAGGCGGGCGGATTGTGCCGATCGTTTCCGACTTCTTCGATTTCTCGATCTATATCGATGCTGATGAGGACTTCATTCACAACTGGTATGTGAACCGGTTCATGAATCTCAGAAAAACCGCCTTCCGCGACCCGAATTCATTCTTCAACCGTTATGCGTCAATCAGTGAGGAAGCGGCGCTCAGCATTGCCGAGGGTCTCTGGCAGAACATCAACCTGAAGAATCTGCGCCAGAACATCGTTCCGACGCGCCCGCGCGCCGATCTTATTCTGCGCAAGGGCAAAAACCACCTGATCGACACGGTGGCGCTTCGCAAGCTGTGAAGATGCCGCACGTGGGCGGCATCTCCAATGGTTGAACCCGTTATTATGCGAGGTCGGGAATACGCAGAACCTGGCCGGGATAAATCTTGTCGGGGTGAGTCAGCATCGGTTTGTTGGCTTCGAAGATGATGTTGTTCTTCGCGCCATTGGCCTTGCCGTACTGGGCTTCCGCGATCTTCCAGAGATTGTCGCCCTTCTTGACCGTGTAGAAGACGGGTTCCTTCGCCGGCGCCTCAGTCACTTTCAGCTCGCCGGCCTCGACCTTGGAAATGCCGAGCGTATTGCCGACCGCGATGACCGCCTTTTCGAAAACCGACTGATCGGCCACTTCGCCCTTCAGAACGACCTTGTCGTCCACCACCTCGACCTGAACCTTGTCCGTGCCGAGATCGTGGGAAGCGAGCTCCTTCTTGACCGCATCGACATCAGGCGCATCGTCGCCGCCGATACCAAGCTTTTTTCCCGCTTCCTTGATGAAATTGAACAGACCCATAGCACCCTCCTTGGTTGTAGGGAGGATTACCAGACGATATTTGAAGCTCTATGACAAGGGCGAAACATTCGTCGTCACACCGGGAGCTAATCGCCCGAGGGCTTGCCACGCATTTTCTTGATATCGGAACGGCCGGACTTTGCCTTGAGGCGGCGCTCGACTGATCCCTTGGTGGGTTTGGTGGCCTTGCGCACGGGCGGCGGCGGGGCAGCGGCTTCAAGGATCAGTTCCTTCAGCCGCTCGCGCGCGTCTTCGCGATTGCGCTCCTGGCTGCGAAACCGGCTTGCCTCGATCATCAGCACGCCATCTTTCGAGACCCGCCTGCCACCAAGGCGGATCGCATTGGTTTTCACCCGATCCGCCAAAGACGGGGAATTGGCGATGTCGAAAAACAGCTGAACCGCCGTCGAGACCTTGTTGACGTTCTGGCCGCCCGGCCCGCCGGCCAGCACGAATTG
This sequence comes from Rhizobium rhizogenes, assembly GCF_002005205.3. The sequence continues at coordinate 2,703,798 of NZ_CP019701.2, read as the reverse complement.
CTCCGTCAGCTCCCAGCCGGCAATGGTGATACGGTTGCTGATGTAAAGCGGGTCGCTGGCCATGATCTTTCTCCGCGCCGGTGATGCCACAGAACGCGCGAAATGAAAACAGCGGCCAAAGTGAAGAGCCCGGCAAAAAAGAAACCCGGCACAAGGCCGGGTCCCCTCCTCCTCACAAATGAGGCATTATTATTCGGCCGCGAGCAAAAGGCCCGGAGCTGCATCGCGAACCTTGCTGTCGACGTGATCTTCGAACTTGGTGAAGTTCGTGACGAACATCGAGACCAGCTTCTTCGCCTGCGCGTCGTAAGCTGCGCCATCGGCCCAGGTTGAACGCGGATCGAGAATTGCACTATCGACGCCATCAAGCGACAGCGGCACCGCGAAGCCGAAATTCGCATCGGTGCGGAACTGTGCATCCTTCAGCTCGCCAGTGAGCGCAGCCGTCAGAAGCGCTCGTGTCGCCTTGATGGGCATGCGCTTGCCGATGCCGTAAGCGCCGCCGGTCCAGCCGGTGTTGACCAGCCAGCAATCGACGCCGTGTTTGCCGATCAGCTCACGCAGCAGGTTGCCGTATTCCGCCGGGTGGCGCGGCATGAAGGGTGCGCCGAAGCAGGTGGAGAAGGTGGCTTCCGGCTCGGTCACGCCCTTTTCCGTGCCGGCGACCTTTGCGGTGTAACCGGAGAGGAAGTGGTACATGGCCTGTTCGGGAGTGAGGCGCGCGATCGGCGGCAGCACGCCGAAGGCATCCGCCGTCAGCATGATGATCGTCTTCGGATGGCCGGCAATGCCCGTTTCCGATGCATTCGGAATGAAGTGCAGCGGATAGGCGCTGCGGGTGTTTTCCGTCAGCGAATTGTCGTTGAAGTCGGGAACGCGGTTTTCATCCAGCACGACGTTTTCGAGAACCGTGCCGAAACGGCGGGTCGCGGCGTAGATTTCCGGCTCGGCTTCGGCCGAAAGCTTGATTGCCTTGGCGTAGCAGCCGCCTTCGAAATTGAAGATGCCATGTTCGCCCCAGCCATGTTCGTCATCGCCGATCAGCGTGCGCGAAGGATCGGCCGACAGCGTGGTCTTGCCGGTGCCGGAAAGGCCGAAGAACACGGCGGAATCACCCTCAGGACCGACATTGGCCGAGCAATGCATCGGCATCACGCCCTTGGCCGGCAGCAGGTAGTTCAGCACTGTGAAGACCGACTTCTTGTTTTCACCGGCATAGGAGGTGCCGCCGATGAGGACGAGGCCATTGGCCAGATCGCAGGCGATGACGGTTTCCGAACGCACGCCATGGCGGGCGGGATCGGCCTTGAAGCTCGGCAGGTTGATGATGGTGAGCTTCTGTCTGAAGCCCGCAAGCTTTTCCCGTTCCGGGCGGATCAGCAGATTGCGGATGAACAGAGAATGCCAGGCAAGCTCGGTGACGACGCGTGTCGGCAGAGCATTTTCCTCGTCAGCGCCGCCGATCAGGTCCTGCACGTAAAGCGTCTTGCCGGCGGCATGGGCCAGCATATCCTGGCGCAGCAGTTCGAAGTTTTCCGGCGACAGCGGCTTATTGTTGTCCCACCAGATATTGTCTTCGGTGGAAGCGTCGCGAACGACGAATTTATCCTTCGGCGAGCGGCCCGTATGCTGGCCGGTGACGGCGCGAAGCGCGCCATCGATGGTCAGTTCGGCCTCGCCGTTGCGGATTGCCTCTTCGTATAATTCGCTCTCGTTGAGGTTATAAAAGACGCGGGAAGCCTCGCCCAGTCCGAGTTCCGCAACTCCATTGGCAGGATTATGAACCCCAAGCTCGTTCATGACGCGTTCCTTAGTTAATGACGATAAGGCCGTTGAAATTTTCACGGAAAATACGTGGCAGCTTTTGGAAACGCAAGAGCCGAACTTTAAAAAACTTAGTGATTTCAATATATTAATCGATTTAAAAGATTTTATTTCTTTTTAAATCGGTTGAAGGCGCATTAAAATCCAGCTGCGGCGTTTTTCCGAAATCCCCTCGCCGCACCCTTGCTATTTTGGGGCGAGTTTTCCTTTGCCACAATTTGTTCCACCTTTATACTCAAGAGAGTGGCTCGCGGCGCACAACCTTGGCTGGGTGAATGTCGGGAGTTACGAGAAAATGACGATGGAGACCAACTACATGCAGACGATCGCGCTTGTCGACGATGACCGGAATATCCTCACTTCGGTATCGATCGCGCTCGAAGCCGAAGGCTACCGGGTCGAAACGTATACGGACGGCGCCTCCGCGCTTGACGGGCTGATCGCCCGTCCACCGCAGCTCGCCATTTTCGATATTAAGATGCCACGCATGGACGGCATGGAGCTTTTGCGGCGCCTTCGCCAGAAATCGGATCTGCCGGTGATCTTCCTCACCTCCAAGGATGAAGAGATCGATGAATTGTTCGGCCTGAAAATGGGCGCTGACGACTTCATCACCAAACCCTTCTCGCAGCGCCTGCTGGTGGAGCGTGTCAAGGCAATCCTGCGCCGCGCCAGCAGCCGCGATGCCGCGCCAGCGGCTGGCGGCGCACTGAAGCCGACGGCGGACCAGCAAGCCCGCACGCTGGAGCGCGGGCAGCTGGCGATGGATCAGGAACGTCATACCTGCACCTGGAAGGGCGAACCGGTAACGCTCACCGTCACCGAATTCCTCATCCTGCATTCGCTGGCGCAGCGGCCGGGCGTGGTGAAAAGCCGCGACGCGCTGATGGACGCCGCCTATGACGAACAGGTCTATGTGGACGACCGCACCATCGACAGCCATATCAAGCGCCTTCGCAAGAAGTTCAAACTGGTCGATGGCGACTTCGATATGATTGAAACGCTTTATGGCGTAGGATATCGCTTCCGCGAAGCGGCCTGAACCGGCGCGCACCGCATGTCGCCCGAAAGCGTGCAGCGGTTTCGGGATGGCGACATGCACAACAAAGACCTGACACATATAGCGTGGCGTCCGTTTCTCGCGCTATGTGTCAGAGGAAGAGACCACCCGAAGAGCGGTGGTGAGGACTTGAATACGTGTTGAAGAAAACGCCGGAAACCGTCTCGGATAGTGACGATGCCGAAGAACGCGGCAGCGAACGCCGCCATCGTATCCATCCGCTGACGATCATCCGGCGCATTTTCGGCAATGCGGTGTTTTCCAGCCTCACACGCCGCATTCTTTTCTTCAATGTCGCCGCGACGGTCGTTCTGGTCGGCGGTATTCTCTATCTCAACCAGTTCCGCGAAGGGCTGATCGATGCGCGGGTGGAAAGCCTCCTGACGCAGGGTGAAATCATCGCCGGCGCGATTTCCGCCTCCGCTTCGGTTGACACCAATTCGATCACCATCAATCCGGAAAAACTCCTCGAATTGCAGGCTGGGCAGAGCATTACCCCTGCCCCCAATGATGAGGATTTGAGTTTCCCGATCAATCCGGAACGGGTAGCCCCGGTTCTGCGGCGGCTGATTTCGCCGACGCGCACCCGCGCGCGGCTGTTCGATGCCGATGCCAATCTGCTGCTCGACTCACGGCATCTTTATTCGCGCGGGCAGGTTCTGCGCTTCGATCTGCCGCCGGTAACGCCGGAAACCCAGACCTGGGGCGACTGGTTCACCAGCATGTTCAACCGCATGCTGCAGCCGAGCAGCCTGCCGCAATACAAGGAAGCGCCGGGCGGCGACGGCTCGATCTATCCGGAAGTGATGAATGCGCTGACCGGCGTGCGCGGCGCGGTCGTGCGCGTGACCGAAAAAGGCGAGCTGATTGTTTCGGTCGCCGTGCCGGTACAGCGCTTCCGGGCCGTGCTGGGTGTTCTGCTGCTCTCCACGCAGGCCGGCGATATCGACAAGATCGTGCATGCGGAACGCCTTGCCATCATGCGCGTGTTCGGCATCGCCACCCTTGTCAATATCGTGCTGTCGCTGCTTTTGTCCTCGACCATCGCCACGCCGCTGCGGCGGCTGTCCGCCGCCGCTATTCGCGTGCGCCGCGGCGCGAGAACCCGCGAGGAGATACCGGATTTCTCGGCGCGTCAGGATGAAATCGGCAATCTTTCGATTGCCTTGCGCGAGATGACAACGGCGCTTTACGACCGTATCGATGCCATCGAAAGCTTCGCCGCCGATGTCAGCCACGAACTCAAGAACCCCCTGACCTCGCTGCGCAGCGCCGTGGAAACCCTGCCGCGCGCCAAGACTGACGAGTCGAAACAGCGGCTGACCGAGATCATCTTCCACGATGTTCGCCGCCTCGACCGCCTGATCAGCGATATTTCGGACGCGTCGCGGCTCGATGCGGAACTGGCGCGCGCAGATGCCTCGCCTGTTGATCTTGATGTGCTGATGAAGGGTCTGGTCGATATATCCCGCCAGATTGGCACCAAGAAAAAGAGCGTGACGATCGATTATACTGTGGACCGCAAGGCGGGGAGCAAAACCTCCTTCGTGGTGAATGGCCACGATCTTCGCCTCAGCCAGATTGTCACCAATCTGATCGAGAATGCCCGCTCTTTCGTATCGGAGGAAAGCGGCCGCATCACCGTGCGGCTGTCGCGCCACAAGGACCGCTGCCTCGTGCAGGTGGAAGACAACGGACCTGGCATTCAGGCGGAAGATATCGACCGTATTTTCGAACGGTTTTACACCGACCGCCCGGCAAGCGAAGGCTTCGGCCAGAATTCGGGCCTTGGTCTTTCCATCAGCCGCCAGATCGCCGAAGCCCATGGCGGCAGCCTGAGGGCGGAAAATGTCGTCGACAAATATGGCGTGATATCAGGCGCGCGCTTCACCCTGTCGCTGCCGGCGGCCGAAACCCATGAACGCTGAACGCTTCAACCTGCACGCCACCGCAATCGTCGTCGACAACACCGGCATTCTCTTCACCGGGCCTTCCGGAAGCGGTAAAAGCGAGCTTGCCTTCAGCTTTCTGACGGAGGCTGGACGATGCGGATTGCCTGCGGCGCTGATCGCGGACGATCAGATTTTCGTGTATCGCGACGGCGAAAACATCATTGCCGAGCGGCCGCAAGCGATTGCCGGTCTGCTGGAATTGCGCGGCAGCGGTATTGTTTCGCTCAACAGCGTTGCGAGCGCACCACTACATTTCGCCGTCACGACAGTTCTTTCAGGGGCAAATCCAAGACTTCCCGAAGATGACGACGTGTTTTTGCTGCCCTGCGGCGGGCATCTTCCGCTCCTGCGCATTCCACTTTCCAGTCTTACGCCTTATGGAAAATTTGCTGCACTTGCTCAGAATCTTTTTAAAACGAATGTGAAGTGACCGTGATTCGGGCGATTTTAGGCTTGCGATTCGCATTTTCCTCATCAAGATGAAATCCCACCGATGGACAGGATTGCCGCGTTGCGATAGTCGGCAATGAGAGTGCGTGTGCAAGGGAGCATTTCATGATCGGACTAGTGCTTGTCACCCATGGCAAGCTGGCTGAGGAGTTTCGCCATGCGTTGGAGCATGTCGTCGGTCCCCAGAAATTGATCGAGACGGTCTGTATCGGTCCCGAAGACGACATGGATCAGCGCCGGCAGGATATCATTGACGCCGTTGCACGCGCCAATGACGGCAATGGCGTCATCATCCTGACGGACATGTTCGGCGGCACACCCTCCAATCTCGCAATCTCCGTCATGAACAACGGCAATGTCGAAGTCATCGCCGGGGTCAATCTTCCCATGCTGATCAAGCTCGCCGGCGTTCGCAGCGAGGACAACATGGACAAGGCCCTTCAGGATGCGTCCGATGCCGGCCGCAAATATATCAACGTCGCCAGCCGCGTTTTGAGCGGCAAATAAGAAGTCAGCCCATGTCGCCTCTTTCCCGGGAATTGCCGATCATCAACAAGCGCGGTCTCCACGCCCGGGCATCCGCGAAATTCGTGCAGATGGTCGAGGGCTTCGATGCGACGATCACGGTTTCCAAGGACGGCATGACCGTTGGCGGCACTTCCATCATGGGCCTGATGATGCTGGCCGCCAGCCCCGGCTGCAGCGTCTATGTCGAGGCGAGCGGCAACCAGGCCGCAGAGGCACTGGCCGCACTGGAGGCGCTGGTCGCCGACCGCTTTGGTGAAGAAGCCTGAGCCAGCACCATATAAAGACATAAAGACTTCTTTATATCATCATTGCCAGATCGTTCGTGGCCTGCTAAACCGCTGCTACGTTTAAAAGCCGGGCCGCAAGGCGTGGCGTTTCTGATCTGGAGAACTTCATGAGCCTTGAGAAGGACTACATCGTCGCCGATATCAACCTTGCCGCATTCGGCCGCAAGGAGCTGGACATCGCCGAAACCGAAATGCCGGGCCTGATGTCCTGCCGCAAGGAATTTGGCGAAAGCAAGCCGCTGAAGGGCGCACGCATCACCGGTTCTCTTCACATGACGATCCAGACCGGCGTTCTGATCGAGACGCTGAAGGAACTGGGCGCGGACATCCGCTGGGCCTCCTGCAACATCTTTTCGACCCAGGACCATGCGGCAGCGGCCATTGCGGCAGCCGGCATTCCGGTCTTCGCCGTCAAGGGTGAAACCCTGACGGAATATTGGGAATATACCGACAGGATCTTCCAGTGGACCGATGGCGGTCTGTCCAACATGATCCTCGACGATGGCGGCGACGCCACCATGTATATCCTGCTCGGCGCACGCGCCGAAGCCGGCGAGGACGTTCTGTCCAACCCCGGCTCCGAAGAAGAAGAAATCCTCTTCGCGCAGATCAACAAGCGCCTGAAGGCTTCTCCCGGCTGGTTCACCAAGCAGCGCGACGCACTGAAGGGTGTCACGGAAGAAACGACGACCGGCGTTCACCGTCTTTACGATCTCAGCAAGAAGGGTCTGCTGCCCTTCCCGGCGATCAACGTCAATGACAGCGTCACCAAGTCGAAGTTCGACAACAAATACGGCTGCAAGGAATCGCTCGTCGACGGCATTCGCCGCGCAACCGACGTGATGATGGCCGGCAAGGTTGCAGTGGTCTGCGGTTACGGCGATGTGGGCAAGGGTTCTGCCGCTTCGCTGCAGGGCGCCGGCGCCCGCGTGAAAGTCACCGAAATCGACCCGATCTGCGCGCTTCAGGCCGCCATGGACGGTTTCGAAGTCGTTCGTCTGGAAGATGTGGTCTCTTCCGCCGATATCTTCATCACCACGACAGGCAACAAGGACGTCATCCGCATCGAGCATATGCGCGAGATGAAGGACATGGCCATCGTCGGCAATATCGGCCATTTCGACAACGAGATTCAGGTCGCCTCGCTGCGTAACCTGAAGTGGACGAACATCAAGCCGCAGGTCGACATGATCGAATTCCCGAAGGGCAACCGCATCATCCTTCTGTCCGAAGGCCGCCTGCTGAACCTCGGCAATGCCACCGGCCACCCGTCCTTCGTCATGTCTGCGTCCTTCACCAACCAGGTGCTTGGCCAGATCGAGCTCTTCACCAAGCAGGGCGAATACAAGAACGAAGTTTACGTGCTGCCGAAGCATCTCGACGAGAAGGTTGCGCGCCTTCATCTCGAGAAGCTCGGTGTGCGGCTAACAGAACTTTCCGATCTGCAGGCAGATTATATCGGCATCTCCAAGGAAGGCCCGTTCAAGGCTGAACACTACAGATATTAATATCATAGTTAATATCCACTGAAATTACACAACATCTAGATGCCGCGCACTTGACAAAGTGCGCGGTATCTTTTTTGCGCCCTCCCTTTCCGCAGATTTATGAAGGCGGTATTGTCATCGGACTTGATTCGGACACGCCAAAGGGCGGCGGGGACGAAATGGGATGTCTTGTCGAAGATGCGGCACATAGGACGGAGACAGACCGGGGATGACGGTTCACAATTCGGATCTGCGCGAGCAGACAGTTCAACGCGTTGAAAACACGCAGGCTGGCGTGACACTGAGCGCGCAGGCTCTGGCGCGTTGCCGGCTGGCGATCAGCGCGGTCCGGACAGGCTTCTCACGGCTGCCCGTGCTGATGTCGGGTACGATACTTGCCGGTTCGGCAAGCGTTGCGCTGGCTCAGGACGGCCTTGTCGCAAAGACCGGCGCAAGACTGTTCTCTTCCGGGGAAACGATTACCTATTCGCTGTTCGTCGGCATGCTTTCGGCAACGCTGTTTTCCGTCGTCTGGCTGGTGCGCCAACGGGGTAACATCGAGGCGGAAAGCAGCGAATACCGCCAGGCGCTTGCCGAAACCCATCACAAGATCGCCAAATATGAAGCGCTGATTTCCGACAAGGGCCGGCGCATCGTCATCTGGGACGGCGCCGACAAGCGGCCGGAGTTTCTGGGACAATTGCCCGTGGAAACCGGCGCCCCGCAGGCGGACCATGATTTTCTTGCCTTCGGACGCTGGCTGAAACCGTCCTCCGCGAGCCAGCTTGAAAAATCCCTCGAAAAACTTCGCAGCCACGCACAGAGTTTCGATCTGACCATAGAGACGCAGCGCGGCGAAGTGATCGAGGTTCAGGGCCGGGTTTCCGGCGGCAATGCCTTTGCGCGTTTCGTGGCCCTCAACAATCTGCGTGCAGAGCTTGCCGAACTGCAGGTGGAGCGCGAGCGCCTGATCGCCTCCGTCTCGACATTTCAGGAGCTTCTCGATTCCATCGAGCAACCCGTCTGGCGGCGCAATGGCGAAGGCGACCTCATCTGGGTCAACCATGCTTATGCGCAGGCGGTGGATGCGCGGAGCACCGAACAGGCCGTTCAGGAAAAACGCGAGCTGCTGAACACTGTTACCCGGCAGAAGATACGCGCGGCGGCGACCCCGGAATCGCCCTATCATGACCGTATTTCGACGGTGGTTTCCGGCAACCGCACCTTTTTCGATGTCGTCGACATCAAGACGGCGGCCGGCTCGGCCGGCATCGCCATCGATGCCACCGAGGCGGAAGCCATCAGCGAGGAACTCAAGCGGGTCCTCAAGAGCCACGCCGAAACGCTGGATCATCTGGCAACCCCCGTCGCCATTTTCGATGGCCGGCAGCGGCTGCAATTCTACAATCAGGCTTTTGCGACCCTCTGGGGCTTCGATCTGGTTTTCCTCGAATCCGGGCCTGACAATTCCGAGCTTCTGGACAGGCTGCGCACCGCCGGCAAATTGCCGGAGCAGTTGAACTGGAAGAACTGGAAGGAGACGGCGCTTTCCGTCTACCGCTCGCTCGATACCAAGACCGATCTCTGGCACCTCCCGAACGGGCAGACGCTGCGGGTAATCGCAACGGCTCATCCGCAGGGTGGTGCTACCTGGGTTTTCGAAAACCTGACCGAACAGGTCGACCTGCAGATGCGCTACAACACGCTGGTAAAGGTGCAGGGCGAGACCATCGACCATCTGGCGGAAGGGGTCGCCGTGTTTGGCGCGGATGGGCGCATTCGCCTGTCCAACCCGGCATTCCGGGCGCTCTGGGGCGTGACCGCCGATCAGGCGGAAACGGGAACCCATATTCGCGCCATCGAAACCGCCTGCGCGCAATCCTACGACAGGCCGGATGGCTGGCGTTCCTTCAGCCAGTTCATCACCAGCTTCGACGACGAACGGCCGTCGCGGCAGGGCACGCTGGAACTGCTTTCCGGCCTCGTGCTCGACTATGCGATCATTCCGCTGCCGGATGCACAGACCATGCTGACCTTCGTCAACATGACCGACAGCGTGCGGGCAGAGCGGGCGCTCAAGGAAAAGAACGACGCGCTCCTCAAGGCCGACGAGTTGAAGAACGATTTCGTGCAGCATGTTTCCTACGAGCTGCGCTCGCCGCTGACGAATATCATCGGCTTCACCGACCTCCTGAAAACACCCGGCATCGGCCAATTGACGGAACGGCAGGCGGAATATCTCGATCATATTTCCACCTCGTCCTCGGTTCTTCTGACCATCGTCAACGATATTCTGGATCTCGCGACCGTCGATGCCGGCATCATGCAGCTCAATTATTCGGACAATGATCTGAACGAGTTGCTTGAAGACGTTTCAGTGCAGATCGCCGACCGGCTGCAGGAGAGCGGCATTTCGCTCGAGATCGTCGCGCCGGCCCATCTCGGCAGTCTGGTGGCGGATCACCAGCGCCTGAAGCAGATCCTCATCAAGCTGCTGACCAACGCGATCAATTTTGCGCCGGAGGGGTCTTCGGTTCAGCTCTCCTGCCAGCGCAGCGAAGGTGATTTCGTATTCTCGGTGGCGGACAAGGGACCGGGCATTCCGGAAGACATGCTGAAGACGGTCTTCGACCGCTTCGCAACACGCGGCAATGGCGGACGACGGACCGGTGCGGGGCTTGGCCTTTCCATCGTCGAAAGCTTCGTCAGCCTCCATCACGGCACCGTCAGCATCGACAGCCGGCCCGGTAACGGCACCATCGTCACCTGCCGCATTCCCGCCGGCACGCGCCCGCATTCCATCGCTGCAGAATGAGCGAAGACATCTTGCCGATCACCATTCCCCTTGCGGGAGAAAAAGACACCATCAGGCTCGGCGAGGACCTTGCGCTGGCCCTGAAGGCCGGCGATTGCCTGGCGCTGATCGGCGACCTCGGCGCCGGCAAGTCGACCCTCGCCCGCGCCTTCATCCGGGCAATGGCGGATGAGCCTGGTCTCGAAGTTCCAAGCCCCACCTTCACGATCGTCCAGACCTATGCCACGCGCATTCCGGTTGCCCATCTCGATCTCTACCGGCTGTCGGACGTATCGGAACTGGACGAACTCGGCATCGACGAAATGCTGGAGGATGGCATCTGCCTGATCGAATGGCCCGAGATTGCCGGCGAAGTTCTGCCGCCGGACCAGACGATCACCCTGCGGCTGACGCATTCAGGGGAAGGTCGTGTGGCCGTGATCGAGGCTCCCGCCCAACAGAAGGCGCGGCTCGATCGTGTTTTCGCCATCCGCGAATTTCTGACAAGAAATGGCAGGGGCGATGCGGTCCGTCGCTTTTTGAGCGGTGACGCTTCCACACGCGCCTATGAGACCATTTCAACCGAGGGTCCCGACCTTATTCTGATGGACTGGCGACGGCCCTTGAGAGGTGCGATCATCGCCGATGGCAAGACCTATGCGGAGATCGCCCATCTTGCCCAGGATGCCCGCTCGTTCGTGGCGATCGGCAATTATCTGCGAAACAGCGGCTTCCGTGCACCGGAGATTCTGGCGGCGGATATCGATCAGGGCATTCTTCTTCTGGAGGACCTCGGCCGGGATGGTGTGCTTGCGCCTGACGGAACGCCGATGGAGGACCGCTATCTGCAAAGTGTGGCCTGTCTCGCCGCACTTCACCAGGCTCCTTTACCCGACGTGCTGCCGGTGGTTGATGGCAGCGTCTATGAGGTTCCGCCCTTTGACCGGCAGGCAATGAAGATCGAGGTCTCGCTGCTGGCGGAGTGGTATCTGCCCCATAAACGCGGTAAACCGCTCAGCGATAGTGAGAAGAGTGACTATTACGCCCTCTGGGACAGCCTGATCGACTCGCTCGCCGGCTGCGAAACAGGGCTTCTGCTGCGCGATTTCCATTCGCCCAACCTTCTCTGGCAGGCGCAGAATAGCGGCATCCGGCAGGTCGGCCTGATCGATTTTCAGGACGCGATGATCGGCCCGACCGCCTATGATCTCGCCTCCATCGTGCAGGATGCACGGGTCACCATCGCGCCCGAATTGCAGGCACGTCTGCTCTCCCACTATCTGGAGCGCAGAAGACGTGAACCCTCATTCGATGAAGCCGCTTTCCACAGGGCTTTCGCCATCATGTCGGCACAGCGCAACTGCAAGCTCGCCGGTATCTGGGTCAGGCTGATGGAACGGGACGGCAAACCCGGTTATATGAAACATATGCCGAGGACGTTCCGCTACCTCACCGCTGCGTTTTCGCATCCGGAACTTGCGCCGCTCCGGGACTGGTGCCTCCGCATGGGCATGGAATTTAACGACTGAAAGACGGTTGACCACGATGACGATCAAAAACGCGATGGTGCTGGCCGCCGGGCTTGGCACGCGGATGCGCCCGATCACCGATACGATCCCGAAGCCGCTCGTCAGAATCGCCGGCAAACCGATGATCGATTACGCGCTCGACGCCCTTGTCGAAGCCGGGGCCGAGAAGATTGTCGTCAATGTGCACCATCATGCCGAGCAGATGATCGCCCACCTCGGACACCGAAACGAAGCGGAAATCCTGATCTCCGATGAACGCACGCAGCTGATGAATTCCGGCGGCGGCCTTGCAAAAGGCCTGAAGCTTCTGGAGCCCGGCCCGGTCTTCGTCATGAATGCCGATCTCTTCTGGATCGGCGAGCAGCTGAATGCCGTCAGTAATCTGCGCAAGCTTGCACAATTCTTCGATCCGGCCCGCATGGATATGGCGCTGCTCTGTGTCGATATGGACCGCACCACGGGCCATAATGGCAAGAGGGATTTCAACCTCTTCGAAGACGGAAAACTGGCGCGTTATCGCGATGCCGACCCGAAGCCGGTGGTTTACGCGGGCGCCATAGCCATGGATTCGCGCCTGCTTGACGACGCACCGGCAGATGCCTTCAACCTCAATATCTATTTCGACCGCGCCATAGAAAAAGACCGGCTTTTCGGCCTTTCGCTGGATGGCCACTGGATCACAGTCGGCACGCCGGACGCCATAGAAGACGCAGAAAACATCATCCGGCAAATCAGGGAAAAACGCTCTGCATGACGCTCACCCACCACGCAAAGCGCGTCCTGACGATCGCCGCGGGAACACCGTTCCTCAAAACGCTCGCGGAAACGCTGTGTGACGGGAGACTGACAGCCGACTATAGATATGATCCAGCCGATCCGCTTTCACTGGCCAAGGTGACGATCTATGTGCCGACGCGGCGCTCGGCCCGCGTGCTGCGCTCCGAATTCGTCGATCTTCTCGGCGGCCGGTCCGCCATTCTGCCGCTGATCCGGCCACTGGGCGAAACGGATGACGATAGCGGCTTTTTCGATATCGAAAATCCCGAGATCATGGACCTCGCACCGCCGATTTCCGACACCGGCCGGCTGATCGAACTCGCACGTCTCATCCTGGCCTGGCGCAACAGCCTGCCGGACGCCATCCGGGCTGTCCATCTGGATTCACCGCTCGTCGCTCCCGCCAGCCCGGCCGATGCCATATGGCTGGCGCGTGCGCTCGGCGAGGTGATCGATGCCATGGACACGGAAGAAAAGGACTGGGAGGCGCTTCAGCATCTCGATACCGGCGACCACGCGCAATGGTGGCAGCTGACGGCGGATTTCCTGAAGATCGCCAGCGTCTTCTGGCCCGCTCGTCTTGCCGAGCTCAACCGGTCGTCCGCCGGCCGGCATCGCAACGCCATCCTGCGGGCGGAGGCGAACCGGCTTGCAAATTTGCCGGATACGGGACCGGTCATCGTCGCAGGGTCGACGGGCTCCATTCCTGCGGCAGCCGATCTTATCGCCGCCGTTGCCGCCCTGCCCCAAGGCACTGTCGTGCTTCCGGGGCTCGACCTTGCCATGCCCGAGGAGCAATGGCAGGCGATTGCCGAAGATCCTACCGATCCTTCGAGCCGCACGCATTCGCAATACGGGCTCTATATGCTGCTGCAGAAGCTCGGTATCCTGCGCGACGACGTGGTTCAGATCGGCGCCATCGACAGCGATCTCGAAAAACGCGCAGCCGTGTTTTCTGCCGCACTCGCACCGGCCAAATCCACCAGCGACTGGAACCGTTGGCGCGAAGACAGGGAACCCTGCTTTTTCAACGCGGCTTTCGCAACGGCCACGTTGATTGAAGCCGCCAACGAGCGCGAGGAGGCAACCGCCATAGCCGTGGCGCTCAGGCTGGCGCTGGAGGCCCCGGGCGCGGAACGTCCTTCACAGGCGGCATTGATAACACCCGACCGCGGACTGGCGCGGCGCGTGGCAACCGAGCTGCAGCGCTTCGGCATCGAGGCGGACGATTCCGCTGGTACGCCGCTTTCCGCCACACCGCAGGCGGGGCTGACACAATTGGCACTGGAGGCAATCCTCAGGCCGGGAGACCCGGTGCCGATCATTTCGCTTTTAAAACACCCCCTCGCCCGCTTCGGGCTCTCCGCGGATGCTTTCGCACAGGCAGCGAAAGCGCTGGAGCTGATCGCGCTGCGTGGCGGCAGGGTCGAGACGGGGATCGGCGATCTGGAAGCGGTTCTCGATGCGCAGCTTCTGGCGCAGCGCGATGACCGGCACCCCCCCGCCTGGCGGCTGGCGCTGCCGGAGGCCAGCACGGAAGCCGCGCGCGATCTGGCACGGCGGATCGCCGTTGCGACCGAGCCGCTTGGCTCTGCCTTTGTCCGTCGGGATCGATCCGGCCGCGCCTTCACCGACAAACTGGCACTTTCCGATTGGGCAGAGCGGACAGGTCGCGTGATCGAAGCCATCTGTGCGGATGATACCAACGATCTAGCCACGCTCTGGTCCGGTGAGGCGGGAGACAAGCTCTCCAGCCTCTTTGCGGAACTGATGGAAAGCGGCGAAATCCTCGATGCGGACGGACCGCAATGGATCGATATTTTCGCGGCGCTGGTGGCCGGTGAATCGATCAAGCCGCGATCCATGCGCCATCCGCGTATTTTCATCTTCGGTGCGCTTGAGGCACGGCTGCAGAGCGTCGACACCGTCGTCATCGGCGGTCTCAATGAAGGGCTCTGGCCGGGCCAGACAGCGAATAATCCGTTCCTGTCCCGCACCATGAAAACCGCTATCGGGCTGGAGCCGCCGGAACGTCGTATCGGCCAGCTGGCGCATGACTTCGAGATGGCCAATGGTACGCGACAGATATTCTATACCCGTGCGCTCAGGCAGGGCTCCACACCTGCCGTCGCTTCGCGCTGGCTGCAACGGCTGCTGGCTCTGGGCGGTGAGGATTTTGCCGGAGAACTCAGGAAACGCGGCGAGACCTATCGGCATTGGGCCGGCCTGATGGATGAAAGCATCGATCAGGAGGCCGCCAAGCGCCCTGCGCCGAAACCGCCGGCCGCTCTGCAGCCGACGCGCTATTCCTTCAGCGAAGTGGGACGGCTGCGGCGCGATCCCTATTCGATCTATGCGCGGCGCATTTTGAAGCTCGACCCTCTCGATCCGTTCAACCGCGATCCCAACGCCGCCGACCGCGGCACGCTCTATCACACGATTATCGAGCGTTATTCCCGCGAGGGGCATATTCCCGGCACACCGGCTTCGCTTGAGGCGATGCAGCGCATTCTGGACGAGTGTTTCGATGCGGAGAACCTGCCCCCGCATGTGGATGTCATCTGGCGGCCACGCTTTGCAGCGGTGGCCCGCGCCTTCATCGACTGGGAGAAGGAACGCCATCCAGCCATTCGCCACAGTTTTTTTGAAGCGCGCGCCGGACAGGAAATCACCGAGGCGGGCATAAGACTGACCGGCATTGCCGACCGGATCGACATCAAAACCAACGGTCAGGCGGATGTTATCGACTACAAGACCGGGCTTGCGCCATCCGTCAATCAGGCGCGTGCGCTACTCGACCCGCAGCTTGCGCTGGAAGCGGCGGCACTGATGCGCGGTGCGTTCCGCGAAGCCGGGTCACCCACGCCTGAAAACCTTATCTATGTACGTCTGCGGCCGGGCGAGCGCTTCTTTGCCGATCAGGTCAATAACGAACATTCCAGCCGAAGCGGCAAGAGACCACCAAAATCAGCCATTGAACTGGCGACCGAATCGATCGAACAGCTCGCCAGGTTCGTCCGCTCGCTGCGTGAAGGCGAGAATGGTTTTGCCTCACGGCTGGTGCCGGAAGAGCAGCAATCCTATGGCGGGGAATATGATCACCTCGCCCGCGTTTCGGAATGGTCGACGGCAGAACCGGGAGACGGCGATGACGATTGACCCCTTCGACGCCGGCCCCGCCGCTGACACGCCTGAGAGCTGGATCGACTGGACCAGCGCGCGGCAGCGGCTTGCCTCCGATCCGTCGAGCTCCGCCTGGGTGTCCGCCAATGCCGGCTCGGGCAAGACCCATGTGCTGACCCAGCGTGTCATCCGCCTGCTTCTGGCCGGATGCCGTCCCTCCGCGATCCTCTGCCTCACCTATACCAAGGCTGCCGCATCGGAAATGTCGAGCCGTGTCTTCGACCGCCTGGCGGAATGGGCTACTTTGCCGGATTCCGATCTTAAGGACCGTATCACCGCCATTGAAGGAAGAGCGCCAGATCGCATCAAGCTTGCGGAAGCGCGCAGGCTGTTCGCCAAGGCGCTGGAAACGCCCGGCGGCCTGAAAATCCAGACCATCCACGCTTTCTGCGAGGCGCTGCTGCATCAGTTTCCGCTGGAGGCCAATGTCGCCGGTCATTTTTCCGTGCTCGATGACCGCGCCGCAACCGCCCTCCTGGCTGAAGCACGCCGTTCGCTTCTGACGGCGGTTTCGACGGAGCGCGATGCGGAACTGGCCCAGTCGCTGGCCTATGTGCTCGATCTCGCCGACGAAAGTGGGCTGGAATCGCTGCTCTCCGCCATCATCGCCAATCGCAGCGCCCTTCGCGGTTTTCTGCTCGACGCCAAACAATCTGGCGGCATTGATGCCCGGCTGCGGCAGGCGATGAAGATCGCAGATGGAGAGACCGAAGAAACGGCAGCGGCGGCCTTCTGGCCCTTGCCCGGCCTCTCCGGGCTCGCACTCGATACCTATCTGACACTTGCAGACGAGGTCGGCGGATCGCGTGTCATCGATGTCGCTTACGCCCTCAGGGAAGCGAAACGGCAGTCGGACCCGGTGCGGCGGATGGAATTCATCGAGGCCGCACTGCTGACGGCCAAGGGCGAAAAGAAATCGGATACCTATGTCATCAACAAGGGCATGCAGAAATCCGCTCCTGATCTTGTCGACGCATTGACGCTGGCGCGCGACCATGTGGTTGCCTGCCGCAACCGTTACCGTCTGATGCGGATGCTGGCGGCGACCAAATGCGCCCTTATTCTGGCCGAACGGCTGATCGGTGATTTCGAGGATTTGAAAAAGCAGCGCAGCCAGCTCGATTTCGAGGATCTGATCGAGCGCGCCGCCAATCTGCTCAACCGCGATACGGCGGGTGCATGGGTGCATTACAAGCTCGATCAGGGCATCGACCATATTCTCGTTGACGAGGCACAGGATACGAGCCCGGTGCAATGGTCGATCATCCAGTCGCTGGCGGCGGATTTCTTCACCGGCGAAAGCGCTCGCATGGGGCAGCGGACGCTGTTTGCCGTGGGTGATGAAAAACAGTCGATCTACTCCTTCCAGGGAGCGCGGCCGGAACGGTTCTCGCAGGAGCGCGACGAGACCAAAAGGCGCGTCGATTCGGTGGAGCAGGCTTTTCACCGCATCCGCCTGCCGCTTTCTTTCCGCTCCACGGAAGATGTGCTGGCCGCCGTCGATCAGGTCTTCTCGATCCCGCAAAATGCCAGCGGCCTCAGCGCCGATAATGAGCCGGTGGAGCACCGCTCCAACCGCGCCGGCCATCCCGGCACCGTGGAAGTCTGGGACATGGTGGCGCCCGAAACCACTGAGGACGAAGAGGACTGGACGGCGCCTTTCGATGCGCTGCGGGAAAGCGCGCCGGCCACCATCGTCGCGCGTCGCATCGCCGCACGCATCGCCGACATGATCGGACGTGAAACCATCATTGAAAAGGGCGTGGAACGGGCTGTCGAGCCGGGTGACATTCTGGTGCTGGTGAGAAAACGCCATGCCTTCGTCAACGCGCTAACCCGTGAACTGAAGCGGCGCAAGAATATTCCCGTTGCCGGTGCCGACCGTCTTCGTCTGACAGACCATATTGCCGTGCAGGATCTCCTCGCACTCGGCCGGTTCGTGGTACTGCCTGAGGACGATCTGTCGCTTGCCGCACTCTTGAAAAGCCCGCTTTTCAACCTGACGGAAGATGACGTCTTCGAGATAGCCGCCGCGCGAACCGAGACGGAGAGCGTGTGGTGGAGGCTGCAGATGCTTTCACAGAAAGAAAATAGCCACCTTTCCGTCGTTACCGGCAAACTGCAAAACTTCATCGCGCTCTCTAAAACAGCCACCGTGCATGACTTCTTCGCGGCGGTTCTGACGCTGCATGACGGACGCAAGAAGTTTCTCGGAAGGCTTGGCAACGAAGCAAGCGACGTTCTGGATGAATTCCTGTCCTTTGCACTGGACCACGAAAGAACGGGGCTGCCCGGCCTGCAGGCCTTTCTTTCCGTTCTGGAGACCGATTCGCCGGAAGTGAAGCGCGAGCAGGACAAGGATCGCGGCGAAGTGCGCATCATGACCGTGCATGCTTCCAAGGGGTTGGAAGCGCCGGTCGTTTTTGTCGTCGATGGCGGCTCGAAGGCCTTCAATCACAGCCATGTGCCGAAACTGCGCTTCATCGAGGCTGGCGAAGACACTTTCCCTGTCTGGCTGCCCGGCAGCGGCTTCTCCAACCATCTCATCCGCTCGGATGAAGAACGGCTGAAGACGGCTGCGGAAGATGAATATCGCCGGCTGCTTTATGTGGCGATGACCCGTGCCGCCGATCATCTGGTCGTCTGCGGTTATCGCGGCCAGAAAGAAAACCCCGAATGCTGGCACACCATCGTCAAGGCGGCGCTTACAGACAATCAAGACCATTGCCGGCCGCAGGTGTTCGTGGCCGATGGCGAGGAGTGGCAGGGGCTTGTGTGGCGCAAGTCCGAGCCTCGTCCGGCATCCACCCCGCAAATGTTGCCGGAGACGCAGCAGGAGGAGAACCACGCTCTTCCGGCGGGGCTTCTCGCCCCCCTGCCGGCCCTGCCCGCTCTGCCAAGACCGCTCAGCCCTTCCGGCGCAGGCACCATCATCGATGACGGCGCGGACGATCTGGCTGTGCGTTCACCGTTGTTCGGAGAAAAAGCGGAGGCATCCAGCCTTGCCTTGCAGCGCGGCCGGCTGGTGCATCGCATGCTGCAGGCCCTGCCGGATTTTACGGAGAATGAGCGCGAAGAGGCAGCCCGCCGTTATGCGGAGCGAGCAGCCCGTTTCTGGCCCGCTGCCGAGCGCGAGCATTTGATACAGGCGGTTTTGCGGGTTCTGTCTGAACCGGCGGTGCAACCGGCCTTCTCCGCCAACAGCCGTGCGGAAATATCGATCATGGGCACGATGACGATCGGCAGGCAGCAATATGCCGTCTCCGGCCGCATCGACCGGCTGGCAGTGGAAGGCAACCGCGTCATTCTTGTCGATTACAAGACGAACCGCGTTCCCCCACGTGAAGCACGCGAGATCCCCTTCTCCCATGTCGCGCAGCTTGCAATTTATCGTGAAATTCTGGCACCGCTCTATCCCGGCAAGGAATTTGTCTGCGCGCTGATCTATACGGAAAATGCCGCTTTTGTACGGGTTGACGACGATGCCATGGCGGAGGCCCTTGCCGCAATAAAGACAAAGTGAGATACCGGGGCATTGAAATTCCGTCGCGCCCGCATCACATCGATAGCGGAAAAGTTTAGCTGAAAGGAGAGCCAGATATGGCTACCGTAAAAGTCGATGCCGCCAACTTCCAGTCCGAAGTCCTCGAATCCGCCGAACCCGTCGTAGTGGATTTCTGGGCCGAATGGTGCGGCCCTTGCAAGATGATCGCGCCGAGCCTTGAGGAAATTTCCTCCGAGCTCGCCGGCAAGGTCAAGGTCGCAAAGCTCAACATCGACGAAAACCCGGAACTGGCCGCCAAGTTCGGCGTTCGCTCCATCCCGACGCTTGCCATGTTCAAGGGCGGCGAAGTGGCTGATATCAAGGTTGGCGCTGCTCCCAAGACCGCGCTTTCCGCCTGGATTTCCAGCGCTGCATAAGTGCTGTCTTATGGAATTGAAAAAGCCCGGCGATAACGCCGGGCTTTTTTATTGGGGAACCGTGCCGTTCAGGGCGAGCGCGTTTCCGGCAAGATAAAGCGATCCGCCGATGAGAATGCGTGGTGGTGGTCCTTCGGGATCGACACGGCGCGACAGCTCTTCCAGGGCGTGGGTGAGCGACGATGTCGGGGCTGCCACCAGTCCCGCGTCGAAGGCCGCGTGGGCGAGCACGACGGGATCGATCGCCGCATCGGTGCCACCGATCGGCACGGTGAACACATATTCGGCGATATCGGCGAAGGCCTTGAAATAACCCACCGGATCCTTGGTGTTGATCATGCCGGCAATGATGAACAGCGGGCGTGGCGTCTTTTCCTCAAAACCCGCCATGGCCTCGGCAATGACTTCGCCGGCACCCGGATTATGACCGCCATCGATCCAGATTTCTGCACCCTTCGGCGCCATATCAGCGATTTTGCCAGTCAGGACGCGCTGAAGACGGCCGGGCCACTCCACGGAGGTCATGGCCCTCTCGATCATCCGTTCCGTCACCTCGAAACCGGCAGCCTTGACGGCACGGATCGCGGCAGCGGCATTGGCAAGCTGGTGACGGCCGGGAAGCCGCGGCAGCGGCGCATCGGTCAGGCCGAATTCATCCTGATAAACCATGCGGCCAAATTCCTCATGGGCGGAAAAATCCTGTCCATAGACGGAAACGGGGCAGCCAAGCCGCTCAGCAGTGGCGACGAGCGTTTCCAGCGCCGCATCATATTCCTGATGACCTATGACGACGGGAGAGCCCTTTTTCATGATGCCGGCCTTTTCAGCGGCGATCAGTTCCACGCGGTCACCTAGATAGGCCTGATGATCCAGCGAAATCGGCATGATGACGGAGACGGCCGGATTGTTGATTACATTGGTGGCATCGAAGCGTCCACCTAGACCAACCTCGACGATGGCGGCGTCGGCGGGCTGTTCCGCAAAAAGCACGAACATCGCGGCCGTCAGGATTTCGAAAACCGTGATCGTCTGACCAGCATTGGCGGCTTCAATACGGCGCAACGCATCCGCGAAAGTGTCGTCTTCGACATAACGACCTTTATCACCGGCGACGCCGATACGATATCGCTCATGCCAGTTCACCAGATGCGGCGAGGTATGGACATGAACGGAAAGCCCTGCCGCCTCGAGCAGGGCACGGCAAAAGGCCGTCACCGAACCCTTACCATTTGTGCCTGCAACGTGGATAACAGGTGGCATCCTGTTCTGCGGATTACCGAGTTTTTCGAGAAGACGGGAAATTCTGTCGAGCGAAAGATCGAACCCCTTGGGGTGGAGCTGCATCAGCTCTTCAATGATCTTCTCGGCCTCACTGATCGCGGGCTTCGTCATGTCTTCCGTTCGCCTTTCAGGCGTTTTGCTTGCCATTTGTCCGCCGCACCAAAGATGAAATCATGCAACGTATAGCATATCATCCCGAAGGCAGTTTATGCCTTCGGGCGACATATTTTTTTCCTCAGGCCGAAGCGGCCAGCGGGACGACCGCATTTGCAGTCTCAGCAGGCGCTTTGGTCATGATCTTGAGCAGATTGGCCAGAGTGTCGGGGATTTCGCGGCGGTCGATCACCATGTCCACCATGCCGTGTTCCAGCAGATATTCCGATGTCTGGAAGCCTTCCGGCAGCTTTTCGCGAATGGTCTGCTCGATGACGCGCTTGCCTGCGAAGCAAATCTCAGCGCCGGGTTCGGCGATATGCACGTCGCCCAGCATGGCGTAGGATGCCGTGACACCGCCGGTCGTCGGGTTCGTCAGAACCACAATATAGGGCATGCCGGCTTCTTTCAGCATGTTCACCGCAACGGTCGTGCGCGGCAGCTGCATCAGCGAAAGAATGCCTTCCTGCATGCGAGCGCCGCCGGAGGCCGGGAACATGACCAGCGGGCAACGCTCAGAAATGGCGCGCTCGAAGGCCTTGACGATAGCTTCGCCGGCGGCGATGCCGAGCGAACCGCCCATGAACTGGAATTCATGCACGACGGCCACGATCTTCAGGCCCTTCAGCAGGCCGACGCCGGCGAGGATGGTGTCTTCCTGCTCGGTCTTCGCACGGCTGTCGCGCAGGCGATCAGTGTATTTTTTGGAGTCACGGAACTTCAAGGGATCCTGCGCCACCTTCGGCTGCGGCAGGGCCTCATAGACGCCGTCGTCAAATAGATCGACAAGGCGCGCCTTGGCCGGCATCTTCATATGATAGCCGGAAGCGGGGATGACCCACTTGTTGTCTTCCAGATCCTTGTGGAAGACCATCTCGCCCGTTTCCGGGCACTTGATCCACAGGTTCTCCGGAACCTCCGGGCGGCGGCCAAGCATGGAATTGATCCGCGGCCGAACGTAATTGGTGATCCAGTTCAACTGTCTACTCCTGACTGGGCCGCGCGCTTATTCCGCAGCGGCAAGGCGCGATGCACGCACGCCCGTTGAAAGTCCTTTTACCAGCGTCGTGACGGCAGGCACGGTATCGGCGGTCGCCTTTCCGTCCCTGGTCAGGCTGCCGGCAATCTGGTTGACGATGGCGGAACCAACCACCACGCCATCCGCCACGGCGCCAATCGCCTTGGCATGATCGGCCGTCTTGACGCCGAAACCGACACACACCGGCAGTTCCGTATGCGCCTTGATACGACCGACAGCGCCCGAGATCAACGAGGGATCGGGAAGGGCTGAACCAGTGATACCGTTCATCGAGACGTAATACACGAAACCTGAGGTATTTTTAAGGACGACAGGCAGACGCTTGCCATCCGTCGTCGGCGTGGCGAGACGGATAAAGTTGATGCCGCGCGCAAGCGCCGGAATGCAGAGCTCATCGTCCATTTCAGGCGGCAGATCGACGACGATCAGACCATCAATGCCGGCCGCCAGTGCGTCGTCCAGAAACTTTTCGACGCCGTAAATATAGATCGGATTATAATAGCCCATCATCACGATGGGCGTCGCATCATCACCCTTGCGGAACTCGCGGGCGAGATCGAGCGTGGTCTTCAGCGTCTGGCCGCCCTTCAGCGCGCGCTGGCCGGCCAGCTGAATGGCCGGACCATCCGCCATCGGGTCGGAAAAGGGCATGCCGAGTTCGATAACGTCGGCGCCCGCTTCCGGCAGCGCCTTCATGATGCCGAGCGAGGTTTCAAAATCCGGGTCGCCACCCATGAAATAGGTAATCAGGGCCGGGCGATTTTCAGCGCGCAGATCGGCAAAGCGCTTGTCCATACGTGCAGTCATGATCTTATACATCCATTCCAAGGAACTTGCTGACGGTGTGGACATCCTTGTCGCCACGGCCGGAAAGGTTCATCAGGATGATCTCATCCTTGCCCATCTTCGGCGCGCGCTTGATGACCTCGGCCAAGGCGTGGCTCGGCTCGAGAGCAGGAATGATGCCTTCGAGGCGGGTCAGCATCTGGAAGGCGTCCAGCGCCTCATGGTCCATGATCGGCACATATTCCACGCGACCGATATCGTTCAGCCAGGAATGTTCAGGGCCGATACCGGGATAATCGAGGCCTGCGGAGATCGAATGGCCTTCCTTGATCTGACCGTCCTCATCCTGCAGCAGGTAGGTGCGGTTGCCATGCAGCACGCCCGGCGAACCGGCGGTGATGGAAGCGCAATGCTCGTCGCCCGAAAGACCCTTGCCGCCGGCTTCGACACCGACGATGCGGACATTCTTGTCATCGAGGAAAGGATGGAAGATGCCGATAGCGTTCGAGCCGCCGCCCACGGCTGCCACGACCAGATCCGGCAGGCGGCCTTCCGCCTCCAGCATCTGCGCCTTGGCTTCCTCGCCGATAACGGCCTGGAAGTCGCGGACCATTTCCGGATAGGGATGCGGGCCGGCGGCCGTGCCGATCAGATAATAGGTATCCTCGACATTGGTGACCCAGTCGCGTAGCGCTTCATTCATCGCGTCCTTCAGGGTGCCATGGCCAGCCGTGACCGGCTTCACCTCGGCGCCCAAGAGCTTCATGCGGAACACATTCGGGGCCTGACGGGCGACATCGGTCGCGCCCATGTAGACGACGCAAGGCAGGCCAAAGCGCGCGGCAACGGTTGCCGAGGCAACACCATGCTGGCCGGCGCCGGTTTCGGCGATGATGCGGGTCTTGCCCATGCGCTTGGCCAGCAGGATCTGGCCGAGGCAATTGTTGATCTTGTGCGAGCCGGTGTGGTTCAATTCTTCGCGCTTGAAATAGATCTTCGCGCCGCCGAGTTCCGCCGTCAGGCGTTCCGCAAAATAAAGCGGACTCGGGCGACCGGTGTAATGCGCGCCGAGGTGCTTGAGTTCGGCCTGAAACTCGGGATCGGTCTTGGCCTTGTCCCACTCCGCCTGCAAATCCAGAATGAGCGGCATCAGCGTTTCGGCAACGAAGCGACCTCCGTAAATGCCGAAACGGCCGTCCTCATCGGGACCAGCGCGAAAAGAATTGGGTGTTGGCGCGTCGTTCACTTCAAGCTCCCTTTGGGCCTTTCGACCAATCATTCACCACATCGAAAAATGCGTCGATCATCGACAGATCCTTGACGCCCGGCGCGCTTTCGACACCGGACGATAAATCTAGTCCGCTTGCCCTGGTCTCCGCCAGCGCCTCGGCGACATTGTCCTTGTTCAATCCCCCGGAAAGCATGTAATCCACACTTCCGTCAAGTGATCGCAGGATGGTCCAGTCGAAGGAGACGCCGTTGCCGCCCGGAAGCTCGGAGCCGGCGGGCGCCTTGGCATCCAGCAGAAAACGGTCGGCTATTCCAATATAGGGGTCGATTTTGGCAAGATCAGCGGCGTCGCGAATGGAAATCGCCTTCATGACAGGCAAACCATAAAGCGCCTTGATGTTCAGCAGCCGTTCCGGGCTTTCATTGCCATGCAGTTGCAGGATGTCCGGTTTGACGAGATCAACGATTTCATCGAGATAATCATTATCGGCATTGACGGTGACGGCGACCACCCTGGCGGCGCCACGGGCGGCTTGCGCCAGCCTGCCGGCAATATCGGGCTCGACGTTGCGCGGGCTTTTTTCAAAGAAAATAAAACCGACATGGGACGCGCCGCGCCTGACGGCGCGCTCCAGCGCTTCCGGTGTCTTCAATCCGCAAATCTTGATATCCGGTTTCATACCCGCGACCTGACATGAAATGCGACAAGAGTCGAGCCAAATCGCATCCATTCCCGATGGAATGTTTCACGTGAATCCAGATGGCGATCCGCGCCGCAGGTTTCAATCGAAATCGATGGCGTGAAGTTTGGAACCGTGGCGTTTCAACCAGTCCTTGGCCTCATCGGTGTGCGGGCAAAGCTTTTCGCACAAAGCCCAGAATTTCGGGCCGTGGTTCATTTCGCGTAGATGCGCGACCTCATGGGCGGCGAGATAATCAATGACCTTTTCCGGGGCCATGACGATGCGCCAGGAAAAGCTCAGATTTCCATCATGGGAACAGGAGCCCCAGCGGCTGCGTGTATCCTTCATGCTGATGGACCGCACCGGCCGACCGGCCGCGCGCGCATGAACGGCAACCAGTCGCTCCAGATCGGCCTTCGCTTCCTTTTTCAGGAAAGCCGCGATCCGTCTTTTCAGATGCTCGGGCGTGCCGCTCACTTTCAGAACGGACACGCCATCAGCGTCTTTCGCGATGTGGGTCAGCCCCCGCAGGCTGCCGGTATGGTCGATGCGATGGGATACACCACGAATATCGATGGTGGCGCCGGGACGTAAACCGTCATCGGGGCTGAATTTCAGAAGCTTGCCTTCCAGCCAGCCCTGATGCCTCTCCAGAAAATCATCGACCTGGCGGTGATGCAGACCCATCGGGATCGTCAGCTTCAGCGCCCGGCCGCCCGGTTCGATGCGCAACGTAATGCGTGTCGCACGCGGGTTTTCCCTGACCGTGATCGGCACCTGCCGGCCAGCCACCGCAACGGTGCGCTGGCTCGGCGCGACCTTCTTTGGCGCCGGCGACGTCAGGGATTTTCTGAGGAGCGAAAACATGGACCCTTCATAGCCGATTCGTCCGTCGCTTGGCCATGCAAATGCGTGGCTCCTCCTGCCCTCTCACCTAAGCCGTCTGGTGTTTGCGGATGAAATCCAGCATGCGGGGCACGATTTCCCTGCGGAAGCGCGAACCATTGAAGACGCCGTAATGGCCTACATCCGGCTGCATGTAATGGGCGCGTTTGTCTTCGGGGATATTCCGGCAGAGATCATGCGCGGCCTTTGTCTGGCCGACGCCGGAAATATCATCGTTCTCACCTTCCACGGTAAATAATGCGACTTTGCGAATGGCCGCGGGATCAACCGCCCTGCCCCGGTGCAGCATGTTCCCTTTCGGAAGCGCGTGGTCAATGAAGACGGTTTCCACCGTCTGCAGATAGAATTCCGCCGTCAAATCCATGACGGCCAGATATTCATCGTAAAATTCGCGGTGTTTTTCAGCGGAATCACCATCATTCTTGACGAGGTTCAGGTAAAAATCCTTGTGCGCCGTCATGTGCTTGTCGAGGTTCATGGACATGAAACCGGACAGTTGCAGGAAGCCCGGATAGACGTTGCGACCGAAAGCGGGCTGCGGCCACGGTACCTGCATGACGACATTGTCGCGGAACCACTCGATCGGCTTGGCCTTGGCAAGACCGTTGACGGCAGTGGGGTTGATGCGCGTATCGATCGGTCCGCCCATCAGCGTCATGGATGCCGGCGCGAAAGAATCCCCATCCGCCTCCATCAGTGAAACGGCGGCCAGAACAGGCACCGACGGTTGACAGACGGCGACCACATGCGCACCCGGCCCGATCTCGCGCAACATCTCGATGACATAGCCGATATAATCGTCGAGATCGAAACTCCCCTCACTCACCGGCACCGTGCGGGCATCGGCCCAGTCGGTGATATAGATATCCGCCGATGGCAGCAGGGCCTCCACCGTCCCGCGCAAGAGTGTGGCGTAGTGGCCGGACATCGGCGCCACCAGCAGCACCTTCGGATCGGACTGGCGGGCTGGATCGGGTTCTTTCTTGAAATGAACGAGATTGCAGAACGGACGCGACCAGACGGTCTCTTCGGCAACATTGACGGTCTGACCATCGACAACCGTGCTGCCGAGGCCGAATTCCGGTTTTGCGTAACGGCGCGTCATCCGCTCGAAGACCTCAAAACCGGCATCGAGGCTTCTCCCGAAAGCCGTGCTGGAAAGCGGGTTCAGAGGATTGTTACAGGCCTGGCGCATCATGTCGGCACCGGCGCGCAGCGGCGCCATGGCCGCATGGTTCATTTCATAAAGATGGTAGAACACTGATGGCGCCTCCCTCGCGGATCAAGCTCTTTTCCTGACCATAGCAGCTTTTCGCATGTGCACAAAATCGAAGGCGCCGGCGGTTTCCCGCCGGCGCCTCACTTTCCGTTGAATGCCTGCTGGCGATCAGATGTCAGCAACAAAAGTCTGCTTCTGGGAACCGAGGCCTTCAATGCCGAGTTCCACGACATCACCAGCCTTCAGGTAACGCGGCGGCTTCAGGCCCATGCCGACGCCCGGAGGAGTGCCGGTGGAAATGACATCGCCGGGATGCAGCGACATGAACTGGCTGAGATAGGAAACAACGTGGGCAACGCCGTATACCATGGTCTTGCTGGAGCCGTCCTGCATGGTCTGGCCGTTCACTTTCAGCCACATGCCGAGGTTCTGCGGATCTGCGATTTCATCCTTCGTCACCAGCCAGGGGCCGATGGGGCCGAAGGTGTCGCAGGACTTGCCCTTGGTCCACTGACCGGCACGCTCCGTCTGGAACGCGCGCTCGGAAACATCGTGCGAAACGCAATAACCGGCGACGTAGTCGAGGGCATCGGCTTCCGACACGTATTTGGCGGTCTTGCCGATGACGACGCCGAGTTCGACTTCCCAGTCGGTCTTTTCAGAGCCGCGCGGAATGGTGACGTTGTCATTCGGGCCGACGATGGCCGAGGTTGCCTTCATGAAAATGACCGGTTCCGGCGGTACGGTAGCACCCGTTTCGGCGGCATGGTCGGAGAAGTTGAGGCCGATGCAGATGAATTTTCCGGTACCGGCAACACAGGCGCCGATGCGGTCTTCGCTCAGCACCGGAAGGGTGCTCAGGTCGATCGCGGCAATCTTCTTGAGACCCTCGGGAGAAATGGCATCACCGCCAATATCCTTCACATGGGCGGACAGATCGCGGACTTTTCCTTCCGCATCGAGAATGGCAGGCTTTTCCTGGCCGGGCTGGCCAACGCGCATCAATTTCATGGAACTCTCTCCCGGTTGTCAGACAAGGTGATGCATATATGAACGATGCATTCATACTTGTCACCCCTTGACTACGCCAAGTTTCGAAAAATACCTTTTCCTTCCCGTCAATCAAAAGGACATGGCCCGTGACGAACAGCAATAACCGGCAATCCGAATATCCCGTCGATCCCCTCTTCCTTGATCGCTGGTCTCCACGCGCCTTCGATGGCAGCGCCATGCCGCAAGAGCACCTCTTGACCATTCTGGATGCGGCGCACTGGGCGCCTTCGGCATCCAATCTGCAGCCATGGCGATTTGTTTATGCCCATCATGGCAGCAAAGACTGGCCGCTCTTCGTGGAGCTTCTCATGGAAGGAAATCAGCGCTGGGCGAAAAATGCCTCCGTGCTGCTGTTCGTCGTTTCGCGGAGCTACAATATCTCGCGCGAAGGTGAGAAAAAGCCCTCTGCGACCCATTCCTTCGATGCCGGCGCGGCCTGGTTCTCACTCGCCATGCAGGCACATCTGCTCGGTTACCACGCCCACGGTATGGGCGGCATTTTGAAGGACAGGATTGTTGAGGCGCTTGATATTCCGGAAGGCTACAAGGTGGAAGCCGGGATCGCCATTGGCACGCTGACCGACAAATCCGTCCTTCCGGACGATCTGGCGGAGCGGGAAATACCCAGCAAGCGCCTGCCGCTTGCGGACGTGGCTTTTGAAGGACGTTTCACCGGCAAGGCCGATTGATATCCGCTACCGCACATAAAAAGGCCCGGCGTACATAGTCCGCCGGGCCTTTTATTAAATTTGCGTTTCACGTGAATCGTTACGCAAGACGCTCCACAGGATTAAATGTCGAGGTTAGCGACGCTGAGGGCATTTTCCTGAATGAAGTCGCGGCGCGGTTCCACTTCGTCGCCCATCAGGCGGGCGAACAGGCCATCGGCGTCGGTCGCATCACTCACCCGCACCTGCAGCAGAGAGCGGACATTGGCGTCAAGCGTGGTTTCCCACAGCTGTTCGGCATTCATCTCGCCAAGGCCCTTGTAACGCTGCATGGAGAGACCCTTGCGGCCGGCAGCGAAAATCGCATCCAGAAGCGCCCGCGGTCCGGCCAGCTCCATGCTACCGTCCTTGCGCTGCAGCACGGGCGGCGTGGCGTAGATATCACGCGAGCGGACAGCGAGCTGGTCGATATGGCGGGCATCGGCCGAACCGAGCAGGCCCATATCCAGCGTCGAGACTTCCTTGACGCCGCGGACCATGCGCTCGAAACGCAGACCGCCGTCTTCCAGCACCGTGCCGGACCAACCACGCTCGGTTTCCTCCGCGATCATGTCCAGTCGCCGCGCCACTTCGGTCACGGTTTCCTCAGCGCGGGCGGCATCGGCCGAAAGCTCGGGGTTCAGCGCGCCGGCAATGGCCGCCTGTTCGACAATCGAGCGATTATAACGCGAATGCAGTCCGTCGATCAGCGAGCGCATGCGCACCGCATCCAGAATGGCCTCGCGCAGATCGGCACCGACCCGGACCTCCCCGGAGCCGAGGGTCAGCGACGCCTCCTCGATACCCATGGAGATAAGATACTCTTCCAGTGCCTTTTCGTCCTTCAGATACTGCACGGATTTTCCGCGCGTGACCTTATAGAGTGGCGGCTGGGCGATATAGAGATGGCCACGCTCGATCAGCTCCGGCATCTGGCGGAAGAAGAAGGTCAACAGCAGGGTGCGGATGTGGGCGCCGTCAACGTCAGCATCCGTCATGATGATGATCTTGTGGTAACGCAGCTTGTCGGCGTTGAATTCATCCTTGCCGATGGACGTGCCGAGCGCCGTGATCAGCGTGCCGATTTCCTGGCTGGACAGCATCTTATCGAAACGGGCGCGCTCGACGTTCAGGATCTTGCCGCGCAGCGGCAGGATCGCCTGGGTTTCGCGCGAGCGGCCCTGCTTGGCGGAACCGCCGGCGGAATCGCCCTCGACGAGGAAAAGTTCGGATTTCGCCGGATCACGCTCGGAGCAGTCGGCAAGTTTGCCGGGAAGCGAAGCGATATCGAGAGCGCCCTTGCGGCGCGTCAGTTCGCGTGCCTTGCGGGCAGCCTCGCGGGCGACAGCCGCTTCCACAACCTTGCCGACGAGGATTTTCGCGTCGGAAGGATGTTCTTCCAGCCAGGTGGACAGGGCTTCGTTGACAAGGCTTTCCACGACCGGGCGAACTTCGGACGAAACAAGCTTGTCCTTCGTCTGCGAGGAAAACTTGGGATCGGGAACCTTGACGGAAAGAATGGCCGTCAGGCCTTCACGGCAATCCTCACCCTGCAGGCTGACCTTTTCCTTTTTCAGAATACCGGATGTTTCGGCATAGGAAGTCACCTGGCGGGTGAGCGCCGCGCGGAAACCGGCCATATGCGTGCCGCCGTCGCGCTGGGGAATGTTGTTGGTAAAGCAAAGCACGTTCTCGTGGTAGCTGTCGTTCCACCAGAGCGCGACCTCGACGGTGATACCGTCCTTCTCGCCCCTGATGGCAACGGGCTTGTCCACCAGCGGCTTCTTGGAGCGATCGAGATAACGGACGAAAGCTTCCAGGCCGCCATCATAAAGCAGCTCTTCCTGTTTTACGTCCGAATGACGCTTGTCGGTGAGCAGAATGCGAACGCCGGAATTCAGAAATGCCAGTTCGCGCAGGCGGTGCTCGAGCGTGGCGTAATCATAGTCCGTCATGGTGAAGGTTTCGGGGCTCGCGAGGAAGGTGACTTCCGTGCCCGAGCGGCCTTCATATTCGCCAATGACGGAAAGCGGCGCGTCGGCGACACCATGGGTGAAGCCGATCTCATGCAGCTTGCCGTTACGGCGGATTCGGAGCTTCAGCCAGACCGAGAGCGCATTGACCACCGAGACGCCCACGCCATGCAGACCGCCGGACACCTTGTAGGAATTCTGGTCGAACTTTCCGCCCGCGTGCAGCTGCGTCATGATGACTTCGGCGGCGGAAACGCCTTCGGAAGAGTGGATATCGGTCGGAATGCCGCGCCCGTTATCCGTGACCGTCACCGACCCGTCGGCGTTCAGCGTCACCGTCACCAGATCGGCATGACCGGCAAGCGCCTCGTCGATGGCGTTGTCGACCACTTCGTAGACCATGTGGTGCAGGCCGGAACCGTCATCGGTATCACCGATATACATGCCGGGCCGCTTGCGCACGGCATCAAGACCCTTGAGGACCTTGATAGAATCGGCTCCATATTCGGTGTTCGCGCCGACTCCGCTTGACGATGTTTCGGTCATAAGTACTCTTTCCAAAGTTTCCTGGCCAGGTTTTCAGTGAGAAGGCCTGAAGCCAGCGAATCACTCAAATCCGACATGCGACTATAGAAATTCTACACCCAATCCCAAAGGCCGCATGCTTCAGGATGCTGCATAAAGCAGGGGATAGAGGGGGTTTCAATCGCAAGAACGGCTTTTTTGCAGCACCGCTGACAGTTCCTCTATCATACTCGGCGACAGCTTGCGAATATCCCGCGCCAGACGATTGGCGAAAGCCGTATATTGCGGCGGCAGGCCGATCGTATCGATCACCACTTTCGGGTCGGACGAACCGGCCAGAAAGAACAATTCCTCCGCCTCGTCCCAGATGATATTAAAATATCCGGCGATGCGCTGCAGAAGATCGAAGCTCGGCTTGCCGCGCCTGCCATGTTCCAATGCCGATAGATAGGCAGGCGACACGCCGATGGCAGCGGCCATTTCCTTCTGGGTTACGCCCTTGCGTTCGCGAAGCTGCCGTACGGCTTCCGCAAAGGGCGTCATGATTTTTCACCCCGCCTACGCGAAAGCCGCACATAAAGCGCGCCGTCGCCACCATGATTGGCCGATGCATCCTCATAGGACGAGATCAGATGGCGATATTCCGGCTTTGAGAACCACATGGGCACGGCCCTCTTCAACGCTCCGTCGCTGCCAATCGAACGCCCCTTGCCGGTGATGACCAGCACGTGCCTGAGGCCCCGTTCATGTGCACGCAACAGAAAATCGAGCAGCACCGCATGGGCCTCGCTCTGGAACATGCCGTGCAGGTCGATCCGCCCTTCCAGCGGCAGCCGGCCACGGGTGAGCTTGCGCTTGACCGGCTTTTCGAGCGGCTGATGGATTTTCGGCTTCTTGTCCGGTGTCATAGCCGGCGCTCCCGCCGCCTCCACAAGCATGCGCGGAAAGGCGCTTTGGCCGGTTTGCGGGACAACGGGTTCGGCCGCGGTTTCCTCTATCTCGTCGAAAGCCAGCAAATCCTCCAGCCTGCCGGAAATCGGCCGCGCGGTTCTTGCGACCTTGCCCCACAGAATGCGTTCTTCCTTGCCAAGCTTGCGACTGCCTTTCATCGCCGATACCTTTCCGCAGCAACGCGCGGCAGCAGTATATAAAAATCAGCCTCATTGCGCACCGTGCCGGCAAGCTCTCCCGCTTCGAAACCGGAACCGGTGAAAATATCGCCCCGCGCCGGCCCGACGATGGCTGAGCCCGTATCGAGCGCCAGCATCAGCCGGGCAAAGGGCTTTCCGTCATCCAGATGGGTGAGCGACGGCGCATGGATGAAGAAAGGAAGGCCAAAAGTATGGATCAGCCTGTCGACCGCAAGCGCGCGTCCGGCAACCAGTGGCACCTTGGCGGCAGCAATCGGCCCCATCTCCTGACCGGTAACATCCGCCTCCCGGAAAAAAATGAAGGAGCGGTTATGCCACAACACCGCGTCCACCTCATCCGGATGCGCGGCGAGCCACTTGCGGATCGTCTGCATCGAGATCGTTTTCGGATCAAGTTCCCCTCGGTCGAGAAGCAGCCGGCCGATCGGTGAAAACGGATGACCGGCCTTGGCCGCATAGGTGATGCGTTTTACCGCACCGTCCGGAAACACAAGGCGGGCAGCACCCTGGACGTGAACGAAAAACAGGTCGACCTTCGATTTTGCCCAGGCAATCTCCAGACCCCTGCCCTCCAGATATCCCTCATCGATCGCCCGGCGGTCAGGAAAATAGGAAATGCCGTTGCCGTCCGATTTGCCGAAAGCATAGGTGGGATCGAAGCCAGCAGGACGATTATCGTCGCCAATATCCACCAGTTCCGCCGGCCTGCGGTAAATCGGATGACGCCAGATGTCATCCGGCTTTGACGATACTTCCAGTTCCGGCTCATAGAAGGCCGTTACAAAACCGCTTTTTCCCTGGGCGGGAGAAATCCTGAACGGAACGCAATTGGCCTCGAAAAAATGGCGGGCCTGTTCGGGACTATCGGCTTTACTTCCCTCAGCCGCTTCCAGCAGGGAAACCAGTTCCGCCGCGGTGACCCCGAGAGCGCCAGTCCGATAGGGTTTTGAATTCCGAAGATGCGACAGGATCGTACCCATCGCCGGAAAAAGCTTGCCCGGATCGTCTTCCCGCCACCCGGGCAGGTCGCGGAAAGACACCTCATCGATCGAAAATGGCGTATTCATTGCTCGGATTCGGTAGCAATCAGCTTCCAGTTCGGATCGCGCGAACGGATATCACGCGAGAAGGTCCAGATGTCGTCAACTTCCGCAACAGCATCCGGATCACCGTCGACCAGCTTGCCATCCTTGTCATAGGTCGCCGAAATCAGCTGGCTGACAATTCTGAGCGTGATCTGTATTTCGGAATCGCGAATGCCGGCCTGGGTAATGTCGGCTTTTTCGATGCCAACAAAAGTCGACTTCACGACTTCGCCGCGACCTTCACGTTCGGAAATCGCCGCCTCGAAGCCGTCAAAGACCTCCCTCGACAGAAGGTTCCTGAGCGTCTTGCGGTCGCCATCGGCAAAACCCATGACGATCATCTCATAGGCCATACGTGCCCCGTTCAGGAATTCCTTCGGCCTGAAAGACGGATCCCTGGTCATTACATCACGCAGCGACGCGTTCAGGGCGCTATCCGCCGGAGCCAGGGCATCTGCCTCGGCAAAGCGGTTTTCATCATCTTCCGTTTCGCTGCGCCTCGGCAGGGTCACAACCTTGTTATCATCCGTGACGGGGCCTTTTGCGACATCGCGAGGGCTATAGGGATCGAATGGCGGCTTCTCGTTGCCCGTGCGGCGGCCGAGAACGCTGCGCAGCTGAAGAAAGATCAGCACCGCTGCAACGAGAAAAAACAATGTGATAAAGTCGCTAAAGCCCATCTTTTACCAAAACCGCCATTTAAATTCGAAAACCACACCATCATATAGTCTGCATCTTATCATCATTCAAATGTGCAGATTCAATCATCGGTGTCCCGGGAACCGGCAATCTGCCAGAGATGCACACGCAAGGCTAGAAGATGCGTTTTTCCTTTCTCCCCATCGTCATCCTGATGATGCCCATCCTCGAAATTGCCGGCTTCATCATCGTCGGCAAAGCGATCGGTCTGTGGCTGACTTTGGCGCTCGTCCTGTTCACGTCGTTTCTCGGCCTGCTCATCCTGCGTCTTGGCGGCATCGGCATGGTGAGAAATCTTCAGGATGCCGGCCGCACCGGGGCCCAGCCGGCGGATGAGCTGGTCAATGGCGCCATGCGGGTGGTTGCCGGAATCCTGCTTTTCATCCCCGGTTTCATCACCGACATCCTCGGACTTCTGCTTCTGTCGCCAGCAATACGACGCTTTTTCTGGAGAGCCTTCGGACCGCGTGTCGTCGTAGCCGGTTCTTTCCGGCAATCCGGTCCCCGGCCCGGTAATTATTCCGGGTTCGGCAACGGTCCGGGACGGGCAGGCGATTCCAAGGTGGTGGATCTGGACGAAGAGGAATTTCATCGCGAAGGTTCTGCAGAGTCTCCCTGGTCGCGCAAGCCGGACGACCGCGACCTGCCCAAACCCTGAGCACCCGCGAACGCCGGGACGAAGGCGCCATCACGAAGGGTTGTAAGGCTCCAGTCGAAATGATAGACCGCCTTCCACGAATTCACGCCGCGAGGAAACGTAATGACCGCTGAAAATGGCGCACAGGGCGCAGTTAGTCCTTCCCTCAACATTCTTGCCCAGTACATCAAGGATCTTTCCTTCGAAAATCCGGGTGCTCCTCGCTCGCTTCAGGCCCGTGACAATGCGCCGTCGATCAACATCAATGTCAACGTCAACGCAAACCCGATCTCCGGTTCGGATTTCGACGTTGTCCTGACGCTGAATGCAGAAGCCAAGGATGGCGACAAGGTCCTGTTTGCGGCCGAACTGGTTTATGGTGGTGTGTTCCGCATCGCCGGTTTCCCGCAGGAGCATATGCTGCCGGTCCTGTTCATCGAGTGCCCACGCCTGCTGTTCCCCTTCGCCCGCCAGATCATCGCCGATGTTACCCGCAATGGCGGTTTCCCGCCGCTGATGATCGATCCGATCGATTTTGCGCAGATGTTCGCGCAGCGCGTTGCCGAGGAACAGGCCAAGGCCAAGGTTCAGGCCGTACCGAACTGATACTCTTCAGAGTGTCTGACAAAACAAAACCCGGGTTCTTCGCCCGGGTTTTTCTTTGACCCTACCGGTCATTTGGGCGTCTCAGCCCATGTCAATTCTGGTAGCGATTCCAGATCGCCTTGTCGCCCATGCCGAGAACGAGTTTGCCATGGGCTGCGGCGGTTTCCGCATCCAGCCTTGCGGGTAAAGCCCTCGGCCGCTGCAGCGGCTCCAATGGCACATCTTCCTCGACGACAATGGTTTCCTGCTTGGCGGCGGAGCCGAAACCGAGCGCCGTCTGACGCCCGCCGATCATTTCTATATAGACTTCGGCCAGCAGCTCGGAGTCGAGAAGCGCGCCGTGTTTGGTGCGGTGGGAATTGTCGATGCCATAACGGCGGCAAAGCGCATCCAGCGAATTCGGCCCCATTGGATGTTTGCGGCGGGCAAGTGAAAGCGTGTCCGTCACCAGGTCAGCCGCAACGGGTTCTATGCCAAGACGGGCGAATTCCGCATTGATGAAGCCCATATCGAACGTGGCGTTATGGGCCACCCAACGCGCGCCATCAAAGAAGTCACGAATCTGATCCACGACCTCGCCGAATTTCGGTTTGTCTTTCAGAAACTCATCGGTAATGCCGTGAACGGCAAGCGCGTCGGGATGAACCTTGCGATCTTCCGGGCTGATATAAAGATGCAGCGTGCGGCCGGTCGGGAAATGGTTGATCAGCTCGATGCCGCCAATCTCGATCACCCGATCCAGTTTCGATTCAAGACCCGTGGTTTCCGTATCGAAAATGATCTCACGCATTTTTCTCTCCACGGCGCGACTCGGCGGCCAGTTTCTGCAATATTCCTCTTACCTGATCCCGTGCCGCTTCGACACCGTTTCCGGAATCGACGATGAAATCCGCACGCCTGCGTTTTTCGGCATCTGGCATCTGCCGGGCAAGGATCATTTCGAATTTCTCCCGCGTCATGCCGGGACGGGACAGGACCCTTTCGCGCTGGATCTCCGGCGCACAGCTCACCACCACGACCTTATCAACGCGGCTTTCCGCCGCCGTTTCAAACAGCAGGGGAATATCAAGGAGAGCGAATTGCCGGCCATCCTTCGCCGCTTCCGCCAGAAAAACATCCTGTCTTCTGCGTACCAGCGGATGGACAATCGCTTCCAGTCTGGTGAAATTAGCCGGATTCTCCCGCAACACATCAGCGAGCTTCCGCCGGTCGACCGTTCCGGAAACGGTGGTGCCCGGAAAGGCAGATTCGATCAGGGGAACGGCTTCCGCCCGATAGAGCCCGTGCACGACCTCATCGGAATCGAGAACCGGAACACCCTCTTCGGCAAACAACTTCGCTGTCGTCGTCTTTCCCATTCCAATCGAGCCGGTGAGACCGATAACGATCATCAATGTTTCTCCATATCCTCGATGATGAGCGAACGCAGCGTTTCATCGACGTCAGGCATTTCGCCGAACCACCGCTTGAAACCCGGCTTTGCCTGGTGAAGCAGCATGCCAAGCCCATCTACGGTTGCCATGCCCTGCTCTTCCGCCATCTTCAGGATCGGTGTTTTCAACGGCACATAGACGATATCGGTCACAACCGCATTGGCGGCGAGCGGCGAAAAATCGAGCTGTGGCGCTTCGCTCCCATCCATGCCGAGCGAAGTTGTATTCACAAAAAGCCCGGCATCCCGCATGACGTCGTGAAGTGCCGCCTGCGGATGGGAAAAGACGCGCGGGCCAAAACGATCGGCCAGTTCCCGGGCCCGCTCAACCGTCCGGTTCAGGATGTGAATCTCGGCAATGCCCCGGTCGCGCAGGGATTGAACGATTGCACGGCTCGCGCCGCCTGCCCCCAGAACCACCGCACGGCTGGTCCTGTCCCAGCCGGGGTGCCGCTCATCGAGATTGGCCACGAAACCATAACCATCCGTATTGGTGGCATGGACCCTGCCCTCCTCCACCCAGATGGTGTTGGCAGCGCCAAGCTCCTCCGCCAAGGCATCCGGACTATCCGCCAAACGGTAAGCCGCTTCCTTGTGGGGAATGGTGACATTGCCGCCCACCGCCGTACCCGGTTTGCCCTCTTTGAGCATCGCGATAAAATTCGGAAAATCGTCCGGAGAAATTTCGATGGCCTTGTAGGAACCGGCAATGCCGAATTTCTCCAGCCAATAGGAGTGGATGATGGGTGATCGAGAATGCTTTATCGGATAGCCGGCAACGAAGGCATTTATGGTTAATGTTTCACGTGAATCAGCCATCAATGACATCCATGTCGCGCAGTTTCGATAAAAGTGGCAGAAGCGGCAGGCCGAGAATCGTGAAATAATCCCCCTCTATCGAGGTGAATAGCTGGATTCCCTCCCCTTCAAGCTGGTACGCACCAACGCTGGTCAGGGCCCTGTCACCCACACGCTGCAAGTGGCGCGAAACAAATTCGGCGCTCAAGGTCCTGACAGCAAGCTCGGCGCTGGAAACGGTCTGCCACAGAACCTTGCCGTTCAAGACAAGAACGGCCGCGCTGTTCAGGCGATGAACCTTGCCCGACAATGACAATAGATGGGCTTCAGCCTCCGCCATGGTTTTCGGCTTGTGATAGACCCGGGCTCCGAGCGCCATTGTCTGATCGCAACCAAGGACGAGTGCTTCGGGATACAGGGAACCAACGGCAAGAGCCTTCGCCCTTGCGAGTTCCAGCGCGACCTCTTCCGGGCTTGCGCCGTTTCGCTCCAGCCGCTCATCAAGCGCACGCTCATTGATATCCGCCGGTATCGCCGAAAATGTCAGCCCCGCATTGCGCATCAGCATCTGGCGGGATGCGCTGGACGAGGCGAGGATCAACTCTTGTTTCATCGACTGTCTGCTCCGAATGATGCGATCCGGATTATCGTGTCCTCGGGCGAAGGGCAAGGATGGCGGCGGCCGTTTCCTCAATGGAGCGACGGGTGACATCAATCAGCGGCCAATTGTTGCGGGCGCAAAGAGCGCGCGCATATTTCAGCTCCTCCATGATTGTGGCTCGGTCCGTGTAACGGCCGCTGTCAAATCCGCCCGTCGCGCCCAGTTCCCGGTTTTCACGCACCTGCGATATGCGGTCGGATGTTGCAACGAGACCGACGATCAGCGGTCGGGTGGCGGTATAGAGGCTTTCAGGCAGCGGCACATTGGGGACGACCGGTATATTGGCGGTCTTTATGCCCCGGTTGGCAAGATAGATGCTGGTCGGGGTTTTCGATGTGCGGCTGATGCCGATAATGACGATATCGGCCTCGTCATAGGTTTCCGGCATCTGCCCGTCATCATGGTCCATGGCGAAGTTGAGCGCTTCGATCCGGGCGAAATAATCGGCATTCAAGGCGTGCTGCGCGCCCACCCGCCTTCTGGATGGCGCACCGAGATAGGTCTGGAAAATGCCGATGATCGGTTCGAGAACGTTGACGCAGGGCACCCCGATCGCGTGGCAGCGCAGATCCAGGAACTCGGCCAGCTGCTGGTCAACGATGGTATAAAGGACGATGCCCGGTTCCTTGTCGATGAGATCCACCACCTGCGCCAGCTGCTTCTGGTTCCTGATCATCGGATAAACATGTTCCACGGGCATGGAGGCATGAAACTGAGCGGAGACGGCACGGCCGGCCGACATCAGAGTCTCTCCCGTTGAGTCCGAAATCAGGTGCAGATGGAAGAAGCTTTTTTTGTTCTCCACGCTGTTTTTCTCCCGCTGTTGATAAACCGGGACAAATGTCCGAATTGTCCTGCGGGCCGAACCGCGCCGTGAATAAGGTGGTGTTTTTCCACAATCCGCAAGCGGCTTCAATCATCATCGGCGCGGGCTGTGAATTATTGGGAGAAGCCAGACTTGTTCAAATTTGTCCCCACGTCATCCACAGACAAAGTCATTATGATTTTCTACTTAAACATATGAAATAATTTATGAAATTAAGGGTTTCCAGTTTATCCCGCCTTAGTTGGGTCCCAAATATCCTCTGGCGGTTTTCAAATCCTGTCGCTGCGGCATTTCGACTGGAATGATTTTAATCCTTGCTACCCACAGACTCTAAGAAATAGAAAATCTTTTAAATCTCTTTGATTTTATTTTTTAGAAGTTGGATGCCATGAGCGAACGCAAGGTAATGACGGTGTTGAACGGAGAGACGGTCACACCGCCGCCCATATGGCTTATGCGGCAGGCCGGCCGCTATCTTCCCGAGTACAGGGAAACCCGGAAGAGTGCCGGAAGTTTCCTTGATCTCTGTTATAATCCCGAGCTGGCAACGGAGGTCACCCTTCAGCCCATTCGCCGGTTCGGGCTCGACGCCGCCATCCTGTTTTCCGATATTCTGGTGATACCCGATGCGCTTCATCGCAACGTGTCATTCAGCGAGGGAAAAGGTCCGGCCATGGACCCGATCGATGTGAGTGGTATCGAGAAGCTGGATGCCGCAAATGTCATGGCGCATCTTTCCCCCGTTTTCGAAACCGTTTCCCGTCTGCGCGGGACATTGCCGGATGAAACGACGCTTCTCGGCTTTTGTGGCGCGCCATGGACGGTTGCGACCTATATGATCGCCGGCCATGGAACGCCGGATCAGGCGCCGGCGCGACTGTTCGGTTATCAGGAGCCGGCCGCGATGGAAAAGCTGTTGGCTTTCCTGGCGGATGTTTCCGCTGATTATCTGGTGGCGCAGATCGATGCCGGAGCGGATGCGGTTCAAATCTTCGATTCCTGGGCCGGTGTGTTGGGCGAGAAGGAATTCGAGTCTTTTGCGATAAAGCCGGTCGCCCGCATCATCGCTTCCGTGCGCGCCCGTCGGCCTGCCGCAAAGATCATCGCTTTTGCAAAAGGGGCCGGTTATCTCCTGAAGGATTATCGCCGCAAAACGGGCGCCGACGCCATTGGGCTCGACTGGTCGGTCCCCTTGAGCTTTGCCAGTGATTTGCAGAAGGAAGGCCCGGTACAGGGCAATCTGGACCCGATGCTCATGGTGGCGGGCGGCAAAGCGCTGCAGGATGGTATTGATGCGGTGCTGCAGGCTCTCGGACAGGGGCCGCTGATCTTCAATCTTGGCCATGGTATTACCCCGCAGGCCGATCCTGAAAACGTCGCCCGTCTGGTGCAGCGGGTGCGTAGCGGAGCCGGGATATGAGCGACGACAGACAGACTTCGGCTCGCTCCGGAAACAGGGCGGCCTTGCGGGCCGGCATCGCACTCGGTGTCTTTGCCGTCTTCGTCGCGCTGCTGTTTTATGCCGACCCTGCCGATCTCTATCTCTGGATCAAGGCGCTTCACATCATCGCCGTGATTTCATGGATGGCCGCTATTTTTTATCTGCCGCGGCTTTTCATCTATCACACCGACGCGCCGGCCGGTTCCCAGCAATCCGAAACCTTCAAGGTGATGGAGCAGCGGCTGATCAAGGTCATCATGAACCCCGCGATGATGATATCCTGGATATTGGGCCTTTATCTCGCATGGTCGGTTTACGGTTTTTCCGGCGGCTGGCTGCATGCCAAGATCGGGCTGGTGGTACTTCTGACCGCGGCACATGTTTATTTCACCCGAAGCGCCAAACGCTTCGCGCGCGATGAAAATACGAGGCCTGCCCGTCACTGGCGGTTGATGAATGAAGTTCCGACCGTTCTGATGATCCTGATTGTCATACTTGTGGTTGTGAAACCCTTCGGTTAAGTCGGTGCGACGATAAATTTCGCGGAATTCGTGCTTTCCTCTTGCAGCGGCCGTGTTCAATCGCTATTTTCGGACCACTCATCTTCGTGGCATGTGAATTATTCAGTCATCTGCGGTATCTCCCACAGCATCTGATTCGCGAACACGCCCTCCCCCGACATTACATTATCAAACGGTCTTCTCTTCATGGCTGAAATGAAGCTTCAGGAACTTAAGAGCAAATCGCCTACCGACTTGCTGACTTTTGCCGAATCCCTGGAAGTTGAAAATGCGAGCACCATGCGCAAGCAGGAACTCATGTTCGCAATCCTCAAGGTTCTCGCGAGCCAGGACATCGAAATCATCGGCGAGGGCGTCGTTGAAGTCCTGCAGGACGGTTTCGGCTTCCTGAGATCCGCCAACGCAAACTATCTGCCCGGTCCGGATGATATCTATATCTCGCCCTCGCAGATCCGCCGCTTCTCGCTGAAGACCGGCGACACCGTTGAAGGACCGATCCGCGGCCCCAAGGAAGGTGAACGTTATTTCGCGCTTCTCAAGGTCAATACGATCAATTTCGACGATCCGGAAAAGATCCGCCACAAGGTTCACTTCGACAATCTGACGCCGCTTTATCCGAACGAGCGCTTCAAGATGGAACTGGATGTTCCGACATCCAAGGATCTGTCTTCGCGGGTCATCGATCTCGTTGCTCCGCTCGGAAAGGGCCAGCGCGGATTGATTGTCGCGCCGCCGCGTACCGGTAAAACGGTTCTGCTGCAGAATATCGCTCACTCGATCACGGCAAATCATCCAGAATGTTACCTGATCGTTCTGTTGATTGACGAACGCCCGGAAGAAGTCACCGACATGCAGCGTTCCGTCAAGGGCGAGGTTGTGTCCTCGACCTTCGATGAACCGGCGGTGCGCCACGTTCAGGTCGCTGAAATGGTCATCGAAAAGGCAAAGCGTCTGGTCGAACATGGTCGCGACGTCGTGATCCTGCTCGATTCCATCACTCGCCTTGGTCGCGCCTATAACACGGTCGTTCCCTCCTCCGGCAAGGTTCTGACCGGTGGTGTGGATGCCAATGCCCTGCAACGCCCGAAGCGTTTCTTCGGTGCCGCGCGTAACATCGAAGAAGGCGGTTCGCTGACGATCATCGCCACTGCACTGATCGATACGGGTAGCCGTATGGACGAAGTCATCTTCGAAGAGTTCAAGGGCACAGGCAACTCGGAAATCGTGCTCGATCGCAAGGTTGCCGACAAGCGTATCTTCCCGGCGCTGGATATTCTGAAGTCCGGTACACGTAAGGAAGACCTGCTGGTGCCGCGCCAGGATCTGCAGAAGATTTTCGTTCTTCGCCGTATTCTTGCGCCGATGGGAACGATGGACGCTATCGAATTCCTGATCGACAAGCTGAAGCAGACCAAGAACAATTCGGATTTCTTCGAATCCATGAATACCTGATCCGGAGTTTAGCCGGATTCATCTGAAGACCTTGAAGCCGCATTCGTTCATTCGGATGCGGCTTGACTGTTTTAAACCGAGGTGAGCGATGTCAGCTTCCGCCGATACCATTTATGCGCTTTCAAGCGGAGCCTTGCCGGCGGGCGTTGCTGTGATCAGAATCAGTGGGCCTGGTGCTCTGGTGGCTTTGACGGCATTGACGGGGCGGCAAGCGCCGCCGCCGCGCCGAGCCGTATTGAATTCGATTCGGAATCGAAACAACGAGATTATCGACCAGGCGCTGGTCATGGTTTTCTCATCGCCGAATTCTTTTACCGGTGAGGATTGCGTGGAGATTCACAGCCACGGAAGCCGGGCGGTTCTGGCGTCGATTTTCGCCGAGCTTGAAAGTCTGGACGGGTTCCGCCCTGCTGATGCCGGTGAATTCTCCCGCCGGGCCTTCGAGAATGGCAAGATGGATCTTCTTGAAATCGAAGGGCTGGCAGATCTGCTGCAGGCGGAAACGGAAATGCAGAGACGGTTGGCCGTGGAGCAGAGTACGGGCAAACTGTCGGCGCTCTACGATGGCTGGGCAAGCAGGTTGACGCGGGCACGGGCGCTGATCGAGGCCGAGCTGGACTTCGCCGACGAGGATGATGTCCCGGATTCGGTTGCCTCTCAGGTCTGGGAAGCGATGGCGCAATTGCGGCAGGAAATATCGGCTCACCTTCATGATGGTGGAAATAGCGAAATCATCCGTGACGGTTTCAAGGTGGCGCTGGTTGGGGAGCCGAATGCAGGAAAATCGACCCTGCTTAACGCCTTGAGTGGCCGTGACGTCGCGATTGTGACCGATATAGCGGGAACCACGAGAGACGTGCTCAGCGTCGATATCAATCTCGAAGGCTATCTTGTCCGGATATTTGATACGGCCGGTATTCGTGAAACACAGGACGTGGTGGAGCAGGAGGGTGTAAGGCGCGCACGGCTGACTGCCGAGAATGCTGACCTCATCCTGTTGCTCCAAGATAACGATTCGTCCCCGAAACAATCTTCCGTCTCCTTCGAGCATTCACGCCGGCTTTATATCAGAACGAAGGCCGCGCTCGCTTCCGGATCGGTGAAAAATGACTTCGATCTTTCGATCTCGGCAAAAGAGGGACAAGGGCTTGATGGGTTGCGTGGGTTGATCAAACAGGAGATCGAAAACCGCGTAGGCGGAGGGCTGACATTGGTTCCTGCCCGCGCCCGCCATAAAAAACGACTTGAAGAGACGCTGAACTATGTTAGTGATGCGCTCGATTCCGAAGCCATGGACCTTGCGATAAGGTCGGAGTACTTGCGGCTTGCGGCGACATCGCTCGGACGCATTACCGGGCGCGTTGATGTGGAAGACTTGCTCGGTGTAATCTTCTCGGAATTCTGCATAGGAAAATGATTCACGTGAAACATTGGCGGCCCCTTGGGCTATGCCGGTGATTTGGGATAGGGCGCAGGAATATGCACCAGTCATTCGATGTTATTGTTATCGGCGGTGGACATGCGGGCAGTGAAGCGGCTGCCGCTGCCGCACGACATGGTGCAAAAACCGCTCTTGTTACCCATAAGCGCGAAACCATCGGAGTGATGTCCTGTAATCCGGCAATCGGCGGTCTTGGCAAGGGGCACCTTGTTCGGGAAATCGATGCTCTTGACGGCCTGATGGGCAGGGTCGCCGATGCGGCAGGCATTCAGTTCCGTATGCTCAACCGCAAAAAGGGGCCGGCAGTCCGTGGGCCACGGACGCAGGCCGACCGGCGGCTCTACCGTGAAGCTATGCAGCGGAAAATCGGTGCAATTG
The DNA here is from genome assembly GCF_002005205.3 of Rhizobium rhizogenes. Next base: position 2,659,323 of record NZ_CP019701.2, on the reverse strand, counting down.
AGAATCTGACGATTATCGAAGGCGATGCCTTTGATATTGAGATGGTCAATGATCGGGTTTCCGCAGTTTTAATGGAAAACGGTAGCCGGATTCCCTGTGGAGCTGTCGTCCTCACCAGCGGGACTTTCCTGCGTGGGCTTATTCATATCGGTTCCGAAAAGATTCCTGCCGGCCGTGTGGGTGAAAAACCGTCAGTGGGTCTCTCTGATACACTTTCGCGGCTCGGTCTGGTCATGGGACGGCTAAAAACCGGTACGCCTGCACGGCTTGATGGCCGAACGATTGACTGGAGCGCTGTAGACCGGCAGGCGGCGGATGAAGATCCCGTGCCCTTTTCCTTCATGACCGATCATATTGCCAATCCGCAGATTGAATGTGGTGTAACCCGCACGACGCCTGCCGGACACAAGATCATCAGGGACAATATACATTTGTCGGCGATGTATTCCGGACAGATAGAAGGAGTCGGTCCGCGTTATTGCCCGTCGATCGAGGACAAGATAACCCGCTTTGGCGAGCGTGATGGTCATCAGATATTTCTGGAGCCGGAAGGCCTGGATGATCACACCATTTATCCGAATGGTATCTCGACCTCCCTGCCCGCTTCGGTTCAGGAACAATTTATCCGTACCATACCGGGGTTGGAACAGGTTGCCATTCTTCAGCCCGGCTATGCGATTGAATATGATTATGTTGATCCGCGTGAACTCAAGCCATCGCTCGAATGCCGCAAAATTCCGGGGCTCTTCCTCGCCGGGCAGATCAACGGCACCACTGGTTATGAAGAAGCCGGCGCTCAGGGTCTTGTTGCCGGACTGAATGCCTCTCTGTATGCAAGCAATACCGACGCGCTCTATTTCAGTCGCACGGAATCCTATATCGGTGTCATGATCGATGATCTGACGTCCAAGGGTGTGAGTGAACCCTATCGCATGTTCACGTCCAGGGCGGAATACCGGCTTTCCCTCCGGGTAGATAACGCCGATGTGCGGCTGACACCGATTGGTCAAAGGGCGGGCATTATCGGCGCCGAGCGCGAAAAGCGCTTTGAAGCATTTATTGCGGATCTGGAATCAGGTCGCGAGCTGATGAAGACTATCTCCATCAGTCCGTCCCAGGCGGCGAAACAGGGATTAAAACTCAATCAGGATGGCCAGCGCCGTTCTGTTTATGAACTGCTCGCTTATCCCGATATAACGCTGGACGTTCTGACACAGCACTGGCCGGAGCTGGAGTCTCTCCGCGGTAAAGTTGCGGAGGTTCTGGAGATTGAAGCCAGTTATGCGGTTTATATGCAGCGACAGAGCGCCGATATCGTCGATATCAAGCGGGACGAAGACAGAAAGATTCCAGACGATTTCGATTTTCAAAGCCTGTCGGGTCTTTCCAATGAATTGAAACAAAAGTTGGAAAAGGCACGACCGGAGAACATTGCGCAGGCTGCGCGTGTTGACGGTATGACACCTGCTGCGATATCGCTGCTGCTCGCGCTCCTGCGGAAAAACTCCACAGCGCGAAATGAAAAATTGCGCATGCACCAATAGCGAGTCGGATTATGAAGATAAACGGCCAGAGTGTTTCACGTGAAACACAAGAAAGGCTCGAGCATTTTGTCGAGCTTTTTAAGAAGTGGAACAAAACCACGAATCTGGTCGCGCCTTCCACTCTTGGCGAGCTTTGGAGCCGGCACGTTGCCGACAGCGCGCAGATATTTCAACTTTTTCCCCATCCGAAAAAATGGATCGATCTTGGCAGCGGCGGCGGTTTTCCTGGCGTTGTCACCGCTATTTTTCTGGCGGAACTTGGCGATGGCTGGGTAGATCTGATCGAAAGTAACAATAAGAAAGCCGCGTTTTTGCGGATTGCGCTGAAGGAAACCGGCGCAAGAGGTGCGGTTCATCCCGTGAGAATCGAAAAAGCGCCCGAAATCGTTGCAACCTGCGATGCTGTTTCGGCGCGGGCGCTAGCGGAGCTGGATCTGCTCTTCGAATACACTCACCCGTGGGCGCGGAATAATCCAAATCTCAAGGCTTATTTTAATAAAGGCCGGGATTATGATTCGGAAGTGCAGAAAGCGCATGGTCGCTGGCAGTTCGATCTGGTAAAACATCAGAGTGCCATTGAGGCAGATTCTGTTGTTCTTGAAATCAGCAACCTCACCCTGAGGCGCTGATAAGCTGGCCAGGTGCGGCATGACTTTTGAAAAAAACCGGATTATCGCAGTCGCAAACCAGAAGGGTGGGGTCGGTAAAACGACGACTGCCATTAATCTGGCAACGGCGCTGGCGGCTATCGGCGAACGCGTGTTGATCATTGATCTTGATCCGCAGGGAAATGCCAGTACCGGGCTTGGAATTGATCGCAAGGAGCGGAAGCTTTCATCCTATGATCTCCTTGTGGGCGATCATGGCATTAGTGACGTTGCTGTTCCAACAGCCGTTCCAAATCTTGATATCGTACCCTCCACGATGGATTTGCTCGGCTTCGAAATGCAGGTCGCGAATGTTTCCAATCGTGTGTTTCTCTTGCGCGCGGCTATGGAAACGCAGGAGGCGAGAGGCTATTCCTATATTCTCGTTGACTGCCCGCCCTCCTTTAATCTTCTGACCATGAATGCAATGACAGCCGCGCATTCCGTGCTGGTGCCGCTACAATGCGAGTTTTTCGCGCTGGAGGGCCTTAGCCAGCTGCTGGATACGGTCAGCCAGATCCGTGGTTCGGTTAATCCGCAACTTGATATTCAGGGTATTGTTCTGACAATGTTCGATGCGCGCAATAATCTTGCGCAGCAGGTCGTTTCGGATGTGCGGACGCACCTGGGAGAAAAAGTTTACCACACGCTCATTCCGCGCAATGTTCGTGTTTCGGAAGCGCCCTCTTATGGTAAACCGGCAATTCTTTATGATCTGAAATGTGCCGGCAGCCAAGCCTATCTGCAGCTGGCATCGGAAGTGATTCAGAGAGAGCGTTTGCGCAAGGCCGCCTGACGTTTGCCGGAATGTATGGAGTAATGTCTTATGAGTGATGATCTTTCCAAGCGCCGATTGGGGCGCGGCCTTGCTGCCTTGATCGGTGAAATGGACCAGCCTGTCCCGGTGGGCGAACCGCAGCGGGCCGTTAACGCTGATCGGACCATCCCGATCGAATTCATCGCTCGCAGTCAAAGAAACCCCCGGCGGCACTTCGATGAGAATGAGCTGCAGGATCTGGCCGCATCCATTCGTCAGCACGGGATTGTTCAGCCTGTGGTGGTGCGAACGGTTGGAGTCAATCGATACGAGATTATTGCAGGTGAAAGGCGCTGGCGCGCCGCGCAGTTGGCTGGCTTTACCGACGTGCCGGTTATCGTTCGCGATGTGGACGACCGTACCGCGCTGGAACTGGCCATTGTCGAGAACGTGCAGCGTTCAGACCTCAATCCGCTTGAAGAGGCGATGGGTTATGAGCAGCTGATTGCCGAACACGGATATACCCAGAACGATCTCGGTGAGATCATCGGCAAGAGCCGAAGCCATGTCGCCAACAGTCTTCGGCTCCTCAAGCTTCCCGATCCGGTGCGGGATATGCTGGCGGATGGTTCGCTTTCCGCCGGTCATGCGCGTGCGCTCGTGTCCACTTCCGATCCGGCGAGCCTTGCGCGTACGATCGTTTCCAAGGGATTGTCGGTGCGTGATGCCGAACGTCTGGCACAGAACGACATCAAGTCTCAGGACGTCGTCGAGAAGCGGCCGGCCGCTGAAAAGGATTCCGACACGATAGCGCTGGAGCGTAGCCTGTCGGACGCTCTGGGGCTTGATGTGAAGATCATCCACAAGGGCGGATCGGGGCAAATCCGTATTGGCTACCGTACGCTGGAGCAGCTGGAAGCGGTCTGCCGGCTGCTAGAGCAAAAATAAATAAATATCTGTTTTAATTGACAAATACCCGCCTTTGGCGGGTATTTTTATTTCGCGCGGCTCAAAAGTCGATGGCCCGGCCCTTTATTTCGTAGTCGCCGAAACGGACGGGTTCGGCACCGCCTCGGCCGCCGGTTTCCGGCGGCAGCTGAAGATCAGCTTTTTGCCTGCGCCGCTCCTCCGCTTCTTTCAGAGCCCGTTCCGCGGCCGGCGACAGCCGTCTCGGCTTTTCCGCGCCATTGTCATTATCTGCGTCCTGCATGAGAAATCCTCCCTATGACGGGATATTGAAATATGTTTGCCGTTCACCAGATTATATAATCTGACGGGCTTTATAAACCCCGTAACAATTCTGGTGAGCGACAGGGAGATTTCAACGGATGAACATGATGCGCACGGCAATGCTTCTGGCCTTCATGACCGCATTGTTCATGGGTGTCGGTTTTCTGATCGGCGGCCGGGGCGGCATGATGATTGCGCTGCTTATCGCCGCTGGTATGAATCTCTTCTCCTATTGGAATTCGGATAAAATGGTTCTCTCAGCCTATCGGGCACGGGAGATCGACGAGGCGAACGCGCCCGAATTTTTTCACATGATCCGGGACCTCTCGCACAATGCCGGCTTGCCGATGCCGAAGGTCTATATTTATGACAGCCCGCAACCCAATGCTTTTGCGACGGGGCGAAACCCGCAGAATGCTGCTGTGGCAGCTTCAACAGGATTGCTGGAGCGTTTGACGCCGGAGGAAGTGGCCGGCGTCATGGCGCATGAACTGGCGCATGTGCAGAACCGCGATACCCTGACCATGACGATCACCGCCACGCTGGCGGGTGCTATTTCCATGCTCGGCAATTTCGCCTTCTTCTTCGGCGGCAACCGGGAAAACAACAACAATCCGCTTGGTTTCATCGGTGTACTGGTTGCTATGATTGTGGCGCCGCTTGCGGCGATGCTGGTGCAGATGGCGATCAGCCGCACGCGGGAATATTCCGCTGACCGGCGCGGTGCTGAAATCTGTGGTAATCCGCTCTGGCTCGCCTCAGCCTTGCAGAAGATTTCCGGCATGGCGCAGCAGATTCATAACGACGATGCTGAGCGCAACCCGGCAACGGCGCATATGTTCATCATCAATCCCCTCTCTGGCGAGCGGATGGACAATCTCTTCTCCACACACCCGAACACCGAAAACCGGGTTGCAGCATTACATGCCATGGCACAGGAGTTTTCCCCGCGAGCATCGACGCCGCCGCCGTCGGGTGATAGACCTCTGCGCAAATCAGGCTCCGTGCCCAATACGGGTTGGGGACGTGGCAACGAAAACGAGCGCAAGGGGCCGTGGTCTTGACATCCGATATTCAGCATAAGCCGGCGCGGCTTAAAAAATCGAGACCGGCGCAAGGCAGGGGCCGTGAAGACGGCCCTTCGTCTTTCCAGGACAAGCCAGGCCTTGCCGCACGCATTGCCGCGACCCGCATTCTCGCTGCCGTTCTGGAAAAGAAGACCTCGCTGGACGGCATGCTGGACAATGAAAACGGCAATCCGGTCTATCGCGCGCTGTCGCTTGCGGATCGGGCATTGGTGAGGGCCATCGTCAATAGTGCACTTCGCCATCTTCCCCGCATCGAAAAGGCATTAGCGATGCTGCTGGATGGTCCGTTGCCGCAAGGTGCTCGATCATTGCATCACGTTCTCATCGTCGGTGCGGCGCAGATGCTCTACCTTGATGTTCCCGATCATTCCGCTGTCGATTTGGCTGTCGAACAGGCGCACCGCGATCCGCGCAACCGGCGTTTCGTGAAGCTGGTCAATGCGGTCCTCCGGCGGCTGGGCCGGGAAAAAACGGAGATCGAAACGGCTCTTGCCGATGTGCCCGTGTTGCCGGACTGGTTTTACGCCCGGCTTGTTTCGGCCTACGGCGATGTGGTCGCACAACGCATTTCGGAGGCGCAGTTGACGCCTTCCTCCATCGATCTCACCGTCAAGACCGATTCTGGTCTCTGGGCGGAAAAGCTGGGTGGCACACTTATGCCGAATGGCAGCGTTCGCCTGGGTGAGTTCGAAGGCCAGATCCCCTCGCTTGACGGATTCGCCGAAGGCGCGTGGTGGGTGCAGGATCTTGCGGCCAGCATGCCGGTGAAGCTGTTGGGGGATATTTCCGGCAAGCGTGTCGCCGATCTCTGCGCGGCACCGGGCGGCAAGACGGCCCAGCTCGCACTTGCAGGTGCGAAGGTGACGGCGCTGGATCAGTCCGGAAATCGCCTGCGCCGTCTCAGGGAAAATCTCGACCGGCTTGGTCTTCACGCCGAAACGGTGGAGGTCAACATGTTGAAGTACCAGCCGGAGCAGCTTTTCGACGCCGTTCTTCTGGATGCGCCATGCTCGTCGACGGGTACGCTGCGCAAACATCCGGATGTCTGCTGGACCAAGGATGAAACGGACATTGCCAAGCTTGCGGCTCTTCAGGGCCAGATGCTGCGCCATGCCGTGACGCTGGTGAGGTCTGGCGGTGTCGTGGTGTTCTCCAATTGCTCGCTGGACCCTTCGGAGGGCGAAGCGATGATTGCCGAGGTTCTGGCGGAGAATCCCGATATCGAGCGCATTGCCGTGCGCAAGGAGGACTGGCCGGGAATGGAGGTGGCGATCAGCCCGCAGGGAGATTTGCGTACAACGCCGGATATGTTTGGCGGCGTCGATGGGTTTTTTAGCAGTGTCTTGCGTAAGAAGTAGAAAAAAGCGAAGCTTTAGCGAATCATTGATATTATCGATAACGTTCCGGTCATCACGGTTCACTGATAAAAACAAAACTATGTGAAGCGGGAAACACAGCTTGTTTGGGTCCTTTGCAGGCAGCATGAATGCGGCCGGTCTTCTTTCACGGATGGCATATCGTCATCTGTGTGTCGGCCTCACACTTCTGCGTCTGCATGTCTCGCGGTTTGCCAACCGTGTTCCCGATGGTCTGGTTGCGGCGCCGACCGATCTCAGGGCGATCGATCCGTATTTTGCCGAGGAATTGTTGCGCGGCCGGATCGCACTTGCCGGTCGTGTTGTCGAAACCGGTGGCCTTTCACCATTCCAGGTGGATTACCCCTCCCTCGTTTTTGAAGAACGGTTGCACGCTTTCGGCTGGCTGCGGCATATCCGTTCCGACAGATCGAGCGAGGCATGCAAGCGGGCGCGCCGCATTGTGGCTGAGTGGATTGCCCTGAACGGCAGACGCGTTACGGGCACCGGATGGTCGCCGGAGATTGCGGCACAGCGTTTGATCGCCTGGTTATCCCATTCCCCAGTGGTTTTATATGAGGCCGACGCCGGCTTCTATCGCCGGTTCCTGAGAAGCCTCGCTTTTCACGTGCGGTATCTCGACAGGATCGTGAAACATGCACCGGATGGCGAAGCCCGGCTGCGGATCAGGATCGCGCTTGCCATGGCCTCCATTGCCATGCCAACACGCCTGTCACGCATTACCCGGCATGGAATGAAGCTGGCTCAGGAAATGGAACGCCAGATTCTGCCCGATGGCGGGCATGTTTCCCGCAATCCGCGGGTCATGCTGGATCTGCTGCTCGATCTTCTGCCGCTTCGGCAAAGCTATATCAATCTTGGCCACGACCTGCCCTCGGGGCTGGTGCCGGCAATAGACCGGATGTTTCCGGCAATCCGGTTTTTCCGGCATCAGGGCGGCGATCTCGCACTGTTTAATGGCGCGACGGCAACGCTTGCCAATGAGCTTGTCTCCGTGTTGCGTTATGACGAAACCGCCGGCCGGCCTTCGAAAATCCTGCCGGATGTAAATTACCACCGGCTCGCGACGGATGAGACTGTCATCATCGTGGACACGGGGTATCCCGGTTCGGCCGAGCTTTCGCGCAATGCCCATTCGGGTTGCCTGTCCTTTGAAATGTCCTGCGGCAAGAACCGATTTATCGTCAATTCCGGTTTTCCACGAAATGCCGCGCCGGAATACCAGCGGGCCAGCCGGTCGACGGCCGCCCATTCCACCGTTACGCTTGCGGACACCTCCTCCTGCAGATTATCGCGCTCCAGACTTCTTGGTCCGATCATGATTTCGGGTGTCAGCCAAGTGGATAGCGAGCGCGGAACGGATGAAAACGGAAATGATGTGCTGCGGGCGTCGCATGATGGATACCTGCAGAACTTCGGCTGTTACCACGAGCGTGAAATCGAGTTGAATGCCGCTGGCACGAAGATCAAGGGCCGTGACCTGCTTCGCGCTGACGAGAATGCAGCAAAGGTGCAATTGCAGTCGATCTCAGCGGTTTCACGTTTTCATATCCATCCTCATATTCAACTGCATCAGCGGGATGAAGAGTCGGTTTATATGGAGGCGGCGGACGGAACCACCTGGCTGTTTTCAGCGCCGGGTCTGGAGGTTTTCGTCACGGAGGATGTTTTCATGGCGGATGCCTCGGGCATGCGTCCGTCGCAGCAGATCGAACTGCCTTTCAATCTCGCCAATACGCGGGAGATCCGCTGGATCATCGAGCGCAAGGCCTAGGAAAATTCCGACGGAGCGGGACAAAAACCGCCATAGTTTTCACCGTTCGATGTCCCTGCTGTTTATTAATTCGGTAAGCTGTGTTAACGCGGCGGCAATTGCTGGATCAATCCCATTCCAGCCTGTCCTCCCCGTTAAACGGAGTATGCCCGATGGCCGTCGTGTCCAAAAAAATCCCCGCCCCCGATAAGGTCAAAATCCGCACGGCGCTTCTTTCCGTGTCCGACAAGACTGACATTATCGAGCTGGCGACGGTTCTCTCCAAGCTTGGTGTCCGGCTGCTTTCGACCGGCGGAACGGCGAAGGCCATTGCCGATGCGGGACTGCCGGTGACAGATGTTTCCGACGTGACCAATTTTCCCGAAATCATGGATGGCCGCGTCAAGACCCTGCATCCGAATGTGCATGGTGGGCTTCTCGCTATCCGGGATGACGCCGAACATGTCGAGGCTATGAAGGCACATGGCATTGAGGCGATCGATCTGTCGGTGATCAATCTTTATCCCTTCGAGGAAGTTCGCGCCAAGGGCGGCGATTATCCGACGACGGTTGAGAATATTGATATTGGCGGACCGGCAATGATCCGTGCTTCTGCCAAGAACCATGCCTATGTCACGGTGGTTACCGATCCCTCCGACTATCCTGATCTGGTTGAAGCCCTGCAGGCTGATGACGGCCAGACGTCCTATGCGCTGCGCCAGCGTTTCGCTGCCAAGGCCTATGCTCGAACCGCAGCCTATGATGCGGTGATTTCCAACTGGTTCGCAGAGGCGCTTGCAATCGAGACGCCGGATTACCGCGCCATCGGTGGCGTGCTGAAGGAAAAGATGCGTTATGGCGAGAACCCGCACCAGAGCGCCGGTTTTTACCTGACCGGTGAAAAGCGCCCCGGCGTCGCAACCGCGACGCTGCTTCAGGGCAAGCAGCTTTCCTATAACAACATCAATGATACGGATGCCGCTTACGAGCTGGTGGCGGAGTTCCTGCCGGAAAACGCTCCGGCCGTTGCCATTATCAAGCACGCCAATCCCTGTGGTGTGGCGACGGGTCCAACCCTTGCCGAAGCCTATCGGCGGGCGCTGGCATGCGATTCCGTATCCGCATTTGGCGGCGTCATTGCGTTGAACCGTACGCTTGATGCGGAAACGGCGGAAGAGATCGTCAAGCTCTTTACCGAAGTCATCATCGCGCCTGATGTCACCGAGGAAGCCAAGTCCATTATCGCCCGCAAGCCGAATCTGCGCCTTTTGACCGCTGGCGGCCTGCCGGACCCGCGCGCAGCCGGGATTACGGCGAAGACAGTTTCGGGCGGCCTGCTGGTACAGAGCCGCGACAATGGCATGGTCGAGGATCTCGATCTCAAGGTCGTCACCAAGCGCGCGCCGACGGCGCAGGAGCTTGAGGACATGAAGTTCGCCTTCAAGATCGCCAAGCATGTGAAATCCAATGCCGTCATCTATGCCAAGGATGGACAGACGGCAGGCATTGGCGCTGGCCAGATGAGCCGCGTGGATTCCGCCCGTATCGCCGCCCAGAAGGCGGAGGATGCCGCCAAGGCGCTTGGTCTTGCCGAGCCGCTGACACGCGGCTCTGCCGTTGCTTCGGAGGCGTTCTATCCCTTCGCCGACGGCCTGCTCGCCGCGATTGCCGCAGGCGCTACCGCTGTCATCCAGCCGGGCGGCTCCATGCGTGACCAGGAAGTGATCGACGCCGCGAACGAGCATAATGTCGCGATGGTCTTTACCGGCATGCGCCACTTCCGCCACTAAGTGCGGAAATAGTCAGGAATAAAGAAGGCCCGGAAAGCGATTTCCGGGCCTTTTGTTTCACGTGGGACAGTCTCGATTTTTGTTCAGGTCACTGCACCGACCTGCCACGGCACAAATTCGTTGTCGCCGTAATCGTAAATCTCGCTGACCGTCTTGTCGCCGGAAGCCACGGCGAGAATATGCTCGAAAATTCGTTTGCCGGATTCTTCGATGGTTTCCGCCCCGGTAACGATCTCGCCGCAGTTGATATCCATGTCTTCCTTCATGTGTTCATACATTTCGGAATTGGTGGCGATCTTGATGCAGGGTGCCGGCTTGAAGCCCGAAACCGAGCCGCGCCCGGTGGTGAAACAGATGACGTTGCAGCCGCCGGCAACCTGGCCGGTGACGGCGACGGGGTCGTAGCCGGGTGTATCCATGAAGACGAAGCCCTGTTCCGTCACGGTCTCGGCGAATTCATAAACTGCCTTCAGCGGCATGGAGCCGCCCTTGGCAACCGCGCCCAGCGATTTTTCCAGAATGGTGGTCAGGCCGCCAAGCTTGTTGCCATGGGAGGGATTGTTGTTGAGCTCGTCGCCATTGCGGGCGGTATAGTCTCGCCACCAGTCGATGCGTTGCAACAGTTTTTCGGCGACCGCCGGGGTGACGGCGCGTTTTGTCAGCAGGTGCTCGGCACCATAAATTTCGGGTGTTTCGGAAAGAACCGTGGTGCCGCCGTTGCGGACAATGAGATCGGATGCATAACCCAGGGCCGGGTTCGCCGATATGCCGGAATAGCCATCGGATCCGCCGCATTCCAGTGCCACCTTCAGCTTCGAAAGCGGTTGCTTGGTGCGACGGGCGGCATTGACCATCGGCAGCATGGCCTTGATCTCGGCAATCGCCGCATCGATCGTCTTGCGCGTGCCGCCATGCTGCTGGATCGTCATGGTGCGCAGCCGCTCGCCCTCTTCCATCTTGTAGTGTTCGAGGATGGGGGCAATCTGGTTGGTTTCGCAGCCGAGGCCGATCAGCAGAATGCCGCCGAAATTGGGGTGGCGGGCATAACCCTGAATGGTGCGGATCAGCAGGCGATAGCCTTCCGATTTGGTGTTCAGCGCGCAGCCGCCACCATGGGTCAGCGCCACGACACCATCGACATTGTCGAAACCGTCAAGGCCGCCCTGCTTGTTGAAATAATCGGCGATATAACGCGACACGGTGGCGGAACAGTTCACCGAAGCGATGACGCCGATATAGTTGCGCGTGCCGACACCGCCGAAACCACGGTCATAACCCATGAAGGTGCGGCGCTCGGTTTCCGGCACCATGCCCTTTTCTTCGATATCGATGCTGAACTGATGCGCGTGTTCGGAAGGCACCATGGCGAGATTGTGCAGGTGCACGTGGCGGCCGGGTTCGATATCCTGGGTGGCAATACCGATGACCTGTCCGTATTTCAGCACCTCATCGCCGGATTTGATGAATTTGAGGGCTACCTTGTGCCCGCGCCCGATCAGCTCAAGCGCTGCCAGACCGCCCCTGCCCGTCGCGCCGCCGGCCGGAATGGACCGACGCGCCACCGCGACATTGTCGTTGGCGTTCAGCAAAATGGTTGCCTCGGAATTCTCACTCACGGGTTTTCCTCCTCCCGGTATATTGCCTGCTATGTTCTTAAATCAGCTTTCCACCCAGCGCCGCTTCGAGCCTTCCAGATGGGTATGCATGGCCGCCTGCGCCAGCAGCGGATCCTTGAGTTCCAGCGCCGCCAGAATCGCTTCGTGCTCCTGAAGCGCATAGGTCCAGGTGTCGCGGTCCTCGAATTTGACACGCAGCTGAGCTGAAATAGGGCTGTGTCGTTCATCAAAGAGGTTCGCTACCAGCCGTGCCAGAACGCTGTTGCCGGATTGTTCGGCAATGGTGACGTGAAACAACCGGTCCTGATCAAGAGGTTTACGCCCGGCCTCGATTTCCCTCTGCATGGTATTGAGGATCTGGCGAAGGCTTGAGATCGTCTCGTCGGTCATGCGGCTTGCCGCCAGCACGATCGTCGCACCTTCCAATGCGGCGCGTGCCTGCATCAGTTCGGAGGGGCTGTCGCCCAGCGATTTGGTGTGATGGGTCGTTTGGAGAGCCTCGGTCGACACATAAACACCGGAACCCATACGAATTTCGACGGTGTTGTCGATTTCAAGCGCAATCAGCGCCTCACGCAGCGAGGGTCTCGATACACCGAGCTTCTGGGCCAGTTCCCGTTCGGCAGGAAGCCGTGTGCCGGGCAGGAATTCACCGAGATCGATGAGTTCGCGTATCTGGTCCGCAATCTGCTGATAAAGCCGGCGCGGTTCCGCTATTTTGGCCTGACCACTCATGTGTTTTTTGCTGAAGCCTTTGTGATATCGGTATTTGGCCTTACCGTAACGCCAAGTGCAGCAATACGCAAGATATTACTTAAATAGCTGAAAATACGTAATTATTTTAAGGGTATCTTTGGCGGCCCTTCGTTCTCCTGAATGCACCTCTTCACTTTTTGACCTAATTGGCTTGACCATTCTTCAAAACCGGCCTAACCATTTGGCCTGTTCATGACCCCCGGTGGAGCGGGGAGTGCGGGTGGAGGTTTTCTGATGTCGCAGGGCGCATCGACAATTCGGGGCGAATTTTCGCCTGGGGAGATGGCGCGCGCGGAGCGTTTGGTCCTTCTGCGTCTCGAAAACATCAGCAAGGAATTTCCAGGCGTCAAGGCGCTGTCAAATGTGCATTTCGATCTGCGCAGCGGCGAAGTGCATGCGGTCTGCGGTGAGAATGGCGCGGGAAAATCGACGCTGATGAAAATCATCAGCGGCGTCTATCAGCCGAGCGACGGCACCATCCTGCACAAGGGCGTGAAGGTGCAATATGCATCGCCGCTGGAATCCGAAGCCGCCGGCATCGCCATCATTCATCAGGAACTCAACCTCGTTCCGCATCTTTCCGTCGCCGAAAACATCTATCTTGCGCGCGAGCCGCGCCGCGGTTTCCTCGTCGACCGCAAAAAGCTGCGGCTTGACGCCAAGCGCTGTCTCGACCGGCTGGGTGTCGATATCGACCCCGACCAGATCGTGCGTGGCCTCTCGGTCGCGCAATGTCAGATGGTGGAAATCGCCAAGGCGCTCTCTCTTGACGCCGAAGTGCTCATCATGGACGAGCCGACCTCCTCGCTGACCGAGCAGGAAACGCGGCTCCTGTTCAAGGTCATCCGTGATCTCAAGGCATCCGGTGTCGGCATTGTCTATATTTCCCATCGTCTGGATGAAATGGCCGAAATCGTCGACCGGGTGACGGTTCTGCGTGATGGACGTTATATTTCGACCGACGATTTCGCTTCGATCACTGTCGATGACATCGTCACGCGCATGGTCGGGCGTTCGCTGGAAGACAAGTTCCCCGAACGCACGTCCCGTCCGACGGATGACATCATCTTCTCGGTTGAAGGCCTGACGCGCAGCGGCGTGTTCCACGATGTCGGTTTTTCGCTGCGGCGCGGTGAAATCCTCGGTTTTGCCGGGCTGATGGGTGCCGGCCGCACCGAAGTCGCCCGGGCCATCTTCGGCGCCGATCCGCTTGATGCGGGCAAGATCGTTTTCAACGGGCGCGAACTTTCCATCAGCTCGCCGCAGGATGCTATCCGGGAGGGCATTGCCTATCTCTCGGAGGACCGTAAAAGCGATGGTCTTGCGATCAAGATGTCGGTTGCGGCCAATACCACGCTTGCCAATCTCGGCGAGGTTTCCAACCGCTTCGGCCTGATCGATTTCAAGAAGCATGACGACGTTGCGAAGCGCTACGTCGATCTCCTGAATATCCGCACCCCCTCGATCGAACAGACGGTGCGGCTGCTTTCGGGCGGCAATCAGCAGAAAATCATCATCGGCAAATGGCTGTTCCGGCAGTCGCGCGTGCTGTTCTTCGATGAGCCGACACGCGGCATCGATGTCGGCGCGAAATTCGCGATCTACAAGATCATGGACGAACTGGCCGCGCAGGGCATCGGTGTCATTCTCATCAGCTCGGAACTGCCGGAAATTCTCGGTCTGACGGACCGTATCGCCGTTTTCCATCAGGGCCGTATCACGGGCGTGCTCGAAACCGCCAAGACCAATCAGGAAGAAATCATGCGGTATGCGTCCGGTTACGGCCGGGCCGCGCAGTGAGGAACGACATGGCCAATATTGCAGAACCCAAGAAGAGCTTTGCTGTCAGCGACCGCCAGAAGGATATTATCCAGAAGTTTGCCGCACTTGGCAGCCTCTTTGCGCTTGTCGCGGTCTTCTCCGCAACCAGCAGCGCTTTCTTCACCGTCAATAATGGCATGACGATCGCGTTGCAGGTCACGTCCATCGCGCTTCTCGGCATTGGCGCAACCTGTGTCATCATCACCGGTGGCATCGATCTTTCCGTCGGCTCGGTGCTGGCGCTTGCCGGCGTCGTTGCGGCGCTTGCGGTGAAGGAACTCGGCATGCCCGTGCCGGTCGGCATGTTGCTCGGCATTCTGACGGGGTCGCTCTGCGGCCTCATCAACGGCCTTCTGGTCACCCGTTTCAAGCTGCCACCCTTTATCGCCACCCTGGGCATGATGCTGATTGCCCGTGGCGTGGCGCTGCAGATCACGGGTGCACGCGCTGTTTCAGGTCTTGGCGAGTCCTTCGGCGAACTCGGCAATGGCGCTCTTTTCCGCATCGTCAATATCGGTGACGACGGCTTTCCGAATGTGGTGTTTCCCGGTATCCCCTACCCCGTCATCCTGATGGTGGTGATTGCGCTTGCGGTTTCCTTCATGCTCAACCGCTCGATCCTCGGCCGTCACATCTATGCTGTCGGCTCCAATGCGGATGCCGCGCGTCTTTCCGGTGTCAATGTCGCCCGCGTTACCAATTTCACCTACATCCTGTCTGGCACGCTCGCCGGCCTGACGGGCTGCGTGCTGATGTCGCGCCTCGTCACCGCCCAGCCGAATGAAGGTGTGATGTATGAGCTGGATGCGATTGCCAGCGCGGTTATCGGCGGTACGTCCCTCATCGGCGGCGTGGGCACGATTTCCGGCACGGCCATCGGTGCCTTCGTCATCGGCATCCTGCGCAACGGTCTCAACATGAACGGCGTCTCCGCCTTCACGCAACAGATCATCATCGGCCTCGTCATTCTGGTCACCGTCTGGATCGACCAGCTGCGCAACCGCCGCTGATCAAGGGCCTGCGGACCCTTTCCGCAAAAAAGATCGGCAAGGGGAGGCCCGGTATGCCGACATCACGGAGGAAGAAATGAAGAAAATTGCGACTGCCCTTCTGACATCCGCAATCGCGCTGTGGAGCGTTTCCACCGTGCAGGCCGGCGAAATCGCCGTCATCGTCAAGACCGTCAATTCCACCTTCTGGCAGAACGTCCAGAAGGGCGCCGATGCGGCGATGAAGAACTCTTCCGGCAACACCATGACCTTCCAGGGTCCGGCAGCCGAATCCGCGATCGCCGACCAGGTCAACATGGTTGAAAACGCCATCAACCGTAAGGTTGCGGGTATCGTTCTTGCTCCTTCCGATCCGGACGCGCTGGTGCCTGCCGTCAAGAAGGCCTGGGAGGCCCGTATTCCCGTGGTGCTGATCGACTCGCAGCTGGCGAGCGGCTCGGAGCAATATTACCAGTCGTTCCTCGCGACCGATAACAAGAAAGCCGGCGAACTGGCCGCACAGGCGCTGATCGACAAGGTGGGCAAGGAAGGCAAGATCGCCGTCATGTCCTATGTCGCCGGTGCCGGTTCGGAAATCGGCCGCGTTGGCGGTTTCACCGATTACATCCAGATGAACTCCAACCTGAAGATCGTCGGCCCGTTCTATTCGCAGTCGCAGATGGCGACCGCGCTGAACCAAACCACCGACGTTCTGGCCGCCAATTCCGACCTCAAGGGCATTTTCGGCGCCAATGAGCCGACGGCAATCGGCGTCGGCCGTGCGCTTGCCCAGAGCGGCAAGGCCGGCAAGGTCGTCGCCATCGGCTTCGATGGCAATCAGGACCTTCAGGGCTTCGTCAAGGATGGCACGCTGGCCGGCATCGTGGTTCAGGGTTCCTATCAGATGGGTGAAAAGGGCGTGGAGACCATTTCCAAGCTCATCAACAAGGAAAAGGTCGAGAAGTTCGTCGATACCGGCGTCGTTGTTGTCACCAAGGACAATATCGAGAAGCCGGAAGCCAAGAACGTTCTTTACTGATTGCGTGATGGCGCGCCGCTGAGCGGCGGCGCGTCCTTCCAAAGACAAGCTGGAAAGTCCCTGCGATGAAAGTCTCCGATACACGTAAATTGCCGCGCCGCGCCGTTGATGTCACGGTCATGGGCCTCGGTTGCGCCCAGATGGGCAATCTCTACCGGGTCACGCCCTATGAGGAATCCAAAGGTGCGTTCGACAAGGCATGGGAAAGCGGCATGCGTTATTTCGATACCGCGCCCTTTTACGGCTATACGCGGTCGGAGCGTCGTCTCGGCAGCATGGTGACCGAGCATGAGCGGGGCGACTATACGCTCAGCACCAAGGTCGGCCGTGTGATGGTTCCAGATGAAACCGTCGGACCGGAGGAGGACGCCTATATTGCGCCGCTGCCCTTCCGCCCGGTCTATGATTATTCCTATG